>JAEZVO010000013.1 GCA_023443125.1 Actinomycetes bacterium
ACGGATCCTGCTACCGCTCCAACGCCTTCAAAGAGGCCCTCGGCCCCAACGTGACGCACAAACGCCCCCGCCCCGACCGGCCCCAGACCAACGGCAAAGTCGAACGGTTCAACCGGATCATGCGCGAAGAATGGGCCTACGCCCAGCCCTACACATCAGAAACCCAACGCGTCAACGCCTTCGACCAATGGCTCCACCACTACAATCACCACCGAGGCCACACCGCACTCAAGGGACAACCCCCAGCCGCGCGTGTACCCAACCTATCCGGGGTCAACACCTAGGGGTGGGACCAGGGGCTCGATGGCAACACATGGCATCCCAGTGCGGCTGGCGCCCTCTGACTCCTACCCTGCTCTCAGCTGGGAGCAGACCCAGACCTCACTGTTGAGAGAACCCCCATGCACAGACGAACACTGCTGTTGGGCGGGCTGGCCGCCGTCGGCGCAGGGTTGTTGAGCGGGTCTCGCTCTGGTTGCCCACGGTCATGGGACTGACCTGAGATTTGGTGCCGGCACCGGTTTTCGGTAGAGTTGGCAGTCGGTCATGACGAGGTCATGGACGGTTAGGCGAAGGGATTCCGACGTGTCACCCGTACAGCACCACCCCGATCGTCGCTCACCCCTCGTCCTCGAGGTCCATGAGCTCGGTCGGAGCGCTGGCTCCACCAGGGTGATCCAGAGGACGGTCCCGGCCCCTGCCGACCTCGGCATCGAAGTGATCGGGGTGCCCGAGGGCTCCGACGTCGAGCTCGATCTCAAGCTCGAGGCCGTAGTCGAGGGAGTCCTGGTGACGGGAACCGCCACCGTGCAACTGCATGGCGAATGCGCCCGCTGCCTGGACGACATCGAGTATGAGGAGACCTTCGACCTGCAGGAACTCTTCTTCTACCCCGGCCGCGAGGTCGAGGAGGACGAGAGCGTCGTGGTCGACGACACGATCGACCTGGACGAGACCCTGCGGGACGCCGTGGTGCTCGAATTGCCGTTCACGCCACTGTGCAGCGATGATTGTCTGGGGCTCTGCCCCGATTGCGGGTTCAACCGCAACGACGATCCCGCCCACAGCCACGGGGAGAAGATCGATCCCCGCTGGGAGGGTCTCTCTGAACTGCTCGGCGAGACCAACAACTGACTTTTTGCGGAATTGAACTAGGAGAAGATCATGGCTGTTCCGAAGCGGAAGATGTCGCGCAGCAACACCCGTTCGCGTCGTGCGCAGTGGAAGACCTCCGTCGTCCCCACCGTCGTGTGCGTGAACCCCGCTTGCCGTGAGCCGCACCTGCAGCACACCGCTTGCCCCTCCTGCGGTCAGTACGGCCCGCGCGGTCAGCGTCGCCAGGTCACCGAGGCCTGAGCAAGCTACTGCAACTCTTTCAAGAGCTGGACGTCGAGGTCGACGCCCAGCTCTTTGAGCTGTCGTTAACACACCGCAGCTTCGCGTACGAGGCGGGCGGCATACCCAGTAACGAGCGACTGGAGTTCCTGGGCGATGCGGTGCTCGAGATCGTGGTGACCGACCACATCTACCGCCAGTACCCGGGGCTAGCCGAAGGGGAGCTGGCAAAGCTGCGCTCGTCGGTGGTGTCCGCCGTTGCGCTGGCCGGGGTGGCGCGCAGCCTCGAGATCGGAGCGCTGATCAAGCTCGGCAAGGGCGAGATCTCGACGGGTGGCCATGACAAGAAGTCCATCCTGGCCGATACCACCGAGGCCATCATCGGTTGTATCTATCTCTCACAAGGCATGGAGGCCGCGTCGCGGTTCATCCACCACGTGATCGACCCCCTCATCATCGAGGTGGTGGAAGCGGGGGAGTACACCGACTTCAAAACCGTCATCCAGGAACGCTGCGCGCAACATGGCTGGAGCCTCACCTATGAGGTGGAAGGCTCTGGGCCCGATCACGACCGCCATTACGTGGCCACGGTGTTGATCGACGGCGTCGCGCGCGGTCGCGGTGCTGGTACCAACAAACGCCGCGCCGAGCAGCTCGCGGCGAAGGAAGCCGTCGCTGCACTGGGCGATGCCTGAGCTGCCGGAAGTAGAGGTAGTTCGACGAGGACTCGAGAGCCACCTTGTCGGACGCCAGATCCTCGACGTCGATGTCCTTCACCCGCGCCCGGTGCGCAACAACCCCGGCGGCGCGGACGCCTTCGTCGCAATGGTGCGGGGCAGCGTCGTCGACGGAGCTCGTCGGCGGGGCAAATACCTATGGCTCACGCTTGGGCCGGATGCGCTGCTATGCCACTTGGGCATGAGCGGGCAGTTTCGGGTCGCGGAGCCTGCAGACGCGCTGGTGCGGCACACACGCGTCGTGTTGCATCTCGACGACGGGCAGCAACTGCGCTTCGTCGATCAGCGCATGTTCGGCGGGCTCGAGCTGCGTCCGGGGCTGGCGGATGACCCGGTTCCGCACATCGCACCGGACCCCTTCTCGTTGGACTTCCGCATCCACGACGTGGCCCGGCGTCTGCGCGCAAAACGTTCGACGGTGAAACGCGCGCTGCTCGACCAAAGACTGGTTTCTGGGATCGGCAACATCTACGCCGACGAGGCCCTGTGGCGGGCGAAGCTCCACTTCGAAACCCCGACGGGGAACCTCGGCCCCCGGCAGGCCACGGGCTTGCTGCGGTACGCCACCGACGTGATGCGTGAGGCGCTCGCCGCTGGCGGGACCTCGTTTGACTCGTTGTATGTGCACGTCAACGGCGAGTCGGGTTACTTCGACCGCTCGCTCGATGCCTACGGCCGCGAGGGGCTACCGTGCAAGCGCTGCGGGAAGCCGATGCGCCGCAGCGCGTTTATGAATCGATCCAGCTTCTGGTGCCCCAAATGCCAGCGCCTGCGGTGATCGCTCTGCCTGACCATCGAGTAGGCGACGCAGTCGCCGAATCAAGATGCACGGACTGAAGTTTGGTGCCGGGTTTGGATACGCCACTCCGTGGCTACTCAACCACCGACAGGTGCGCGGGCGGGTCGGCCACGGGGATGCGCGACGCCAGGTCAGTGCCGCTCGAAGGCGATGGCGAAGTCCGTCCCTGCATCTTTGACGACGGCCAAGCCGCACGCTTGCGCTTCCTCGGTGAGTTGGGCGCGGTTGAGTACGAGCCAGGGGTAGTGGGCCGTTCGACGATCGATCAGGCCGCCCTGTTCGTCGGAGAGGGACCATTCCATGGTCCACAACACGCGCGAGTCGTCGAGAGGCTCCGCCTGGCCTCGGGTACTGAGCCGACGTTCCCCGACGCGCACTGCACCGAAATCCGTCCAGGGCACGCTCGTCACGTGATCTGGAGGCTGCAGGGTGACGACGAACCGTCCCCCGCGTCGAAGTCGTTGTCCGACTGCCTCGAACAGAACCGCGCGTTCATCGTCGCTGAGATGGCCGAGGGCGTTGAGCATCACGGCGCCACTCCACTCGTCGGGAAGCACGTCTACCGCATCGGGCATCGGAGCGGCGACGACGGTCGTCGTGCGCATGAGACCCTCGTCGCTGGCGACGGTGGTCATCAGGCCAACTCGCATCGCGGCGGACGGTTCAACGGCGAACAGCTGATCTGCCCCGAGCCGCCGCAGCATTGGCAGCGCGCTGCCCACGCCGGAGGCCATGTCCACGACGGCGCCGCCGTCGATGTGCCCGAGCAGCTCGGAGAGCGTACGGTCGGCATCGTCTTGCCAGGGCGCCACCAGGGCGGCGTACCATTCCGCGTTCACCGCATAGAAATCATCTGCCATGACACCACGGTACGTGGAGACGCAACACCCGTCGGCGAGGTGGCAGTCGCTAGCGCTTGCGTGCGGCAGCGATGAGCGAAGCGGTGAACAGTGCCAGGCACAGCACCGCTCCACCGTAGAACACCGCTGGTTTCTCGGGGCCCCACCATTCGAATGCGAATCCGAGCCCATACACCACGGCTAAGAGCGCGGTAATGAGCGTCAGGGGATGGTTGCGCCAGCGGGCGAAGAATGAAATGCGAACAACGTCGTTGGGCATTAGTACACCTTCAGGAGGGGAAACAGCACCAAGAGCTACTGCGAGAATCAGGATCACCACAGCGCCGACCATCACGACGCGAGACCTCGTCGCTGGTGCAACGCCGTGAAGTCCGAATGAAATGAGGAAGCCGTAGCACACGGCAGTTACTCCGACGATCGAGACACCGAGTTCCCATGACCTAGGAACATGTTGGCACGCGATGAGGTCATGGCAGCCGCGCAGTGTTCTGCGATTACGTCTCCCTCCATCGCTGGGTCCAGAAGGTTCGTAGGCGCGCAACGGGTAATCTGTCCCTCATGTATTTGACCGTGCCAGCAGCCTGTCCGGTGCTGAACTCCCACCGGAGGCCGGAGCAGATGGACGAGGTTGCATGAAGCAACTTGTGCAACGCCATGGGCACTCGATTCGCCAACTTCTCAAGTTCGGCATCGTGGGCGGCTCGGGTGTGCTGGTCAACATGGCGGTGAACATCGCCATGAATAAACTCAACGGCGGCTCGGTCAACGCGCAAAACATTTTGTGGTCAATCCCGGGAACTAGGTGGAATATCCGATTCACGCTCCTGGCTTGGTTTGTGCCGTTCGTCGTGGCGAACGTGTGGAACTTTCAGTTCAATCGCTGGTGGACGTTCCAATCCCAAAAAGTAGCTGGCTGGTGGAAAGAATTCTGGCCTTTCTTCGTCGTCGGGTCGGTCGCGATGTTTGTGGGAGCGCTACTGAAGATCCTCATGACGAACCCGACGACGCCCTTCTACCTCCCGGAACCGTGGTTCCATGAGGAGAAAGGCATCCGCTCACGGGAATACTGGAGCCAGCTCATCGCTATCTTCCTGACCCTTCCCATCAACTTCATAGTCAATAAACTGTGGACGTTCAGGGCGGTCCGAGCGCCAAGATTCGATGCCGACCAGAATCCGACGGAGGTGTGATTGCATGCATTTGAAACAGCTCACGCTCCGCGGCTTCAAATCGTTCGCCTCTGCCACCACGCTGGTGTTCGAGCCAGGCATCACCTGCGTCGTCGGGCCCAACGGCTCGGGCAAATCCAACGTCGTAGACGCCCTCAGCTGGGTGATGGGCGAGCAGGGCGCGAAGACGCTCCGCGGCGGCAAGATGGAAGACGTGATCTTCGCCGGCACCGCGAAGCGTGCCCCGCTCGGCCGAGCCGAAGTGGAGCTCACCATCGACAACTCTGACGGCGCCTTGCCCATCGAGTACTCCGAGGTGACGATCACCCGCACCATGTTCCGCTCCGGCGGCTCCGAGTACCAGATCAACGGCGCGCAAGCGCGACTCCTCGACGTCCAAGAGCTTCTCTCCGACTCTGGCATCGGCCGCGAGATGCACGTCATCGTCGGGCAGGGACAGCTCGACGCGATCCTCCAAGCTACCCCCGAATCCCGACGCGGATTCATCGAGGAAGCCGCCGGCGTGCTCAAACACCGCAAGCGCAAAGAGAAAGCGTTGCGCAAGCTGGAGGCCACCAAAGCCAACCTCGAACGCCTCACCGACCTCGTCGGAGAGCTGCAGCGCCAGCTGAAACCGCTCGGGCGCCAGGCGCAGGCCGCCCGCAAGGCCGCGGTGATCCAGTCGGAGCTGCGCGATGCGAAGGCGCGCATTCTCGCCGACGATCTCTCGGCCGCCCAGCAAGCGCTTGAAGCCGAGCTCGCCGACGAGCGCGCGATGGAAGAAGCGAAAGCCCGCGCGGAGCAGGCCGTGCGCGACGCGCTCGCCGCTGAGGAAGAGGCAGAACGCGCGCTCAAAGAGGCCTCCGCCAACTACGACCGCGCCCAGGAAACGTGGTACGGCCTCGCTGCCCTCCGTGAGCGCGTACAGTCGACGATCACCGTCGCATCCGAGCGTGCCCGCATGGGCGACAACCAGCCGCAGCTCGACGTCGGCGGCCGCGATCCGGAGAAGCTCGAGGCAGAGGCGAGGGAAGTTCGCGAGCGAGAACAGCGGCTGCGCGCCGACGTGGAGGCCGCGCACGAGGCGCTCACCGACGCAACCCTGCGCCGCAACGGCGCGGAACAGCAGCACGCCGAGGCCGAGGCCGCTTACTCCGCTGCGCTGCGGGCTGTCGCTGATCGCAGAGAGGGCCTCGCCCGGCTCACGGGGCGGGTGAACTCCATCAAGTCACGCCTCGAAGCGTCCGAGGAAGAAGTGGCGCGCCTCGAGCGTCGTCGTGACGAGGCGCTGGCCCGCGCAGACGACGCAGCGAAGCAGTACCGATCGACAGAAGCCTCGCTGGCTGGGCTGGGCGCCGACGAATCCGACCTGGATGCCACCTACGAGCAGGCGGCCGAAGCACTTGAGGCAGCGGCGGAGGCCGTCGAGCATAATAAGTCCGCCGAGACGGAGCTCCAGCGCGAGCGCGCTGGCACGCAGGCGCGAGTGGACGCGCTGCGCCTCATGACTGAGCGCAAGGACGGGTCGGCGTCGCTGCTCGAATCGGGGCGCGACGAGGTGCTCGGCCGGCTCAGTGACTTCCTCACCGTAGAGCAAGGCTGGGAATCAGCGATCGCCGCGGCCTTGGGTGCTGCGGCGGAGGCAGTCGTCGTTGAGAGGCTGCAAGGCGCGACGACATCCCTCACCCACCTCGCGGGGGAGGAGTTGGGCCGAGCGTCGCTGGTGGTCGCCCACGCCGATGCCCCGACACCCAGTCGCGCCCAGGGCCGGGCCGCGATCGACGTCGTGCAGGCGAAGCCCGAGGTAGCAAGCGCCGTGGCGTGGCTGCTCGCCGACGTCGTGCTCGCCGACGACGGAGACGAGGCCGCGAAGGCTGTGGCAGGCAATCACCTGACCGCCGTGACGCGATCCGGCGACGTGTACCGTTCCTGGCTGGTTGAGGGCGGGTCGGCGACGGGGCCGTCGCTCATCGAGGTCTCCGCCCAACTCGCGGAGGCGGAGACGCTGTTGGAGGAGCAGGGACACGCACTCGACCGGATCCGCTTCGAGCAGGAGCAACTGCGCGAGCGCCTGGCCGAGGCGGAGCGGGACGAGGCCGACGCACTGGGCCAGCTGCACGCGTCGGATGCGGCCATGGCTGCCGTGGCCGATCAGCTCAACGCCTACCGCCAAACCCAGGCCGCCGCGATGAAGGACGCTGAGCGCCTTGCCGAGGCGATCGAGCAGGCCACCGCCTCGCGCGCACACGACGAGGCCCAGCTCGTCGAGCTCCAGCAGCGGCTCGAAGCAGCTTCTGACGAGGGCGAACACGACGAGCCCGATCCGCAGGAGCGCGACGAGCTCGCCGTGGCCGCTCGGCTGGCCAGACAGAAGGAAATGGACGCGCGCCTACAACTCCGCACCGCAGAGGAGCAGGTGAAGGCCGTCGCCGGGCGCGCGGATTCGTTGTTGCGCGCCGCCGAGCATGAGCGGCAGTCGCGCGCCAAGGCGAAGGCGCGCCTGGAGCAGCTTCGTCGCGAGGCTCAGGTGGCCAGCGTCGTACACGAGGCAGCGCTGCAGCTCGCCGAGCGTGTCGAGCACGCACGCCAGCTCGCCACCCGCGAACGCGACCACGCCGACGAAGCTCGTCGCGAAGCCGAGGCACAGACCACCCGTGCCCGCCACGCCGCCAAGGCCGCGAACGCGCACCTCGACGAGCTCATCCGCGGCGCTCACAAGGACGAGATGGCGCGCATCGAACACCGGATGCGCATCGAGCAACTCACTGAAAAGGTGCTCTCGGAACTCGGCCTGGAGCCGAAGACGCTCATCGATGAGTACGGCCCCGACCAGCTCGTGCCGGTCATCACGCGCGAGGACGGCACGGCCCTGCAACCCGACGACGAGCAACCCGACCCCATCCCGTACGTCAGGGCCGAGCAGGAGAAACGCCTCCGGGCCGCCGAGCGCAATCTCCAACTCCTAGGGCGAGTGAACCCCCTCGCGCTGGAGGAGTTCGACGCCATGACCGCCAGGCACCAGTTCCTCGCCGAGCAACTCGACGACCTCCGCTCCACCCGCCAGGACCTCATCGACATCGTCCGACAAGTCGACGACAAGGTGCAGCAGGTGTTCGAGGAGGCCTACGTCGATGTGGAGCGCGCCTTCGGGGAGGTCTTCACCCGGCTGTTCCCCGGTGGTGAGGGCAAACTTGTCCTCACCGAGCCTGGCGATTGGCTGAACACCGGCGTCGACGTCGAAGCTCGGCCGGCGGGCAAGCAAGTCAAGCGCCTCTCGCTACTCTCGGGTGGCGAGCGCTCACTGGTGGCCGTCGCATTCCTGTTCGCGCTCTTCATCGCCCGCCCGAGCCCGTTCTACATCCTCGACGAGGTGGAGGCGGCGCTCGACGACGCCAACCTCGGGCGGCTACTCGGCATCTACGAGGAACTTCGCGAGAACTCGCAGCTGCTCGTCATCACGCACCAGAAGCGCACCATGGAGATCGCCGATTCGCTCTACGGCGTCACGATGCGTGGCGACGGCATCTCGACGGTCGTGAGCCAGCGCCTGCACGATTGAGCACAATCCTCGAAAGATAGATCAAGTTCGTGGTGGGTAGATGAGCCACGAACTTGATCTATCTTCAGGTTCCACGCGACGACGCGGCCCCGCACACCGGTGAGGCATACGGGGCCGCGTCGAGGAGAGAACGACGAATCACTGCACGTCGTCGTCCACCCAGTCGAAGGTGCGGGTGACGGCCTTCTTCCACAGGCGGTACTGGCGGTCGCGTTCGCCAGCTTCCATCTCGGGCTTCCAGCGCTTGTCTTCTGCCCAGTTGTTGATGACGTCCTGCTCGCCTTCCCAGAAACCGACGGCGATACCCGCCGCGTAGGCAGCACCCAAGGCGGTGGTCTCGGCGACGACGGGGCGCACCACGTCGACGCCGAGCTGGTCAGCCTGGAACTGCATGAGCAGGTCGTTGGCGGTCATGCCGCCGTCCACCTTGAGCTCGGTGAGCTGCACACCGGAGTCGGCTTCCATGGCGTCGAGCACCTCACGCGTCTGGAAGGCCGTCGCCTCCAACACCGCACGCGCGATGTGGCCACGGTTCACGTAGCGAGTGAGGCCGACGATCGCGCCGCGCGCGTCGGACTGCCAGTACGGGGCGAACAGGCCGGAGAAGGCCGGCACGAAGTAGGCGCCACCGTTATCGTCGACGGTTTCTGCGAGCTTCTCGATCTCCGGTGCGGAGTCGAACATGCGCAGGTTGTCGCGCAGCCACTGCACGAGCGAACCGGTGACGGCGATCGAACCTTCGAGTGCGTAGACCGCGTCCTGGTCACCGATCTTGTAGCAGACGGTGGTCAGCAGGCCGTTCTCGCTGGGCACGGGCTCGATGCCGGTGTTCATCAGCATGAAGTTGCCGGTGCCGTAGGTGTTCTTGGCCATGCCCTTCTCGAAGCAGGCCTGGCCGAACGTCGCGGCCTGCTGGTCGCCCAAGATGCCGGCGATTGGGGTGTCGATGAGGAGGCCCTGCTTGCGGCCGTAGCCGTACACCTCTGCCGACGACTTGATCTCCGGCAGCATCGACATCGGGATGCCCATGTCGGCTGCGATCTCCTCATCCCACTGGAGGGTCTTGAGGTCCATCAGCATGGTGCGGGAAGCGTTGGTCACGTCGGTGACATGCACGCCGTTCTCGACACCACTGGTCAAGTGCCAGATGATCCAGGAATCCATGGTGCCCATCAGCAAGTCGCCGGCCTCGGCGCGCTCGCGGGCGCCCTCGACGTTGTCGAGAATCCACTTGACCTTCGGCCCACAGAAGTAGGTGGCCAGCGGCAGGCCCACCCGATCCTTGTACTTGTCCTGGCCCTCGTCGCCGCCGAGTTCCTTGACGATCTTGTCGGTGCGGGTGTCCTGCCAGACGATCGCGTTGTAGACGGGTTCGCCGGTGTTCTTGTCCCACACGACGGTGGTCTCGCGCTGGTTAGTGATACCCACCGCCGCCAGGCTGTGACGGTTGATCTGGGCTGCGCTGAGTGCGGTGGCAACGACCTCGCGGACGTTCCCCCAGACCTCCATGGGGTCGTGTTCTACCCACCCTGCACGCGGGAAGATCTGCTCGTGTTCCTTCTGGCCGGTAGCGACGATCTGGCCCGAGTGGTCGAAGATGATTGCTCGGCTGCTCGTGGTGCCCTGGTCGATAGCGAGTACGTACTTCTTGTCAGTCATCGTTGAACCTCAATTCTTGTAGTTGGTAGGTGGTCAGGGGAGGAGAACCAGCGACGCGAATCCTGCGACGACGCCGCCCAGCAGCGGTCCGACGACGGGAACCCACGCGTAGCCCCAGTCGGAGCCGCCCTTGCCCTTGATGGGCAGTATTGCGTGCATGATACGTGGGCCGAGGTCACGCACAGGGTTGATGGCGTATCCGGTGGGGCCACCCAGCGCGATACCGATCACGACGATCAACAGCGCGACGCCGAACGCGCCCAGCCAGCCTAGGTTCGCCGGTCCGACACCCGCACCAGCCGTCGTCGCGGCGGTGTACTTGCCTGCGCCGATGATCACGAACACCAGCACGAAGGTGCCGATGAACTCGGTGACGACGTTCCACAGCGGGTTGCGGATCTGCGGGGAAGTGGAGAAGACGCCGAGTTTCGTCGCCGGATCGGGCTCTTCATCAAAGTGCTGCTTGTAGGTCAGCCAACACAGGCCGGCACCGACCATGGAGCCGAGCATCTGGCCGAGCATGTAGCCCGCTATCTCACCGCCAGTGAACTTGACGCCACTGGCCATGAGCCCGAAGGTCACCGCAGGGTTGAGGTGGCCGCCGGACTTGTACGAGACGAGCACACCCATCATCACTGCGAGGCCCCAGCCCCAGTTGACGAAGAGGAATCCTGAATCTTTACCCTTCGACTTTATGAGGGCCGTACAGGCGACGGTGCCGCCACCAAGGAGTAACAGTAACGCTGTTCCTACGAATTCGGATAGAAAAATAGTTGCGAAGTCCATCGTTGGCCTCTTTGCTCTTGACTGCTATGTCGTGGTTTCCCGGGTTCCTATCGTTGAATACCGTCAGTACCGGGCTCTCCGATATTCAAGCACGTAGCTTCGCTGGGGCGTCCCTTCCTGAACGTTCGTGCACGATCGAACACCAGCCTATTGCGTTCGTGCAACAACATTGTCGCCTCGACGAGTACTCGTCGAGGCGACATCCGGGGTATGTGGTCAGTTGCTGGGCGATTCGCTCAGCCCCAGCGCTTGGTGCACCAGCATGATGGGATGCACGGCAGTGACCTTGGTGGAGTTTTGGATCTGCCAGCGGCAGGTTTCTGTGTCACACGCGACGAGCCCCTCGTTGGTGCGCTCCACCATGTCGAACAATGGTTTACCGACGGCCTGGGCGACGTCGTACTTCTCCTTCTTGAGGCCGTAGGTTCCCGCGATGCCGCAGCAGGTGGCGTTGGAATCTTGCACTTTGAGCCCGGGGATGAGACGCATGAGGTCGGAAGCTGGGGCGCCCATGCCCTGACTACGCACCTGGCAGGGCTGGTGGTACGGCATCTGCATCTCGATGGGCTGGAAGTCGAACTCCAGCTCGCCCTCGTCGTACCGATCCATCAGGAACTCCGAGATGTCGTAGGAGCGCACGCTCACGTCGTCGAGAATCGGATCGTCGATGCCGAGGTAATGCTTCGCTTCGTGCTTCAGCATGCCGACGCAGCTGCCCGCGGTAGACACCACCGGCAGCTCCTTGCCAGCGCTAGCAAGCGATTTGGCGAGCGCGAGTACAGACTTGGTGGCTTGGTCGAAGAGGCCGTTGCTTTGCGACGCGAGCCCGCAGCAGCCCTGCTTCGGCACCAGCACCTCATAGCCGAGATGCTCCAACACCTCGATGGCGCATTTCGCGGCCTCCACCTCGAAGTAGCCGCCGGCGCAGCCGTGGAAGTACACCACCGCACCGCGGGTGGGCTTCACAGTGGGCTGCTTGCGACGCTTCAGCCAGCTGTGCAGCGACTGTTTCTGCGCAGGCGGCATGGGAGCGTTTGCAGCGACACCCACCGTCGCTTCCATGATCTTGCGAATGGGCTTGTTCTTCAGCACCGCATTTGCCAGCGGCGCCACCGGGGTCATGGCCTTACCCATAAGCGTGGTCTGGGTGAGGAGCCGGTCACGCACCGGACCGCCGTGCTCCGCGCGCTTGACGGCCTTGGCGAGCGAGATGATCTCGGCCACCTGCACGCCCTGCGGGCACACGACGGTGCACGTGCCGCAGCTGGAGCACCAGTCGATCGAATCGTCGACGGAGGCGCCATCGCGGTAACGCTCGCCCTGGGGCCCGGAATACTTGGGCCCCTCAAACAGCGATGTGACGCCGGAGACGGGGCACGCCGTCTCGCAGATGGTGCACTTCACGCAGTGATCGAGGCTGACGCGGCGCATCTCGTTGTCGAGACGCTCGCGCAGTTTGGCGGCAGACTTTGCACTCATCGTGAACCTCCCAGGATTGAAGCGGCGGCGCGCCATGCGCTCGCCACAGCGATTCCATCTCCGGATTTCTCTCGCGCACGCTGGGCACCGGCGAGGATGCCGCCAGCGGCGTACAGGTTGTCGTAGATCGCTCCCGATGCACCGACGGGGCGCATGGCCTCGTCGACCTTCACACCCACCTCAAACAGGGGCTGGGGAGCACTGTGATCAGCAAGCACGAGCCCCTCCATGGTGTTGGCCGTCAGTGGCAGCCCGAAGAGACGCTCGGTGATGTTCCCCTTGGAATCGACGGCGAGGGCGCCCGATTCGAAACCGCCAGGAGCATGCACGACCGCGTCGCAGCGGACGCGTTTCGTGTGCCCGGCCGATGCCACCTCGACGGCGGTGACGTGCCCGTCGGATGCCTCAAAGCCCGTAGCCAGCACGCCCTGGATGTGGCGCACCCCGAGCCCACGCGCCTGCTCTAGCAACGCGCGGAACATCCGCAAGCCGGGCATCGACGGGGGTTGCATCGACACCTCGGCTGCCGGCCTGCCCACCGCGTCCTGGAAGATCGCCCAGGCCTCAGGATTGTCGAGTCCCACGACGGCGGGCACGAGCAGCACATCCGCGTCACCGGCGGCTCCAGCCACCTTCTTGGCGAACTGCTTCAGCGCGACCGGATCGTCGAGAGCCTTCGCGAAATGCACGGGAGAGGGGTCTTGTTCGCCCCTGCGAGGTGGGAAATCCACCGACGTAGCTTCTGCGCGCAGCTGCCGGTCGCCGAACGTGGTGCGATTGAGGTTGCCGGCAATCAATGCGGCCTGGAAATCCTTCAGCTGCTGCACACCCACGACGGCGAACGACGTGTGCGTGTTCACATCGGCACCCGCGAGCGATGGCGCGGCGAGCGCGGTCGGCCGCACCGCACCGACGGCGGTCGGGAGGTGGAGATTCTCGTCGACGGAACCCTCCAGCCCGAGCTGTTCACCCAGCCACGAAACCGACTCGCGCACGGTCTGCGCGCCGAGCGCCCGCAGCGGGTGACCGTCGGGCAGGTCGTCCAGCACCTCGAGCGGCGTCTGCACGCGCTGCGGAGCGTAGCCCAACACGTCGACGGTGCCCTGGCCCAGCTGCAGACCGCCTGGCCCCTTCGCGACCAGCGTTACCTGGATGCAGGCCTCGAGAAGACGGATCGCTGCGGTGAGCCCTGCGAGCCCGGAACCAATGACGCAGACCTTCATCGCACTTCCTCCTGTGCCTCGCCCTTGGGGAGGTGCTCTACGTCGAGCGTCCCCGTGTAAATCCAGTCGTCCAGCGCCTGCTGACGCACCTGGTCGCCGACCAGAACGGGCTGGACGCCCTTCCAACGGCCCTTCAAGAAAGCCTCCAGAAGGTGCGACGCCTCCTCGGCGCTATCCTTCCGCGCACTGCACGCGACGCCGGCGGCGCGCGTCGCGCAGAACCCGCCCTGGCAGGGGCCCATGCCGATGCGAAGCTGGCGACGCAGGTCGTCCAGGTTGCCGTCGGGTTGTGCTTCGAGGGCTTCGCGGAAGGCCGGCTCGGTAACGAGCTCGCACTCGCACAGGAGACGTTCGTCGAAGCGAGTTTCCTCGCGCTGCTCGAGGCGGTCGGTGATCTTGTGGATCTTGTGGTGTTCCTCCGGCACTGCCTCGTCGGCGGTGCGGCAGGGTCGAGTCTCACCGAGCTGGCGACACATCGCGTCGACGATGTGTTCGGCCATGAGCCGATAGGTGGTGAGCTTGCCACCGCCGATGGTGAGGAAGCCGCGCAAGCCGTCGTGCTGAGAGTGGTCGATGATGGACATGCCGCGGCTCATGTGGCGGGTGTCGTCGCTGCTCACGCGTGGGTCCTTCACCAGCGGACGGCTGCCAGCCCAGGCTCGGAGAACGCGGTTGCTGCGGAAGCCGGGAATCATGTGTTCGCCCGCATCCAGCATCTGCTGCACCTCGTCGGCAGGCACGTGCGTGTTGTCGGGATCGTCGGTGTGCACGTCGGTGGTGCCGATGATGGACACCGTGTGCGCCGGCACGAGGATGTCGCCATCGGTGGGGTAGACGAGGCGGTTCACGACGGTGTTCACGATGCGGTGGTTCATCGCCACCATGACACCGCGGCCGGGGACGACCGCGACGGGTTCGCAGCCCGCCATGGCCGACACCTGTCCGGCCCATGGCCCAGCGCAGTTCAAGGCGAAGCGGCAATCGATCTGCACATCTTCGCCGTTGCGCTCGTCGCGACACAGCACCGCGGAGACGTGATCGTCCTCGCGAAGAATCTTCGTCACCTTGTGGTAGGTGAGCACCTTGCCGCCGTATTCCATCGCGGAGCGGGCAGCGCCCCATACGAGCGCCCATCCGTCGACGGAGGCGTCACGAACCTCGATGGCTCGCCCGATGCCGGGGTTCAGCCTGCGCTCTCGACGCAGCGCCTCTGCCGCGGAGATCTCTTGGGCTGGAACACCGGTGGCCGCGGCGCCTTTGAGGAACTCGTCGGCGAAGGCGGGATCGTCGCCGGGCAGGGTGACGAACATGCCGCCGGTGTCTTCAATGGCGGCGGGCTGGATGCGTCGCAGAATCTCGTTCTCTTCCGCGCACTCCGTCGCTGACTGGGGGTCGCTCACCACGTATCGCCCGCCCGAGTGGAGCAGCCCGTGGAAGCGTCCCGTCGTGCCGCACGCTAGGTCGTCTCGCTCCACCAGGATTGCGGAGTAGCCGCGCATCGCTGCGTCGCGCACCACGCCCACACCTGTGGAGCCACCGCCGATCACTACAACATCGGCCTTCAGCTGTTGCACCATCATTGGTCCTCTCCGGCAATGTCTAGATACACGCTGCCTATTCCTATCCAAGCGCGTTCTGATGGGCTTGTGGAGCGATTGCACGAATGCTCACTCATACATGCGCGGCCTGCACACTTCTGCAATGAATGCCGCCGTAACGCGGGGTGGTTCGCGTTATGTTGGGGGCAACTACTGGAGGTGCCGGGCGAGTGCCCGCGCAGTGGAGTCATCAACGACGAGGTTCGTCACCACGCCTGCGCGCAGCGCCGCCAACAGGGCGACGGTGCGGCTCGGATCGCCCACCACGCACAGTCGGTGCTTGATGGAGCGCAACGTGCTCGGGCTCGGGCCCGTGGCACGAGTGTTGAGATGAATGCTCTCGTGAGAGCCGTCCGCGCGCAGCATGACGGTGCATACGTCGCCGACCGCCCCCTGGTGGATGGCGGCGGCGAGGTCGGCTGGCTCGACGTGCCCCGCGGCGTACACGTGCGACGGGATGCGGGCGTGCGGATAGCCGACGCCGAAGAGGGCCACGTCGAGTGACTCAATGGAGGAGAGCACGTTGCGGATCGAGCGCTCGCGCCACATCGCCTCGCGCGTTTCTGGGTGATCGAAGAAGGTCGGCACGGGGAACGGAACGACCTGGGCGTTGCCGTAATTCGTGGCGAAGGCCTGCAACAGGGAGCCGATGTAGGGCGTGCTGGAGTCGCGTGCGTGCGTGGCGCCGTTGATCTGCACCACCTCGACTCCTGATACGGCTTGGGGCTTCAACTCGCGAGCCACGTGTGCCGCTGTGACACCCCACGCGACGCCGAGCGATGTGCCGTCGGTGACGAGCGCGTCGAGGAGCGCGGCGGCCTCGGCGGCGACAGCTCGGAGACGGTCGCTCGGGGTGGCTTGATCCGGCACGTTCACGATGTGCACGCTGATGCCGAAGGCATCGCTGATGAGGTGTGCCGTGGGGGAGTCCGCGCCGGGCGGTTCGGCCAGGCTGATGCGCACGATGCCCGTTTCTCGAGCGCGCTGAAGGAGGCGTGACACCTTGGGCCGCGAGACGTTCAGCTCGCGCGCGATCGTCTCCATGGTTTCACCGTCGATGTAATGCCGTCGGGCGGCGGTATACACCTGCCGGTCACGCGACTCCTGCATGCCCTTACTCGCTGGCACTGAATTCCTCTCGTGCGGCCACGGGGCGATATCCCCACAATGTACTCCGAGCCTACCTCGCGAGGTGGCGACGTGGCCGGTGCCCGGTAGGATCAGCAGCGTGATTCTTCTCGCAATTGATCAGGTCATTTTCTGGACAGTCATCGGCCTCGTGGGGTTGGCCATCGTCGTGGGCGGCGTGGTGGTGTTCCGCGACAACAAGCGCGCCCGTTTGGAAGGCCGCGACAAGCCCGAGCTCGATTCCCGCGATGAGGAACCCCCCGCCGCCGACGTCGAAGCCCCGCCAGCTGATGAGGGCCCCGTCGGTGAGGAGGTCGGTGACGAGCCGCCGCTGGTGGATGTCTCTGGCACGGCTGTGCCCGAGGTGGAGCAACCCGCTTCGGAAGCGCCCGCCGAGGTAGCGCCTTCCGACGAGGATGCCGCTCCGCGGGCGCCGCTCGACCAGCCGGAAGCACCGAAGTCGAGGCTCGCCAGGCTGCGTCGCAGGCTCGCCGGTTCCAACAACGCGCTGGCGCGTGCGCTGGCTGATCTGTTGTCGTCGAACAAGATCGATGACGAAACGTGGGATGACTTCGAGATGACGCTCATCAGCTCCGACTTGGGCGTGGGCCCGACGACGGAGCTCACCGAGGCGCTGCGCAAGGAGCTCGCCGTCGACGGTGTGTCTGACCCCGAGCAGGCAAAGCGCGTGCTGCGCTCCGAGCTGGTGAAGCTCGTCGATCCGAGCCTCGACCGCACCCTCAACCTCGAGAAGGACGGCGACAACCCCGCGGTGGTGCTCGTCGTGGGTGTGAACGGCACCGGAAAGACCACGACGGTGGGCAAGCTTGCCCGCGTGCTCGTCGCGGAGGGCAAGTCGGTGCTGCTGGGTGCGGCCGATACCTTCCGTGCTGCCGCCGCAGAACAGCTTGTGACGTGGGGTGAGCGCGTCGGCGTCGACACGGTGCGCAGCAACGAGGGTGCCGACCCGGCGTCGGTGGCCTTCGACGCAGTGGCGAAGGGCGTGGAGCAAGGGGTCGACGTGGTCATCGTCGACACCGCTGGCCGCCTGCACACTAAGTCGGGCCTCATGGACGAGCTTGGCAAGGTGAAGCGCGTCATCGAAAAGAAGGCGAAGGTCTCCGAGGTGCTCCTCGTGCTCGACGCCACCACCGGCCAAAATGGCCTCACGCAGGCGCGCATCTTCCGCGAGGTTGTGGATGTCACCGGCGTGGTGCTCACCAAGCTCGACGGCTCCGCGAAGGGCGGCATTGTCGTGCAGGTGCAGCGCGAACTCGGTGTGCCGGTGAAGCTCATCGGGTTGGGCGAGGGCGTCGACGACCTCGCGCCGTTCGACACCGACGGGTTCGTGGCGGGCATCCTGGGGGAGTGACGAGCGCCGTCGCCGCCTCTGGCGGCGCGTGTTTACGCGCAGACCGATAAAGAATGAGGGATTCCACCGAAAGTGGTAGAATTCCTCATTTCTTATCGGCCATCGGCTCCGTTACAACACCTTGGAGAGGAACTCCTTGGTGCGGTTGTGCTGGGGCGAATCGAAGACTTGCTCGGGGGTGCCTTCTTCGACGAGTTCACCGTCGGACATGAACATCACCCAGTCGGCCACCTCGCGGGCGAATCCCATCTCGTGCGTTACGAGCACCATGGTCATGCCCTCGTCGTTCGCGAGGTACTTGATGACGTCGAGCACTTCGCCCACCATCTCCGGGTCGAGTGCCGACGTGGCCTCGTCGAACAGCATCACGTCGGGTTTCATCGCGAGTGCGCGGGCGATCGCCACACGCTGCTTCTGCCCACCGGATAGCGACCTGGGCATCGCGTCAGCCTTATCGGTGAGCTGCACCCTCTCCAGCAGCTTCATGGCGCGTTCTTTCGCCTCAGCTTTCGAAGATTTCTTGAGCGTAGTGGGCGCCAATATGATGTTTTCCAGCACTGTTTTGTGCGGGAACAGGTTGAAGTGCTGGAACACCATGCCGATCTTCTGCCGGATGGTGTTGATGTCGTTGCTCTTGTCAGCGAGAGTGGTTCCTTCGTAGACAATGTCGCCCGACGTCGCCTCCTCCAGCCGGTTGAGGCAGCGCAGGAACGTGGATTTGCCGGAGCCCGACGGCCCGATCACTACGACCACTTCGCTCTGCCGAATCGTGGTGTTGATCCCCTTGAGCACTTCGTGGTCGCCGAACGATTTGTGGAGGTCGCGTACCTCGAGCACTACGTCTTGGTCGTCTCGGTTCTGGTCGGTGGTCACTTGTTGAACCTCCTGTCGAGGAAGTTAGAGAGCATGGTCAAGAGCATGATGACGATGAAGTAGAGCGCGCCGACGATCAGCCACATCTCGAACGAGCGCAGGTTCTGCGAAATGATCGAGCGCCCGCGATAGGTGAGCTCCGCGAGGCCCAACACGGCGAGAATCGACGTGTCTTTCAGCGTCATGATGAACTGGTTGATAGCTGCGGGTGTGGCGATCTTGATGGCCTGCGGGGCCACCACCTTGCTCATGGTTTGCGTCCAGTTGAGGCCCAGCGAACGGGCAGCCTCAGACTGGCCAATATCGACTGACTGGATGCCACCACGGACGATCTCCGTCATGTAGGCTCCGGCGTTCAGTGAGAGCACCAGGATGCCGGTCCAGAGAATGTCGGCCTTGATGCCGAGCACGGCCGGAACGCCGAGGTAGAAGAAGAACGCCTGCACCAGCAATGGGGTGCCTCGGAACACATTCACGTAGATGTCTGCGATCCAGCGCAGCACCTTGACTCCGGAGACTTTCGCGAATCCGAACACGATGCCCAGCGCAGAGGCAAATACGATCGCGGCAAGCGTGACGAGCATCGTGATGCCAAGCGCCTGCAGCAAGGAAGGCAGCGTCTCCTTCAGCAGCTCCCAGAAGCTCGATTTCTCCTTCGCTGTGCCCTCTCCGAGCCACTTCTCGGAGATCTCGTCGTAGGTGCCGTTTTGTTTCATCGTCTCGAGACCCTCGTTGAACGCAGCCAGGAGCTCGGGGTTCTTGCCTTTAGCAACGGCGAAGCCGAGGTTACCCACCGGGATAGGGTCGAGTACTAGCTCGAGGCCGTTGCCGGTCTGCGAACCGTACGCCAGCACGGGGTAGTCGTCCATAACACCGACGGCGCGCCCGGCGAGGACTTCCTCGTACATCGTCGCGGAGTCTTCGAGCGAGCGAACCTTGAAACCGTGCTCCTCGGCGAGTTCGCGAGCGTGCGTCTCACTCAACGAGCCGGTCTTGGCCATGATGGTCTGGCCCTTCAAGTCGTCCCACGACTGGTACTTCTCACCCTCGCCGTCCTTCACTGCGAGAGAGAGCTGTGTTTCCAGATAGGGCTCAGAGAAATCGAAAACCTGCTTACGTTCCTCGGTGATGCCAGCGGCGGCCATAAGCCCGTCGGCCTGCCCGGACGTGACAGCTTGAATGGCGGCGTCGAAGCCGAGCGGCTTCCAAGTCACCTTGAACCCTTGCACCTCGGCAATCGCCTCGGTGAGTTCAATGTCCAACCCGCTCAGCTCATCCTTGCCGCCGAGTCCGGGCACGATGTGCGGTGGGAACGACGTATCGGTGGCGATTTCGTAGGTCTTACCCTCCGCGGCGGAGGCCTCTCCGTCGGCATACGCCGTGAGCGGGGAGAGCCCCAGCAGTACGACGATGAGGCCCGCAATCCAGGCTAGTATGCGGGGTGTCTTTCTTGCTTCGGCTCGTCGGCGCATGGATTCCTTCCGTAGATGTACCGTCCGTATTGCCTCGTTAAGCACCCTATGGGCTTGCTGTGTGTTTGCGCTACTGCTTACAAAAAAGCTGGATGCGCAGATTGCGGTGTGAGCGAGGATTCCCTATGGACCTTCCGCGACGAGGAGGTCGCGCTGAGTCTCGACACGAACGCCCGGTGAACCCCGACGGTCACGCGGGCGACTGCTTCGATGGCCGGCTCGGGCTATCCTTAGGCGGGTACCCGAATTCGAGAAGGATCCTCCGTTGTTTGACACGCTGCAAGACCGCCTCTCCTCCGTGTTCAAGGGACTGCGCGCCAAGGGCCGGCTCACGGAAGACGATGTGAACTCGACGCTGCGCGAGATTCGCATCGCTCTGCTCGAAGCAGACGTCAACTTGGGCGTGGTCAAGGAATTCGTCGCAGCGATCAAGGAACGCCTCGTCGGGCTGGAAATCTCGAAGGCGCTCAACCCGACCCAACAAATCGTCAAGGCCGTCAACGAAGAGCTCGTCAACATCCTCGGCGGCGAGGCGCGCCCCATCCGGTTCGCGAAGAACCCGCCGACGGTCATCATGCTCGCTGGCTTGCAGGGTGCGGGTAAAACCACTCTGGCAGGCAAGCTCGCTCAATACCTCAAGAACGACCACCACTCGCCGCTGCTGGTTGCCGCTGACCTGCAGCGTCCGAATGCCGTGAATCAGCTGCAGATCGTGGGTGAGCGCGCCGGCGTGCACGTGTTCGCGCCCGAGCCGGGCAACGGGGTTGGTGACCCGGTGCAGGTGGCTCGTGACGCGATCAAGCACGCGGAGCGCCGACTCTTCGACGTGGTCATTGTCGACACCGCTGGCCGCCTGGGCGTCGACGAAGAGCTGATGCAGCAGGCCTCGGACATCAAGGCCGCCGTGCACCCCGACGAGACGCTGTTCGTCGTCGACGCAATGATCGGCCAAGACGCCGTCAACACCGCCAAAGCCTTTGATGAGGGTGTCGGCGTCGACGGTGTCGTCCTCACCAAACTCGACGGTGACGCCCGCGGTGGCGCCGCGCTGTCGATCGCGCGTGTGCTCGGCAAGCCCATCATGTTCGCCTCGAATGGCGAGAAGCTGCAAGACTTCGACCTTTTCCATCCCGACCGCATGGCCAGCCGCATCCTCGGCATGGGCGACATGCTCACGCTCATCGAGCAAGCCGAGAAGACCTTCGACGCGGAACAGTCACGCGAGGCTGCCGAGAAGCTCATGGGCGGCAAATCCAAGTTCGGGCTCAATGACTTCCTGAACCAGATGCGCCAGCTGCGCAAGATGGGGCCACTGTCGAAGATCCTCGGGATGCTGCCTGGTGCCGCACAGCACAAGGACGCCATCGACGGCATCGACGAGCGCGAGATCGACCGCATCGAGGCCATCATCTGCTCGATGACACCCAAGGAACGCGACGACGTGTCCATCCTCAACGGGTCACGTCGCGCACGCATTGCGAAGGGTGCGGGCGTCGAGGTGTCGGACGTCAACAATCTCGTGAACCGCTTCGTCGATGCCCGTAAGTTGATGGAGCAGATGGCCGGAGGAGGGTTCCCCGGCATGGGCGGGATGCCCGGCATGGGAGGTTTCCCAGGTATGCCAGGCATGGGCGGCGGCCGCCGTCAGCAGGCGAAGGCGGCCAAGAAGAAGGGCAAGCAGCGCGGCAAGGGTGTCTCGGGCAACCCGGCCAAGCGAGCGCAGCAGGAGAAACAAAAGGCACTGGGTAGGCAGGCACCGTCGGGTATGGACGGGATGCCGCCGATGCCGCAAAGCATGGACGACTTCGAGCTTCCCCCGGAGCTGCAGAAGATGTTCAAAGACCAGGGCGGTCTGTAACCCGACAGCGGGGGACGGCACCCAGGTGGTCACGTCGGCGAGTAGGCTCGCGGTATGGACCAAGCACTGCATATCAACGCCACCGTGCTGCCCGGCGATGAGCCCGTCGACTTCTGGGTTGTCGATGGACGCATCACCTTCGAGCCAGTCAAACACGCGACGACGCTGGCCTCCGGCGCGTTCGTGCTGCCAGGACTCGTCGATGCGCACTGCCACATCGGCCTCGGCACCGAAGGAGCTGTCGACGATGCCACCGCCCGCGCCCAAGCTGAGGCCGACCTTGCCGTCGGAGTCATGCTCATTCGCGACGCCGGCTCGCCGAAAGACACCCGTTCCATGCAGCAAGACCCGACGCTGCCCCGCATCATCCGCTCGGGGCGACACGTCGCCCGCGCTCGTCGGTACATCCGCAACCTCGCTGAAGAGGTCGAGCCGGAGCAGTTCGTGGAGCAGCTGCGCCACGAGGCGCGCAGCGGCGACGGCTGGGTAAAATTCGTAGGCGACTGGATTGACCGCTCCGTGGGCGACCTCGCGCCGAGTTTCCCCGCCGACGTGGTGCGCGAAGCCATCGCTGCCGCCCACGAAGAGGGTGCGAAGGTGACGTCGCACTGCTTCGCGGAACAATCCGTCGCAGAGATCATCGACGCCGGCGCCGACTGCATCGAGCACGGCACGGGGCTCGACGACGACCAGATCGCCGTCATGGCGGAACACGGCATCGCGTTGGTGCCGACGATGATCAACCTCGCGCGCTTCACCGACTACGCGGCGCAGGGTGAAGCCAAGTTCCCCACCTACAGCGCACACATGCGCGACCTGCATGCCAGGCGCTACGAGACCATCGGGAAAGCCTACGAGGCGGGCATTCCCATTTACACAGGCACCGACGCGGGCACCGTCATCCAGCACGGCCGTGTCATCGACGAGATCGAGGAGCTCGCCAAGGTTGGCGGCGTTGAGTTCGCGCTCGGCGCCGCGAGTTGGCGGGCGAGGGAGTGGCTCGGCGTCGACGCCGTCGTAGAGGGGGCCAGTGCTGACTTCGTGGTCTACAGTGAGGATCCGCGCCGTGCGCTGCAAACGCTGCGGTCCCCGCTTCACCGTGTGCTTCGAGGAAAGGTACTAGCCGACCATGTCTGATCTGCCGCCGCCCCATCAGGATCCGAAGAACGAACCGAACCCGGGTCCGTCTTCGCAGGCTCCGCAGTCTGCGCCCAGTGCTAGCAGTCAGCCAGGCTCCTGGCAGGCCAATGCGGCTCCAACGCCGCAGCCCCGCCCGGGCTACGCCCCGAAACCTCAGAAACAGCCCGGTGGATTCAGCCGTGGCTTCGGCTCCGGCATGGGCTTCGCACTCGGCCTGGGTGTGGTGCTCACCGTGAGCTCGATTCTGTCGGGCCTCATCTTCCTCGGCATGCTCGCAGTGACGTTGAAGGACGTCGAGGGCGACGCGACCACCACGCTTAAGACGGTGTGGGGCAACAGCAGCGCCGAGGGGCGTCTGCGCGCCATCTCGATTGCCGGCCCCATCCTGGCCGACGCCAGCGACGGATCGGTGCTCAGCGCCGGCACCTACGGCTACGAGGTTGCCGACATGATTCGTTCGCTCGACAAGGACGACTCGTCGGGCCTGATTCTGCTCATGAACACCCCGGGCGGATCCATTCCAGGTTCCGCGGCGATTGCCGACGCAGTGAGCGACTACCAGGAACGCACCGGCCAGAAGGTCTTGGCGCACGTGTCCAGCATGTCGGCATCCGGGGGCGTCTACTCATCGTCGTCCGCCGACGAAATCTGGGCCGACGAAGGCTCGTTGGTGGGCTCGATCGGCGTCATCTCCGGCCCATTCCAGCGCTACACCAACGTCACCGCACTAGGTAGCACACTCTTCAAGGCCGGCGTGACGGCCGAAAAGATCGAGCAGGAGTACCTGAGCGCCGGTAAGGGCAAGGCCTTCGGAGATCCGTTCGCAGGCATGAGCGACGAGCAGAAAGCCAAGTGGATGGAGGGTATCAACGCCTCCTACGACAAGTTCGTGCAGCGCATGGTTGAAGGCCGCGGCATGGACGAGAAGGTGATCCGCGACGAGATGGGCGCCGGCATGTTCAGCGGTGAGAAGGCCATCGAGTACAAGCTCATCAACGGTGTGAAGAACCGCGACGAGTTCTTCCGCTATGCCGCCGAGCAGGCTGGGCTGGACCCGTCGGAGACGAAGGTTGAGATGATTGCCGATGAGCGCGGATTCCTGCAGGGCTTCCTCGGAGTGAAGCGCGCCTATGGGCAAGCTCCCGCGGTGCAGCAGGGAGAAGGCGTTGTGCCGCAGCTGAGCCAAGCCATCTGCAGCCGCCACGCCATCTTGGCCTACCACGGGGCACCCACCGCGGCGTGCGGTTAACGGTTTGCGGGGCTTGGCTGGGTAATCATCCCCAGCCAAGCTCGTGCAGCCGGCCTTCCTCGATGCCGTGGTAGTGGCCCAGCTCGTGCACCAGCGTGATGGTCACCTCGTCGGCGAGCTCGTCGAGGCTGTTACACATCCTCGTCAGTGGTCCCTTGAACAGCACGATGCGGTCGGGGAGTTGTCCGAAGTAGCTGCTGTCTCGCTCGGTGAGCGCATGTCCCTCGTACACACCCAGCGTGTCGGAGCCGTCCTCGGGTTCATCTTCGACGACGAACACAAGGTTGTCGACGTGTTCCAGGAGTTCGTCAGGGATCTCGTCGAAGGTGTCGTCGACGAGCGCGTCGAAGTCCTCGTCTGAGATATCGATGGGCGCCATGCTTCGGAGCCTACATTCGGGAAGCAATGGCGTCATTAGGCGTACGTGCAGCACTCTGGCACAATGAACGATGCACCTTTTTGTCTGGAGCCCTCTCTCATCCAGGCGGAAAGCCCCCTGGTTTGCGAGAACTCGTGCCCCACACGTGCTCTCGCCGCCCCAAACTGCACAACAATAGGAGTATCCACCAACGTGGCAACTAAGATTCGTCTGAAGCGCATGGGCAAGATCCGCTCGCCCCACTACCGCATCATCGTCATCGACGAGCGCAAGAAGCGCGACGGGCAGGCTATCGAGGAAATCGGCCTGTACCACCCCAAGAACGACCCGTCTGTCATCCAGCTCGACTCGGAGCGCGCCCAGTACTGGCTCTCCGTCGGCGCACAGCCCACAGAGGCTGTCGTGGCCATCATGAAGCGCACGGGTGACTGGCAGAAGTTCACCGGCGACAAGTCGCCGTCGGGCATCGACCCGCAGCCTGAGCGTCGTGACCGCGAGGCCGAGTTCGCGAAGGCCCTCGCCGAAGACTCCGACGCCACCGCTCCCGCCATTACCAAGGCGCAGGAGAAGAAGGCCGCTGAGGAAGCTGAGAAGAAGGCTGCCGAAGAGGCTGAGAAGAAGGCTGCTGAAGAAGCTGCCGAGGCCGACGAGCCCGCCAAGGTCGACGACGCTGCGGAAGCTCAGGCTGAGGGCGACGACAAGGCTGAGGCCTGATCGTGCTAGCTGACGCTCTCGAACACCTCGTCGCAGGCATCGTCGCGAATCCTGACGATGTCTCCGTGCGTGACAAGGACCTCCGCCGCGGGCGGCTGCTCGAGGTTCGTGTCCACCCCGACGACGTGGGCAAGGTAATCGGTCGCCAGGGACGCACTGCGCAGGCACTGCGCACGGTGATCGGCGCATTGGCTGGGCAGGAGCAGGTGCGGATCGACTTCGTCGACACCGACCGCCCCCGTCGCCGCTGATGCACGTCGAGGTCATCGTCGGGAAGGTCGGGCGCGCCCACGGAATTCGTGGCGACGTCTTCATCGACGTGACCACCGATGAGCCGAAGCGCCGCTTCACTACAGGGGCGCAGCTGAGGCTCGACGATGGCACCCAACTGGAGGTGGCCTCCGTGCGCAAGCACGGGGGTCGCCTCCTTGTTGCGTTCACGGGCCTGCGCGACCGCACCGCCGTCGAGCAGCTCACCGGGCGCCAGCTCTTCGCCGACGTGCCCAGCGACGAACAGCCCAGCGGTCAAAACGAATACTTCGACCGACAGCTCGTAGGCCTCGAAGTTCGCTCGGCCGCGGGGTCACCGTCGGGAACCATCGTGGGCGTGCAGCACATGCCCGCACAGGATCTTCTGGTGATCGATGTCGACGGCGATGAGCGCCTGGTGCCCTTCGTGGAAGCACTGGTGCCCACCGTGAACCTGGAGGAGGGCTTCGTGCAGCTTGCCGACGTCGGTGGGCTCTTGGGGGACGTCGAGTGAAGATCGACGTCATCACCACCTTCCCCGATTACTTCGCGTCCCTGCAGCTGAGCCTGATGGGCAAGGCGATTGAATCGGGGCTGATCGAGCTTGGCGTACACGATTTGCGCCAGTGGACCTACGATCGCCATCACACCACCGACGACACCCCGTACGGCGGCGGTGCGGGCATGGTGATGAAGCCGGAACCGTGGGGCGAAGCCCTTGACCACGTCGAGGCGTCTTCGCCGGCGAAACCCACCGTCGTGATTCCCACACCGGCTGGCAAGCGTTTCACGCAAAGCGACGCCTACGAGCTCGCATCCAAACCGCACTTGGTGTTCGCCTGCGGCCGGTACGAAGGCATCGATCAGCGCGTGATCGACCACTGTCACGCGCACTACGACACGCGTGAACTAAGCCTCGGCGATTACGTACTCAATGGGGGAGAGGTGGCCGTCCTTGCGATGACGGAGGCCATCGTCCGGCTCATCCCGGGTGTGATCGGCAACCCAGAGTCGCTACGCGAAGAAAGCCACTCCGACGCCAATGATCGCCTGCTGGAGTACCCGAACTACACCAAGCCTCCGACCTGGCGCGGGCGAGCAGTGCCCGACGTGCTCCTGTCCGGCAACCATGGGCTCATTGCGCAGTGGCGACGGGAACAATCGGAGGCCAGGACGCGGCAGCGTCGCCCTGATCTCATGGGCGACTGACAGCTGACCTGCCCTTTCGCCCTCGCTTAGTAATACGCAAGCCATGAATAGCGAAAATCCCCTAGTCGCAGGCCAAATAAAGAACTTGGCGCAATACCGACCCCGGGCGCACGAACGGGCAGGAACTTAGCTACAGTACGGTGCGTGACGACAACAATGACTATTCATCAGCGGGCAGCTCGCTCGACTGTGGTCAAGAAGTTCACCATGGCGGTGACCGGCTTGATCATGATCGGCTTCCTGCTCATGCACATGTATGGCAACTTGAAGATGTTCCTGAGCACGGACGCCTTCGACCACTACGCACACTGGCTGAAGGGTGCCGACGGCGTTGAGGACATGATGTACCCCATTCTCCCGAATGGCACGTTCATCTGGATCTTCCGCGCCGTGATGGTGCTCGTGATCGTGCTCCACTTCATGAGCGCGTTCTCCCTGTGGAGCATCTCCTCGAAGGCGTCTGGTCGCGGTTACCAGCACACCACGCGGATTTCGCAGACCTACTCGGCCCGCACCATGCGCTGGGGTGGCGTGATCGTTCTGGTGGGCCTCATCGTCCACCTGCTGCAGTTCACGATTATCCCGACGACGTTCCACGGCGGCCCCATCGACGCTCCGCACGTCATGGTGGTGCACGCCTTCCAGCAGGTGTGGTTCGTCGCCATGTACGCCTTCTGGATGCTCCTGGTGTGCATGCACGTGCGTCATGGCTTCTGGAGTGCATTCGCGACGCTGGGCCTCAACCTGTCGCCCCGCTCGCGCGCCATCCTGAACGGCCTGGCGATCTTCGTCGCGGTGCTCCTCTACATCGGCTTCATGGCCATGCCGCTGGCCGTGGCCTTCGGACTGATTGGTGCGTGATTAGCAATGACTGACGTCGCAACGAATTACTACACCGTTGGCGAGAACATCGTCGACGAGAAGGCTCCCAAGGTCGAGATCGACAAGGTCTGGTCGACGCGCCAGTTCCAGGCTCGCCTCGTGAACCCCGCCAACCGCCGCAAGCTGTCCGTCATCATCGTCGGTACCGGTCTGGCCGGTGGCGCAGCGGCAGCGACGCTCGGCGAGGCCGGCTACAACGTGCTGAACTTCTGCTACCAGGATTCGCCACGACGGGCTCACTCCATCGCCGCACAGGGCGGTATCAACGCTGCGAAGAACTACCGTAACGACAACGACTCCACCTTCCGCCTCTTCTACGACACCGTGAAGGGCGGCGACTACCGCGCCCGTGAGACGAACGTCTACCGTCTCGCTGAGGTGTCGGCGAACATCATCGACCAGTGCGTCGCGCAGGGTGTGCCGTTCGCGCGTGAGTACGGTGGTCTGCTTGACACCCGCTCATTCGGTGGCGTGCAGGTGCAGCGCACCTTCTACGCTCGTGGCCAGACGGGTCAGCAGCTGCTGATCGGCGCCTACCAGCAGCTCGAGCGCCAGGTGGCGGCCGGCACGGTCAAGATGTACGCCCGCCACGAAATGGTGGAGCTCATCACCGTCGACGGCCGGGCTCGCGGCATCGTCACCCGCGACATGGTCACCGGCAAGATAGAGACGTGGACCGCCGACGCCGTCGTGCTCGCCACCGGTGGTTACGGCAACGTCTTCTTCCTCTCTACCAACGCGATGGGCTGTAACGCTACCGCCGCTTGGCGTGCGCACCGCAAGGGCGCCTACTTCGGCAACCCCTGCTACACGCAGATTCACCCCACCTGCATCCCGCAGCATGGCACGTCGCAGTCGAAGCTCACGCTGATGTCGGAGTCGCTGCGTAACGACGGCCGCATCTGGGTGCCGAAGAAGGCAGAAGACTGCGGCAAGGATCCGCGTCAGATTCCCGAGGAAGATCGCGACTACTACCTGGAGCGCATCTACCCCTCCTTCGGCAACCTGGTGCCGCGCGATATCGCATCGCGCCAGGCGAAGAACATGTGCGACGAGGGTCGCGGCGTTGGCCCTGCCATCGTCGAGAAGGCTCCGGATGGCACTGAGCGCTCCGTGCGTCGCGGCGTCTACCTTGACTTCTCAGAGGCAATCAACCGCATGGGCAAGAAGGCCGTTGAAGCCAAGTACGGCAACCTCTTCGACATGTACCAGCGCATCACCGACGAGAACCCCTACGAGGTTCCGATGCGTATCTACCCGGCGGTGCACTACACCATGGGTGGCCTCTGGGTTGACTACGACCTCCAGTCGACGATCCCCGGCATGTTCGTGTGCGGCGAGGCCAACTTCTCCGACCACGGCGCCAACCGCCTCGGCGCCTCGGCGCTGATGCAGGGTCTGGCCGACGGGTACTTCGTCCTCCCGAACACCATCAACGACTACCTCGCTGATGCGCCGTTCGAGAAACTCGCCGCCGACCACCCGGCTGTCGTCGAAGCGCGCGATTCTGCGCAGGCTCGCATCGACAAGCTCATGTCCATCCAGGGCAAGCGCTCCGTCGAATCGTTCCACAAGGAGCTCGGCCACATCATGTGGGAGTACTGCGGCATGGAACGCACCGAGGAAGGTTTGCAGAAGGCCATCGGCCTGATCCGTGAACTTCGTGAGGAGTTCTGGCGCGACGTCCGCGTCACCGGCAAGGCTGAGGACTTCAACCAGGCGCTCGAGAACGCCGGCCGCGTGGCCGACTTCATGGAGCTGGGCGAGCTGATGTGCATCGACGCGCTCCACCGTCGCGAGTCCTGCGGTGGACACTTCCGCGCCGAGAGCCAGACCGAAGAGGGCGAGGCACTGCGTCACGACGACGAGTACCTCTACGTCGCGGCCTGGGAATGGACTGGCGAGGGCGCCAAGCCGGTGCTCCACCGTGAGGAACTCGTCTACAACGCAATCGAACTGAAGCAACGGAGTTACAAGTGAAGCTGAAGCTACGTATCTGGCGTCAGGCCTCCAAGAATGCTCAGGGCAGCATGGTGGAGTACCACCTCGACGGCGTGTCCGAGGACATGTCCTTCCTCGAGATGCTCGACATGCTCAATGAGCAGCTGACGGAGAAGAACGAAGAGCCTGTTGCGTTCGACCACGATTGCCGCGAAGGCATCTGTGGCATGTGCTCCCTGGTCATCAACGGCGTCGCTCACGGCCCCGAGGTGACCACCACCTGCCAGCTCCACATGCGCTCCTTCTCCGACGGTGCCACCATCGATATCGAGCCTTGGCAGGCCGGGCCGTTCCCGGTCATCAAGGACCTCGTCGTCGACCGCACCTCGCTGGACCGCATCATCGCTGCCGGCGGCTACGTGTCGTCGAACACCGGTTCCGCTCCCGACGCGCACGCCACCCCGGCGCCGAAGCGCGAGGCAGATACCGCGTTCGACAACGCAACGTGCATCGGCTGTGGTGCCTGTGTGGCGGCCTGCCCGAACAGCTCGGCCATGCTCTTCACCTCGGCGAAGATCTCCCACCTGGCGCTGCTCCCGCAGGGTCAGCCGGAGCGCTACCGCCGCGTGAAGTCCATGGTTGCCCAGCACGACGAGGAAGGCTTCGGCAACTGCACCAACATTGGTGAGTGCGCCGCGGTCTGCCCGAAGGGTATCCCGCTGGAGTCCATCTCCCGCCTGAACCGCGACCTGATGAAGGCGATGTTCAAGGGCGACGGCAAGTAAGCACACCGCAAGGGAAGGTGCGGCGGGCTGGTGCAGCCTGCCGCACCTTTCGCATGCGTGCCCACGTCGTCGGGCACCCTCCCGGCGCGGACCCCGTCGGGACTTTCACCATGCTCGGACTCCGCCCGGCAGGTGCAACCTGTGCGGCAACTGAGCGGATCAAGTGTCACCTGCTTCCCGACGGAGCCTCGTCGCGGTGAGGCAGGTGACACCTCTGCCGGGACAGAGCCGCACAGGTTACGTCTGCCTGGAGCGAAGGACGCGACGGTGTGCGGCTCGATTTCCGGATGCGACGGGGATCTGGCAAGATTGCTCTTTGGCGCCAGCAGGCGTCTGGTGACGTGGTGGCTCCTGCCGTAGGGGGACCGTCCAACACGTCGCGACGAACTACTACCGCGGTGACCTGCGGCACTGACGAGGAACGAACATGACGAACCCCATCATCAAAGAGCTCGACAAGCAGTCGCTGCGCGATGACATCCCCGAGTTCCGCGCCGGCGACTCCGTGAAGGTTCACGTGAAGGTCGTGGAGGGCAACCGCTCCCGTGTACAGGTGTTCGCGGGCACCGTCATCGCCAAGAACGCCGGCGGCATCCAGGAAGCATTCACCGTCCGCAAGGTGAGCTTCGGCGTTGGTGTTGAGCGTACCTTCCCGCTGCACAGCCCCATCATCGACAAGATCGAGGTCGAGCGTCGGGGCGACGTGCGTCGCGCCAAGCTGTACTACCTCCGCGGGCTCCGCGGCAAGGCAGCCAAGATCAAGGAAAAGCGCGACTGAGCGAATCAGCGCTTCTCATACCTTTGAAGGCCATCGGGTGTTGTCCCGGTGGCCTTCGTCATTCCCGGTAGAGTGTGCGGAGTGAGTGAGCAGCCCAACACCGAAACACCCGAGGACGTCGACGCCGACAGCGAGCGTTCAACCTTCGGGCGGCGTGTGCTCGGTTGGGTCGGCGAGGGCGCCATCATCGTCGTGGGGGCCATCGTCATCGCTGTGCTGCTGCGAACCTTCATCGGGCAAATGTTTGTCATCCCATCCGGTTCGATGCAGAACACCATCGACGTCGGCGATCGCGTGTTCGTCAGCAAGCTCGGCGGATTCCAGCGCGGCGACGTCGTCGTCTTCGAAGATCCGGATCACTGGCTCGGCACCACCCAAGCGCCAGACCCGGGCCCGCTGCAGCGCGGGCTGGAGTTCGTCGGGCTAGCCCCAACCAGCGGTACGGAGCACCTCATCAAGCGGCTCATCGGAATGCCGGGCGATCATGTGCGGCTCAACGATGATGGGAAGATTGAGGTCAACGGCCAGGCCCTCGACGAAACCCCGTACCTATTCGCAGAGAACGGTGTTCAGGTTGAGCCTGCGACGGTGCCTTTCGACATCGTGGTGCCTGCCGGCCATATTTTTGTGATGGGGGATCACCGGAACGCATCGGGTGATTCACGTTGCCGACTTGCGAATGTGAAGCAGGGCGAACCGCAGGGCATGGCGGCGTTTATCCCGGTTGACAAGATCGTCGGTTCCGCCGTCGCCATCGTTGCGCCACTCGACCGGCTTTCCACGTTCGTCGTGCCTGAAACATTCGCGAGCGTCCCCGACCCTGCTGAACCTGCGCCCGACAAGCCCGTGCTGCATCACGTCGAACCGGGCTGCTGATGGTCCGACTCGGGCAGGGCAACTACGCCTACGAGCGCGCACTGCTCCGCAGCGGGCTCGGGCCGGTGGCTGGAGTCGACGAGGCCGGCCGCGGTGCGAGTGCCGGGCCGTTGGTGGCAGCAGCTGTGATTCTCGATCCGTCCCGTCCCGTCCCTGATCTCGACGACTCGAAGGCGCTCACCCCGGCAAAGCGCGAACGACTTCTAGAAGAGATCCGACGGTGCTCCCTCGCAGTCGCGGTGGCTGAGGTGAGCCCGGAGCAATGCGATGCGCTGGGCATGCATGAAGCCGACATTCAGGCGCTGCGCAGGGCGGTGAGCAAGCTCGAAGTGCGCCCCGGATTTGTGCTCACCGACGGGTTTCCTGTCGACGGGCTGGACGTGCCGGGGCTGGCCATGTGGAAGGGCGACAAGGTAGCCGCCTGTGTGAGCGCCGCGTCGGTGGTGGCGAAGGTGACGAGAGACCGCATCATGGCTGATTTCGCGCAGGAGTTTCCGGACTACGGCTTCGAGATCCACAAGGGATATAACACCGCACGGCACCAGGCCGCGCTCCTCGAGCACGGGCCGACGCGAATTCACCGCTGGTGTTTCGCCAACGTTCGTGCCGCCCATAGCAGCCATGCCTCGGTCCCAGTACAGTGAGGAACCATGAACTCCGAGGACCTTGATGAGTACGAGTCGAAGCTCGAGTTGGACCTGTACCGCGAGTACAAAGACGTCGTAGGAATCTTTACCTACGCGGTGGAGACAGAACGACGTTTCTACCTCTGCAACGCTGTCGACTTGAAGGTCCGTACTGAGGGCGGCGACGTGTACTACGAAGTGTCGATGGGAGACGCCTGGGTGTGGGATATGTACCGCCCCGCACGGTTTGTGAAGTCCGCCAAGGTGCTCACCTTCCGCGACGTGTCCATCGAGGAGATCGCGCACTCGGACCTGGAGGTGCCGAAGCCGTAATTTTCCCATTTGGGCAAATTCACCCTGTGGAAAACGGGCGTGAGGGGTGCCGAGTTGCCTATCACATAGGTGGAGGTGACCTATGGTCCGTTTGGGAAAGGCGTCCCGGGCTCTCGGCTCATTGGGTGAGGGCATCGCGGCGCAGTATCTGCAATGGAATGGTTTCCAGGTGCTCTCTCGCAACTGGCGTTGCGAGCACGGAGAACTCGACATCGTGGCGTATGAGCCATCCGAACACGTCGTGGTGTTCGTCGAGGTAAAAACCCGCTCAGGCACCGGTTTTGGTGCTCCCATTGAGGCGGTAACGCCGATGAAAGCTCGGCGGCTGTACCAACTGGCGCACATGTGGCTGGACGCCCATGAAGCGGGCGGTTCCAAAATTCGTGTCGATGCCATCGGAGTATTGCTGGGCGGCAGATCGCCTGACATCACGCATATTCGAGGAGTGGCGGCATGAGCACGACGGCGTGGTGCATCGCCTTGCAAGGGCTGGAGGGCACGAAGGTAGAAATCGAGGCAGCCACCACGATGAACATTCCCAAAACGGTGTTTGTCGGGCTGCCAGATGCGTCGCTCAACGAGGCGAAAGAACGCGTCAAACATGGAGTGCGTGCCACCGGCAAGAAATGGCCCGACGGCATGCTCACCGTGAATCTATCGCCAGGTTCGGTGCCCAAACACGGCACGCACTTCGACGTCGCTATTGCCGTGGCGGTGATGGCCGTCGACCCGAAAAACGAGGTCAGCACTGAGCTGCTCGCGAGAACAGTCATGTTTGGCGAACTGGGGCTCGACGGCCGAGTTCGCCCTGTGCGCGGCATCATTCCCTTGCTGCTTGCCGCGTCAAAACGAGGGTTCGCCAACGCCATCGTCCCGGCCACACAGCTCTCGGAAGCCGAGCTCGTCCCAGGCATCACGGTGTGGGGCGTGGAGCATCTGGGCGAAGTGCTTGGCGTGCTCGCTGGCAATCCGACAGTGCACCCCACCCCGCCATTCGCATCGGCTCCCGACGACCACCCACTCGTTCCCGATCTCTCCGACGTGCAGGGCCATGAGGACGGCAAGTTCGCACTCGAAGTGGCGGCTGCCGGCCGTCACCACCTGTTCCTGCATGGCCCACCGGGAGTGGGGAAGACGATGCTGGCGTCGCGGTTGACGTCGATCCTTCCTCCGCTCACACCGGACGAAGCCATCGAGGTATCGGCGTTGCACTCCTTGGCCGGAGAACGCCTCACGGAGGGGCTCATCACCCGCCCGCCCTACCAAGACCCGCACCACACCGCGAGCCGCCAGAGCCTCGTCGGGGGCGGTGGCAGGGAAATCCGTCCGGGTGCGGTCAGTCTGGCCCACCTCGGAGTGCTGTTCTTGGACGAAGGGCCAGAGTTCGGGCAGAAAACACTGGAGTCACTGCGGGTGCCGCTCGAGAACGGGTACGTCAGCATTGGTCGTGCCATGCACCAGGTGCAGTTCCCGGCCCGGTTTCAGTTGGTGCTGGCAGCGAATCCGTGCCCGTGCGGGTATTCCGGCGTCGTGGGCAAGGAGTGCTCGTGTCCACCGTTTCGGGTTCGGCAATACCAAGACAGGCTGAGCGGCCCCATCCTCGACAGGGTCGACATCATGCACCGGATGCCAGCAGCGAGTCGGTTCATGGAGATCAACCAGCCACCGTCGGAGACAAGCGCCGTCGTGCTCGAGCGTGTGCTGGAAGCGAGGCAACGTCAGCGGCATCGGCTTCGTGACACCCCGTGGGCCACCAACAGCCAAGTGTCGGGTTCCTTCCTACGCAAGGAACTACCGCTGCCAGATACAGCGCTGATCAACCGGGCGCTTGCTCGAGGCACCCTCAGTGCTCGCGGAGTCGACAAGGTGCTTCGCGTCGCCTGGACGCTCGCAGATCTCGCAGGCAACGACGTCGTCACCGACACCGAGCTCGGCGCTGCCATGCAGCTGCGGCTCGGGGAATCTGCAAAGGCGGCCTGACATGGACGAACGACGAGCCAGGATGGGCTTGTGCGCACTGGGTGCTCTCGCATCGCCGAAGCTCGCCGCGCTGGTGGAGGAGGAAGGCGCGCAGTGGGTGTGGCAGGCATTGCGAACTCAGCGCGAGGAGTCAGCGTGGGCGTCGCGTGCGCGCACCATCGACCTTGAGAGCATTCAAGCGGCTACTGAGCAGTGTGGAGCGCGCTTCATCATTCCAGGCGACGACGAGTGGCCGGCCAACTTCAGTAACCTCACAAGTGCCCAGGTGGGCGACCAAGGCGGACAGCCATTCGGCCTGTGGGTTCGAGGGGCTCCACTCGACGCGAGTCCTCCCGGCGTGGCGCTCGTAGGCTCGAGAGCAGCGTCGCAATACGGCCAAAACGTGGCACTCGAACTCGCCGCAGACCTGGCTGCAGCAGGCGTTGCCATTGTTTCCGGGCTCGCATTCGGCATCGATGCCGCAGCTCACCGAGGAGCGCTGTCCGTGGGCGGCATGACGATCGGCGTGGTAGCCAGTGGCGTCGACCAGCCGTACCCGGCGTCGAACGCATCCTTGGCGGCGATGATCGCGCGCAAGGGTGCCGTCGTATCAGAGATGCCTCCTGGCAGCAGGCCAATGCGCCCCGCATTCCTGGCCAGGAACCGCATTATCGCCGCCATCACTGCGGGCACGGTGGTAGTGGAAGCCGCGCTTCGCTCGGGCGCGAAGAATACGGCGGCATGGGCCAATGAACTCGGGCGGGTGGTCATGGGCGTTCCAGGGCCGGTCACTTCGACACTCTCCCAAACGCCGCACCGGCTCATCCGCGACGGCGGGGCAGTGCTGGTCACCGATTCGCGCGACGTGCTGGAGCTCCTCAGCCCAGTGGGGAGCGTGCCGGATTCCCGGGCACGCGGTGAAGACGTAGCACTCGACCGCCTGCGCCCCGACCTACGAATGCTGCGTGAAGTGTTCGTCGTGGGCGAAGAGATGCTCCCCTCCACGCTGTCCAAACGCACCGGAATGCCGCTCGCGGCCTGTCTCGCGGGGTTGCACGAGCTGGCAGAAGGCGGCTGGATTGAGGAAGGAGAACAGGGTGGTTGGGCGCTCCCTCTCGCCCGACGGTGACCGCGCGAGCTCAGGCCACGCCGGCCTGAGCGCCACTGGGTTGGGCCGTAGCTTGAATGCGCGCCATGCCTGCGGCTCGCCGCAGTACCACCAACAGCGGCCGGCCCAGCACAGCCAAGGCAATACCCGTCGCGAGGGCTCGGCCGGTGTCGAAGCCGGCCGTCGAGGTGAGCAGCGTGAACCACAAGAACGAGCGAAGGTTGTCGACGAGTGGCGCACCTGGCACGTAGTCGAGAGCGCCTGTCGCGACACCGTCGATCGACGTGCCCGTGATGAACGGCCAGAACCAGAGGTTCATCATCATGCCGAACGCGTATGCGTTCACCACGCCGAGTCCAATGAGCATGGCAATCTCGGCCTTGCCGTGCACACGACGAGGCAGCAGCCCGGCAGCCAGGCCGCAGATGCTCGCGCCCATCATCTGGAACGGCAGCCAGGGGCCAACACCGGCGGTGAGCAAGGCCGACGCGAACATTGCGGTATTGCCGAGCAAGAACCCAAAGCCTGGGCCGAACGCCCGTCCGGCGAGGATGAGGATGAAGAAGATGCTCTCGACGCCGGCCGTACCGGCACCAAGCACGGGGCGCATCACGGCGGAGATGGCCGAGAGCACGCCGAGCATCGCCAACGCCCGGGTATCGAGCCCGCCTTCGTTGACCTGCGCGATCACCAGCGCGAGCATGAGGGGCAACAGCGCGGCCAAGATGAAGGGTGCGTCTTGCGAGTGTTGCGTGGCGACGTCGACCGCAGGTACGACGAACGGCCAGGCCAGGGCGAGGAAGCCAAACACGCTGATGACGCCAATGAGCAGCCACGAGGTCCACCCGAGATGGACACCAACGAGCGGTGCAGGGATATCGAGGCGGTCGTCAACGCGCGGCTTCATGGAACTCCTCGACAGTCAGTAACGGCACCGGGCTCGCCACCTTGGACACCTGCGTGGCAAGGAGCTGGCTGGAGGCGAGCACGTCGCGGGCGGGGCCGTCGGAAACGACCTCGCCCTCCGCCATCACGACGACGCGTCCGCAGGTGCGGGCGGCCATCTCGACATCATGGGTAGCGATGAGGATAGACCTGCCTTCAGCCGCCATGCGTGCGATGGTGCTGCTGAGCACGGCCTTGGCTGCGTAGTCAAGACCGCGGGTGGGTTCGTCGAGAAGCACAACCTGGGGATCGCCGACAAGCTCCGCGGCGAGCACGACAGCAATCTTCTGCCCTTCGGAGAGATCGCGTGGATGCGCATCCAGGTCGATGCTGGGCACGAGCTCCAGCAGGAGTTCGGCGGTGGTGCCGTCGGGTACTCCGGCTGTCTGGTCGCTGGCCTCGCACTCAGCGCGCACACTCGCGAGGTAGAGCAGGTCCGACGCGGTCTGTGGCACCAACGCTACGCGCCCGATCGCATTCACATGCCCTGATGATTTCTCGCCCGCACCTTGCACGGCCCACAGCAGGCTCGATTTCCCGCACCCGTTGCGACCCATGAGTGCCGTCACCTCGCCTTGGCGCAGGTGCAGGTCCACACCTCGTACCGCGACGACACCGGGATATTGCACGACGATGTCATCGGCGCGCAGCACCACCTCGCCGCCGCGTTCGGGAGCAGGCAGCTGCGGGGGCTGTTCGGCCCACCGTTGCCTCTGTTCACGTGCCATGCGCCTGGCCTCACGGATAGTGAGCGGAAGCGGATCCCACTTTTCAGCTACCCCCAACTCAATGAGCGGGGGCTGCACGGGAGCTCCGCGCAAAATCTCTCCGACGGGGCCGTGGCGGACGGTAGCGTCGGGCAGCACGAGCAGGGCACTGTCGGCGAATTCGATCACGCGCTCCATACGGTGCTCGGCCAGGAGCACCGTCGTGCCGAGGTCGCGAACGAGTCGGGAGATGAGCGCCAACACTTCCTCGGCGGCAATTGGGTCGAGTGCGGAGGTGGGCTCGTCGAGCACCAGCACCTTGGGCGCGCTGCACAAGACGCTGCCGATCGCCACTCGCTGCTGCTGGCCGCCCGACAGCGTGCGCAAGGGGCGGCGTCGCAACTCTGCGATGCCGAGAAGATCAAGCGTTTCCTCGACGCGACGGCGCATCTCCGCCTCGGGAAACCCCAGTTGCTCCATGGAATAAGCGAGTTCTTCCTCGACGATGTCGGTGACGAACCCCGCCATCGGGTTCTGCCCGACATACCCGACGGTCGTAGCCAGCTCGCGGGTCGGCGTCATCGTGGTGTCGACGTCGTCGATGAAAATCCGTCCGGTGCGTGTGCCGCCGGTAAAGCGCGGCACGAGGTTGTTCACTGCACCCAACAACGTCGACTTGCCTGCCCCGGTGGGCCCGACGACGAGACACAGTTCGCCTTCCTCTACTTCGAATGACACGCGGTCAAGCCGGAGCAGCGGGCTGTGTGCGTAGCGCATGGTGACATCGTCGAAACGGATCATGACAGACCTCCGGCATTCTCTCGCGACGTGGATAGCGTCGGTGGTGGTGTGAGTACGGCAGGCAGTGCGGCGATCAGCACAATCGCGACGAGCGACAGGGTGAGCTCCGGCCACGCGGGCGGGGAGATGCTGGGGTTGAGCACCCGGCCCGTGCGCGATCGCGCCACCCACTGCGCACCAACCACCGCCGCGAGCCCGCATGCGAGCGTGCACCACTCGGCCAGCGCCCAGGGGTCGCGACGGTATCGGGTGCGCTGCACGTGGCGCCCGGATATCCGCATTGCATACACGATCGCGCATATCCCGCCGAGCAAGAGCACCAGCTCGAGCAGGTTGATGCCCCACAACGTTGGCCCAAGGCCGGGCTGTGCCAGCAAGCAGTATGACCACACCGCGAGGAGCAGCACCCCAGCAAGCCCCAACGCCGTCGATGTTGCCCGCTCGCGCCCGGTTGCGTGCCCGCTGCGACCGTAGCCGCGCACTTCCATACTCGCCGCCAATGCGACGGATCGATCGAGCGCATCTGAGAGCACGGGCACGATGATGGTCTCGATCCAGCCGAGTCGCTGCCGTCTGTTCTTCGGCTGTTGCCGTTTGCGCAGCTTGCGCACCTTCAACACGCGTGCCATCGCCTCGCCCAACTGGGGAAGAGCGCTGAACGCGACGACGAGGATCGTCCCCAGCTCGTACAGCGCAGACGGGAACGCTGCGAGTAGGCGTTTGGGGTTGACGAGGGAATTTGCAGCGCCCACGGCGATGATGATGGTGGCGAGGCGCATGCCGTCGGTGAGCCCGAACAGCAGCGACTCCAGTGATACCGGGCCAAGCAGACGAATGCCACCCACCCAATCCGGCAGAGGGATAGAGGGCAGCCGGAACAGCACGGTGGCGCCGTCGCCACCCCCCAGTAACACGCGGAAGGCGACGCGCACGACCACCACGAAGGCGCCCAGCAACAGGTAGTACCTGAACCCTTTGGCCCAAGGGTTGTCGCCCCGCCGCGACACCGTGACAAGGCTCAACGCTGCGATGATCGCGCCGAGGAAGAGCACGTTGGTGCTCGACGCGGCCACCACTGCGAGCAGAATCGCCCAGCCCCACCAGGCAAACGGGTGGAGCGGACGGGCAAGGAAATAGCGCTGCAACATGGGTTCGACGAGCACGTCCTGGCCGGGTAGTCGAGAGTCTCCGCCAGCGGCGGAGTTTCGGTGCCGAGCGTAGGGGCGACGTGGTCAGTAACGCTTAGGCGTGCTCAGCGCCCGCAAGCGTGCATGCGGATGTATACGGGGTCAACGGTGCGCTGGGGATGGTCGCAATCGCGACGACGGCCCCTGCGGCTCGCTTCATCTTGATGTTTGCCATGTGGCAGCCTTTCCAATCTGGTCGGGCTCGAGGTCCGGCTTCGCCCACAGGCTTCACGGTTGCGCGACAGCGTCGGAATCACACCGACTTCTCGAGCTCGGCTTTACCCTACTCGCTTCGCCGAGCTGGGCCGGAATAGGCGACGTTCTCGTCGAGGCGGCAGGTTCTCTCAGCGCAGGGGAACGAAGAGATATTCACCGACGCGGTTGATCTCAGGCTTTCCGGCCTCGTTCTTCATGACGCGCCACATCTGGCCACCCACAGGCATCACCAATACGCCACCCGGCGCGAGCTGAGCGAACAGCTCCGGCGGCATGCGCCTGGCCGCTGCGGATACGAGAATCCTGTCGTAAGGGCCGCGGCCAGCATGACCGAGCTTGCCCTTGACCGCCTGCTTGATTTCCGCCCAGGGACGCTCGAAGGGGGAGAGGTTCGTCGCACCAAATTCGACGAGTTCGGGCTCGATCTCAAGCCCGAGGACGGAACCCTCTGAGCCGGTCAGGTACGCGAGCAGTGCGGTGGTCCAACCTGAGCCTGCACCCACGTCGAGTACAGAATCTCCGGGTTGCACATCGAGCAGGTAGAGCATGTCGCGTACCGTGGTCGGCTGCGAGTTCGTCTGGTTTCTGCCGATCGGCAACGGGCGGTCTTCCTCGGCCCGATCGCGAACCTTCTCTGGCAGAAAATGTGCCCGAGGCGTCGCTTCGATGGCCTCGTTGATACGAGCCTCACGTGCATCTTCGGTCATGGTGCTCCTTCGTCGATGGCGTTGCGGAGGAATCCCTGCTGTCGTCTCCTTCCCTCAACCTAGCGCACAGTCGCTGAAACGCGGCTGCGGTACCCTGACCGCGTGGGAAAGGGTATTCGTTTCGCTGCGATGGTGTGCACCGTCGTGCTGAGTGCGTGCGGAACTCCAGCCCCGACGCAAGGCCCTTCGACGGGGAAACGCACTGATACCGCGGTGCAGGGCAGCATCGCGCCAGTGGAGGCTGTACCCGGCCTGCAGGAGATCGGCCTCGAGAAAGCCACGGTGTCGGTGGAAACCCTTCCGGGCGCCTGGGCTGAAACGAAGCACGGCATCACTACCGTCACCAACGGAGAGGGAGCCGACGTCGTCGTCACCCAATACGGATGGGACGGAGCGCAGCGGTGGCAGCACACCGTCGGCAAACCGCGCAGCGACGGCGATCTGCGCCCTCGGGTCAGCGTCGATGAAGCGCTCGGGGTCGTCTCGGTGTGGTTTACCACCGACATGGGCACGCAGACGGCGATCGTCTCGGGCGACATCCACTGGTTCGACCTTCAAGATGGGAAGGGCGACACCATCCGTCCAGAGCGCGCTGACGATCGTGCCAAGGTGGAGTCATGGAGTCACCTGGTGGGCTATACCTCCTACCCTGACTCGTTTGGCCCTTCAACGTCGTTCACATTCCTCGGCCCTGATCGCGAACCCCAGACGGTGCAGTGGGGCGATCTCCTTGAAGGAGAGGAGCAGTCGTGGCTCACAGCCGTCGAGGGAGGTGTGCCGTCGTACTCCGTCACGTCCACCGACGGGTCAGTGCGTATCCAGCACGGCGACACGGTGGTGCTCGAGGGAGGAGCGAGCAACATGCGCTGGCTCCTCCTGCCCGGCGGTATCTATGCTGCGACAGGCATCCCTGGTAGCGAGTTCGTGGTGGTCGACGAGGAAGGCACTGTGCTGCTCGACTACGCCGGAGAGTGCCCGACGTCGGGGGATCTCGCCGGCCATGACGGCGTGCTGTGGGCTGGCAACCTGATGTTCGACTCCAGTACGGGCCAATCGCACTGTCTCGACGGGCTCCAGGGCAGCTCGGCATCAATGCTGGGCCTCACCTCGTCGGGCATAGCGCTCGGGAAATCCAGCGACGGCATGTTGGTGTTCTCAGAGCCGTCGTACGCCACGGCGAGAGAGTCGGAGGTTCCTATCCAGTTGCAAAGCCGGGGTGGGTACCTGCTCGCTGTTGATGACCGAGACGACGAGCGTACGGTATTGTCCGCGTTCAATGCCGACGATCTCTCCCTGCCCTGAGCACGTGCGGCAATTCGTACGGCCACAGCGACAGGGCTAGACTGTGTGCGTTTTATGGGAAGCGTGCCGCAAAGTGAGGTGGGATTTGCGGCGTCAATGCTATTCCCGGAGGGTCGAACAATGGGCTCCAATGCCTCGCTCGTGCAGCACGGTGGTTGGCCGTTTCTGATCACGTCGGCGATTGGTCGGCTGCCGCCGGCGATGGTGCAGCTTGGGCTGCTGATGTACGTTGCGCAGGTGGGCTTGGGACTCGGGCTCGGCGGCCTCACGGTGGCGGCGGTCGGGCTGGGCACGGCCATCAGCGCGACGATCATGGGGCGCCTCGTGGACGCGTTTGGTCCGTTGCCCGTCGTGGTGTCGGCCACCGTGGTGCAAGTGAGCGGGCTTGTTGCTATCGCCGCTGTGACGCCAGCGCTGGTGACCGGCGATCTTCCTCCGACGATGCTCCTCACCCTCGCCGCTGTGTGTGGGCTCGCGAATCCGCAGCTGGGGCCGATCGTGCGCTCGCGGTGGTCGCACTTGGGGCGCCGGTACGGTAACTCGCAACTCGTTCGGCAAGCGCTCGGGTACGAGGGCGCCGTCGACGAGATGAGCTTCATCATCGGCCCCGTAGCGGCGAGCACGTTGGTGGCCGGTCTTGGGCCTGACCTCGCTATTCGCGTCCTCATGGGCATCATCATCGTGGGACAGGGAGTGTTCTGCCTGTACCTGTGGTCGTCGCGGGCGGACTGGGATCGCGGATCGAGTCGTGCCCGCGCCACACCCGCCGAACGGCTGCCCATGGGCGCGCTGCTTCCGCCCATGATCGTGTTGCTTTCGGTCGGCATTACCTTCGGCGCGACGCAGACCGCGCTCGCGGCCGTCAACGACGCCCGCGGGACCGACCACCTCACCGGCATCGTCTACGGCGCGGTCGGCATTGGCAGCGCGTGCTCGTCGGTGTTTACACCGAGGCTGCCAGACCGCATCACGCTGCGGATGCGCCTCGCGTTCGGCGCAGTGGGGTTGTTGTTGGCCGGTGCCGGGTTTTCGCTCTTGCCCACGTTGTGGCCGGCGCTTGTCATTGCGATTCTCATGGGCGTCGGCATCGGCGTCATGCTCGTGACGGGGTTCGCCCGCGCTGAAGAAGTTGCGCCGCGTTCGCGCGTGGCGTCGTCGATGACCATGCTCTCCATGTGCCTGACACTCGGCGTTTCGATTGGGGCCGCAGTTGCCGGGCAGCTGAGCGACGTGCTGTGGCACGGATATATCCCGGTGCTGTGTGCGGGCGTGCTGGCGCTCGTCGCCGCGAGCTTCGTCGGGCACGGTCGGCCTCGCAAGGCCTGGAACGCGTGAGGGTGAGGGGACGCGTCGGGAATTGGGCTTAGACGACGCCTTGAGTGCCGAGTAGCCACCCGATGAGGAAGGTTGCAGTGAGCGCGAGCGCGCCGCCCAGTACGACGCGGGCCGTGGCGCGCAGCGGGTCTGCTTCGCCCAGACGTGCCCCGGTGTAGCCGGTCGCGGCAAGGGCTACGAGCACCGACGCGAAGATCGCGGGAACCTTCGCAGGGATCGGCACGAGAATCGCGACGAGGAACGGCAGGAGCGCGCCGAGCAGGAACGCAGCGAAGGACGCGAACGCGGCGTGCCACGGGCTCACCACATCCTCATCGGCGAGGTGGTGCTCGGCCTCGAGGTACGCAGCGATGGGGTCGCCATCGCTCAGTTCGTGTGCGACAAGTTTGGCGGTGACGGGGGAGAGCCCCTTGCGTTCGTACGCGCGGGCAAGATGGAGGAGTTGCAGCTCTGGGTCGGTGGCCAGCGTGCCGCGTTCCTTGTCGATGAGGCTGCGTTGGGCGTCGGACGAGGACGACACCGAGACGTACTCACCGAGCGCCATCGAAATCGCGCCGCCAGCCACCGCTGCCACACCAGCAGCGATGAGCGGCCCGAGCTCCGACGTCGCACCCGCGACGCCCACGACGACGGCGGCCGTCGATACGATGCCATCGTTGGCACCCAGAATGCCGGCCCGCAGCCAATTGAGTTTCTGTGCACCCGCAACGGACTCCTCTGCAGGTGCTCCGGGTAAATCCAGCACGGTCATGATCTCACCGTATGCATCGGCGTCGTCGCTTGCCAGCAAGGGAAGGCAAGCCTGTGCAAGGTGAAGCTACCCTAACGCGACCACCATCTCGGCTGATGTGGGTGTATGACTGATGGAGGAGATTGGAGGCGACGGTGGAGACAGCCGGCTACGAGCGGGGCAGCGAGGGGTACCGTCGGGTGCTCATCTCGTTGTTTTGCGCCGGGATTGCGACGTTCGCGCAGCTCTATTCGGTGCAGGGCGTGCTGCCGCTCGTGCAGGCCGACTTGGGCGTGACCCCGGCCCAGTCCGCGCTGGCGGTGTCTGCGGCAACGTTAGGGCTCGCGTCCTCGGTGGTGGTGTGGTCGGCAGTGTCCGATCGGTTCGGGCGCAGGCACACCATGATCGTCGCCATTATCGCCGCGACGGTATTCGCGCTGGCAAGCATCTTCGCTCCGTCGTTTCAGCTGCTGGTGGCCATCCGCTTCTGCGAGGGCGCCGCGCTGGGTGGCATCCCGGCCGTCGCGATGGCCTATCTCTCGGAGGAGGTCCACCGAAAACACGCGACGCTCGCCTCCGCCACATACATTTCCGGAACGAGCATCGGTGGGTTGTCGGGGCGCATCATCGCCGCGCCGATGGGGGAGTTGTGCGGCTGGCGCATCGGCGTGCTATCCGTTACCTGCATGGCGGTGCTCGCCACGGTGGTATTCATCGTCATGTGCCCTCGGCAACGCAATTTCGTAGCGCAGCCGATCCGGATGGGAGCGATCACCAGGCGCATCCTCGGAACCCTCACCGACCGACGGCTGCTGGTGCTCTACGCCGAAGCGTTTTTGCTGATGGGCACCTTCGTCGCAATGTACAACTACTTGGGGTTTCACCTCGGCCAGGAGCCGTTCAATCTGTCACCTGCGTGGGTGTCGCTGCTCTTCCTCGCGTATCTGTTCGGCAGCTGGTCGTCATCGAAAGCTGGGAAACTCGCGGCGCAGTGGGGGCGACGCCGGGTGCTCGTTGCGTCGACGGCGGTCATGCTGTGCGGTGCGCTGTTGACTCTCGTCGTGTCACTGCCGGTCATCATCGTCGGGCTCGTGCTGTTCACCATCGGTTTCTTCGCGGCGCACGCCGTAGCGAACGGCTGGGTGCCTGCGCTGGCTCACAGGTCAGCGGCGCAGGCATCGTCGTTCTACACCCTGGCCTACTACACGGGCTCGTCCGTCGTCGGATACACGAGCGGATTGGTGCTGGCGGGCGCTGGCTGGGGCGGATTCATCGTCGCGTTGTGTGTGCTGGAAGCCGTCGCTATTGGCGCAGCCCTGGCGTTGCTGCCGGCCCGCGACAACGAACCGGCGGCGGACGATTGACCGGCGGGAGTCAGCTCCGCTTTCTGTTCTTGCTCAATTTGTGCAGTTCAGCGAGTTCTGATTTCGACAGGGAATCCATGCCGGAGGCGTTGATCTTGTCGAGGAGCGCGTCGAGCTTGGCCTCAGCGTTCTGCTGCTTGCGTTCTGCCGGGCTGGGCTTCGGAGGTTTCGCCTCCGCGACGCGGAGCTTGCCTCGGCTGCGGAGTTGACGTCGCTGCGGGCCGGGTAGCCAGGTGAACTGCGTCAAGAGCCCGAAACGTCGCGCCCAGACAGCAGCTCCGAACAAGCTCAGCACGAGCCCTGCTAGCGCGCCGAGGTTGCCCGCGGCGATCATCGGCAACAGCTGTAACGCCAGGAGGATGGCGCCGAACACCCAGGCGGGGATGCGGAAGAAGAACATCCGGTTCGGTGCTTCAGCGATAAAGATGAGAATGAGGAGCAGCTGGATGAGACCCAACCCGACCAACGGCGCGCTGCCGGGGAGGAGGAGGTCTGCTGCTAGGTAGGCGAGCGACACGATCACCCAGAGGCCGACGAGGAACGAGGCCATGCGCTGCTTGCCCAGCTGGTCTTCGATGGCATTGCCGAAATACCAGAAGAAGAAGATCGTGAGCACCGCCCAGATGCCGAATGGTTCGACGAACGGCCACGTGAACAGGCGCCAGACCTCACCGCGCATCACCGCGCTGGAGAACATCGCGCCGAATACGGTCAATGATCTGGAGAAGAGTGCGACGAGGCTGCCCAGGCCAGCAGCCAGCGCGACGAACACCGTCGTGGTGACCTCGAGTTTGCCGATTCGGAACCAGTACATGCCACTAGATTGGCATGCTCGGGAAAATCCGGCGACGACGAACGCGAGTAACTGAGTCGCCCCAAGATAGATCAAGTTGATGGTGGGTAGACGAGCCACGAACTTGATCTATCTTGCCGGTTCGCGT
>JAEZVO010000030.1 GCA_023443125.1 Actinomycetes bacterium
TCGGGACACCGGGCTTCGCGCCGGCGTTGACCTCGCGGCGGCGATGCCACACCCGCAGCGTCTCCGCGCTCATGCCGAGGAGCCCCGCAACATGCCGCACGGCGGACATCAGATTCGAGTGCTCACCAGAGGCCTTGGCCTCATCGAGCATCCGCAGCGCGCGCTCGCGCATCTCGGGAGAGTACTTCTGGTTCATCGTGTTCCATCCTTGCTTCAAAAACGGAACGAAACCCAGGCCGATTCACAAAGGTTTCCCACGTGAAACCCGCCTGGCTGCCGTCCGGCTCACCACTCTCGACAACACACGACCCCGGCCGGCAGGTCGGAGGTCTTCTGCTTGTCCTTCTCTACCGCGCCGGACTTGTCGCGGATGCCGCCGGTGAAAGGTGCTGTATCTGACTGCGTCGTGCCGCCATCCGCCGCAGGTGCGGCCAGCACACCAGCATTGCCTATCGACCACGTGAGCACGCACGCGGCGGCCACTGTGAATGCGGTACCTCGCCGCACTCTTGCTTTCTTTTCCCCAGCACGCATCCCCAAACCTCGATCCCTTCAGCCATAACGGCGAACGACAGAGCGCACAATGCGCCCGGGAAGAGCGCACCATTCGGGTGCTTAAAAGTAGAATCAACGAAGGGGGGATTGCAGCGAGGCTAGGCTATAATTTCGCCATTTCGCTCGCGGGGGCCTGACGAGACAGCACGCGGTCCGCTGCAACGAGCGCCGCGACGATGCCGACACCCACCAGGGCCAGCCCCCCAACGACCACAGCATCGTTGCCCGGCGAGAGCAAGCCACCGTCGGCACTCTGCCATGGCCACAACGCGCGCAGCGAACCGAGCAGCAGCCCCGACATCGCCACCATCGTCACGGTGTGGTGATGCTCCAGCAGCCAATGCAGCGCGCGGATGAACAGCGCGAGGCCGGTGAGCGCGCCGAGGCCGAAGACGGCGATGTAGCCGAGGTCGCGGGTGTGGATAGCGTTCAGCGTCGGCGCATAGAGCCCCACCACCAGCAGAAAGAACGAACCGGAGACGCCCGGCAGGACCAGCGCGCAGATCGCCACCGCGGCAGCGCAGAACACCATCCACAGCGGCGGCTGCTGCACCACCGCACCCGCACCGGAGGACGTGAGGAGGAATGCCGCGACGGCGACCGCGACGAACACCAACGCGTACACCCACAGGCGCTCGCGCTGGACACTGCGGCGGTCGATCATGAGCAGGGGAACCACCACCGACGCCGCGACCATGCCCATGAATAGGCCGCGGGATAACGTCGGGGTATTGGTGACGAAGGCCGCCATCACCCCCGCGAGCGAGAGCACCATCGCCGCCATGCCGATAAACATGGGAATGAGCAGCCACCAATCCACGCGCTTGCACTCTGCGACGAACCCCTTGCGACGATCAGGCCCCACGACGAGCGACTTCACAGCGCTGATGAGGTGGTTGCCGGAGTCGAGCACGCGCTCGTAGACGCCCGTGATGAGCGCGATCGTGCCGCCGGAGACGCCGGGGATGAGCTCGGCGAGCCCAATGAGACCGCCACGCACGGCGTTGTAGATGATGCCACCCACCGTCGGGCGAGGGAGTTCGTCGGTGCTGCTCATGGGCGCCTTTCGTCGGAGGATGATCTTCGGAGCATGATTCCGCCCCGTACCGTGCGGCACGGGGCGGACGGGAGATGTGGGGATGGGCGGTGTTACTTCTCGAAGCTCACGCGGGGGGCTTCGCGTACCGTCGGGTCCTGAATCTCGAAGTACGTGGCCTTCTCGAACTTGCCCGCGTTGGCAACGATGCTGCTGGGCACCGACTCGATGCGGGTGTTGTAATCGCGCACGTTTGCGTTGTAGAAGCGACGGCTGTTCGCGATGCGGTCTTCGGTGTCGGCCAGCTGGCGCTGGAGCTGCATGAAGTTCTGGTTGGACTTGATCTCAGGGTACGCCTCAACCGACACCATCAGGTTGCGCACCTCTTGGCTCAGCTTCGACTCCGCCTGCGCGCGCTCCTCCGACGGCCCATGGCCCGCCGCGTTTGCGGCCGCGTACGCCTGGTTGCGGTGCTGGATTACCGACTCCAGCGTGGAACGCTCGTGCGTCGCGTACCCCTTCACCGTCTCAACCAGGTTGGGGATGAGGTCGTAGCGACGGGACAGCTCGACGTCGATCTGCCGCCACGATTCCTGAATGGTGTTGCGACCGCGCACAAGGCTGTTGTGCGTCGAGATCCACCAGATGACAACAACGATGGCCAAGATGACGACGAGGGCAAGGATGCCGAGAAGAATTTGAATCAAGAGGTCCACGAAATCTCTCCTTCAGTGGCTGTACATTTCCAGCGTACCAGCGGGTGGGTGCGTTACCGCGGTCGTCGGGTGGGGTGGATTTCTCGCTCCCCCGATCGGCGAGGTGCGACGCCGGGAGCGCCGGGCTCGATGATTGAGCCGCGGGTGCAGCCCATGTCGACGGTTGAGCCGGCCCGAAGGGCCGAATCGAAACCCTGCAACGGATGTGGTTTCGATACGCGGCTGCGCCGCTACTCAACCACCGGGGTCTGCAAGCGATGATTGAGCCGCCGAAGGGGGCAAGTCGACATCACCCAGCGCAAAAACTGCAAAACTCGCCAACAGACGTAACCCTCCCCGCTCACGCAAGCGTGAGGCTCTCAACTGATGGCGAGTTTTGCAGTTTCCCCAGCCGAGCCCGCGTCTAGATGCACCCGCCCCGCGGGTTCATCGTCGCTCTTCGCGGGTGAGCACAGCAAACGCCACGGAGCGATCGTCGGTGGGGATGAGGTCTTGGTCGGTAGTGAGGGTGAGCCAAGGCTGCTGCGGCGGCTCGTCTTGGCCGGGCACCGCCTCGAGCACCCATGATTCGTCGCGCTGCACGGTGAGGTCGTTCGGCGCCACACGCACCTCATAGATGTAGCGCGCAAGGCTCGTCTCGACGATGACCTCGTCGCCGTTCGCCAGGTGCTGCAGCCGCTCGAAGGGTTTGCCGTCGGTGGTGTGGTGTCCGGCGATGGCCATGTTTCCGATCTCGCCGGGGAGGTTCGTCGTCGGATACCAGCCCACGCCGCGACGCAGGTCGTCGGGGGTGGTGCCGGCGATAATGGCGGTGCGCAGGTGGAGTTTGGGGATTTCCAGTACCCAGGTGGGCTCGCCGGCGGTGGGTAGGGGCAGCTCGGCCTCGGATTTGGCCTTGTCGGCACGCTTTGCGACGGCGGACTCGGCCTGCTTGAGCGCGTCCGCCATCGGGCCTTGTGCAGCCATGTTCGTCCCGACGAATAACCACAGCGCCCAGCCCGCAGCCGCGAGCACCGCGACGAGGACCAGGACGCTCAGCGCCAGCAGCATCCTGCCTGGGGTGACCCCGCGCTTCGTCTCATCGGCCATGGGCCTATTGTGGCGCACTCCCGCCAGGCCGCGGAGGGGCTAGAACCAGAGTTTGGAGTGGATGGGCTCGGGCGAGGCCTCAGCATCGTCGTCGACGAAGGGCTCTGCGCCGCCGGGCCAGGTGGCCGCTTCCTTGCCGGACAACCACCGATACCCCGCCGACAGCCCAGCAGATGCGCGGGTGATACCGCGGAGGTCCGGCTGCTCGAGGGCACCGACGAACAGCAGGTTGCCGTACCGTCGCCCCTTGTGAACAGCAGGTTCAGCGCCGACGAGAAAATGGCGCCACCGCTGTTGGATGCCCGCCGCGACGCGCTTCGACCAGGTGAAGGGTGCGCGGTCGGTGCAGTTCAGGATGACCACAGATTCGCCGCGGGTGACCCGTCGGATCTCATCGAACGCCTCCGACGTGACCAGCTCCGGCGGCACCTGGGCACCGTTGAACGCGTCGACGATCACCACGTCGGCCCACTCGTCGGCCATGGCCTGGAGCCCGGTGCGCCCGTCGACGTCGCGTACTTTGATGCCGGAGCGTTTGGGCAGCGGGGTTTTGCGGCGGACTTCCTCGGTGAGTTCGACGTTGGGTTCGCACACCACCTGCGCGGTGTGCGGGCGGCGCCACGCGACCCAGCGCGGGATGGTGAGGCCGCCGCCGCCGATGTGGACGATGCGGAGGCGCTCGGTGTCGGGGGCGCGCAGGGCGGTGTGGTCAAGGATGAGGGCGATCTGCTGGACGTACTCGAAGACGAGAAAGTCGGGGCGCGACGGGTCGACCCACGACTGCTGCGTCGGCCCGAACATCACGCGAAACGCGCCCGGCACGGTGTCGTCGGGAAGCAGATACTGCATCCTGCGAGCCTACCCGGAACCTTCGCGCGGCGTCCGGCGTCGTCGGGTTGGGTTGGGTTGGTGGTGGTGCGGCCCGCTCCGCCGGGCAGGTGCAACCTGTGCGGCAACTGAGCGGATCAAGTGTCACCTGCCTCCCGACGACGCCTCGCCCGGGCGAGGCAAGTGAAACCTGTGCCGGGACAGAGCCGCACAGGTTACGTCTGCCCGGGTCGGGAACACCGCCGCGGCGCGACGCGCTCACGGGCAGAGCGCAGCCAAAGAGCACGTAACGGTGCCGTCGTCGAGGCAGTACGTACCGCCCAGCGCAGTCAGTACCAGGCGAAAGATCGGCTCGCTGTCGATCTGCGCGACGGCCTTCGCCAGCGTCGCTGCACCTTTGGGCACCTGCCTCTCCCCCAGCTTGATCTCGATGGCACCCCAGCGCCCATCGGGCAACTCGACGACGGCATCGATCTCGTGCCCGTTCGAGTCCCGATAGTGATAGACCCGCCCACCGAGGGGCTCGGCGAGCACCGACAAATCGTGCACCGCTGCGCTCTCGAACAAGACTCCCGTCGTGAGCAGATCATCGAAGAGCGCGTGCTGATCTGCCCGCAACGCGGCGGCCGCCAGAGCCGGGTCAGCGAGATGCCAGCGGGGCGACGTCCTCAATCGCGCCCGCGTGCGCAACCCCGGCGCCCAGGCCGGCTGCTGCTCGACGACGAAAAGGCGCTCGAGCAAACCGACGTAGCTGGCGACCGTATCGACGGTGATGTTCGGCGCAATGGCCGCCACATCCAACCGGAGCGTTTGGAACGTCGTTTCCGACGCACTTGCCCTAGCCAGCGCTCGAATCAAACGCTCCATGACGGATGGGTCATGCCGCATATTCGCGAGCCGGGTCACGTCGACGCGCGCAGTCTCGGCGAGGTATGCACGCAGCAGTTGAGCGGCCCGGCCTGGGGGCAACGTCGTCATAGCAGGAAATCCTGGCGTGACGAGCTGCTGGGTGAGTTGCGCGAGGGTCAGCTGCGGGGCCGACGTCGGCGGTGCTCCCTGGTGGAAGAGGGCCCGGAGGCTCACCGTCGGTTCTCCCACGGGCTGCTCGGCCCAAGCCAGCGTGCGCTGCCGCAGCCTCAGAAAGCGCCCGGCTCCGGTGTGCCTAGACTCATCGTCGAACGGCACCGCGGAACCGGTGAGGATGAATTGGCCAGGTTTGGCCTGCGCATCGACGCGGCGCCGCACGCGATTCCATACCCCAGGCGCTACTTGCCATTCATCCAACAGCCTGGGGGATGCACCGTCGAGCAGCGATGCAGGGGCCACATCGAGCCTGGCTTGCGCTTCGTCGTCGTCCATGAAGACGTACGACGCGGCAGCGTTCAGGCCAGTCATGGTCTTGCCGCAGGCGCGCGGCCCCTCGATCACGACGGCTCCGGCCGTTTGCAGCGCATCGGCGAGCACTTCGTCGATGATCCGGGGGCGGTAGGGCTGGCCGAGGACATCGCGCGTATCCATGCTGCGAGCCTACACTAGAACGGATGTTGCAGGCTTTCTAGGACGGGCTTTGCAGGATTTCCAGAACGGATCATGCAGGAATGCTGGGTGCGCCGCCCCGGCCAGGCAGGTGCAACCTGTGCGGCAACTGAGCGGATCAAGTGTCACCTGCCTCCCGACGATGCCTCGCCCGGGCGAGGCAAGTGAAACCTGTGCCGGGACAGAGCCGCACAGGTTACGTCTGCCCGGGTCGGGAACACCGCCGCGGGCGCCGATGACCACCCGCCCACCCACCCGAGTACACTCGCGTCCATGTCTCTCACCCGACGGGTGCTCGCCCTGGCGATTCCCGCATTCGCGGCGCTCATCGCGCAGCCGCTGATGACACTCGCCGACACCTGGATCGTCGGCCGCCTCGGCACCACGCAACTCGCCGGGCTCGGCGTCGGCGCCGTCACCCTCACCACGCTCACCGGCCTCATGGTGTTCCTCGCCTACGGCTCCACCGCGACGGTGTCGCGCCAAGTGGGCGCGGGCAACACCCGCCGCGCGCTCGAGCTCGGCATCCAGGCCATGTGGCTTGCGCTCGTGCTGGGCATCGCCCTTGCCGGGGCGGCGTTCGCAGGCGGCGACTGGTTCGTCGCAGCCCTCGGAGCCAAATCCGACGTGGCCACTCACGCAGCCACGTACTTGCGGTGGGCGCTGCCGGGACTGCCCGGAATGCTGGTGATGCTCGCCGCGACGGGTACGTTCCGCGGGCTTGAAGACGCCACGACCCCGCTGGCGCTGATGGTGGGGTCGGCGTCGCTGAACTTCGTACTCAACCTGCTGTTCGTGTTCGGCCTGCACCTCGGCATCGCCGGCGCCGCGCTCGGCACCGCGGTGGCGGAAACCGCGCTCGGCCTCGTCGCCGCCGCACTCATCGCGCGCAAAGCGAGCAGTGCGGGGGCTCGTCGGGCACCACACCTCGCTGACATGTGGCTGAACCTCACCGTCGGCATCCCGCTCATGCTGCGCACCTTAACGCTGCGCGTCGCCATCTTGCTCACCACGTATGTCGCGACGGCGCAGGGCCCGGCGGCGCTCGCGGCGCACCACATCGTGATGCAGGTGTGGAACTTCCTCGCCGACGCGCTCGACGCCATCGCCATCGCCGGGCAGACCATCATCGGCACCGCGCTCGGCGCGTCGAACCGCGACGAGGCCCGCGCCTTCACGTCGCGCATGACGCGCTGGGCCATCGGCGTCGGCGGGGTGCTCGGCACGCTGGTGCTGCTCACGCACCGACCGCTCGGCGCATTTTTCTCCCCCGACCCCGACGTGCGGGGCCTCACCGTCTGGGTGTTCGTCATCGTCGCCGTGGCCCTACCCCTGGCTGGCTACGTGTTTCTCCTCGACGGCGTGCTCATCGGCGCGGGCGACGGGCCGTACCTGGCGAAGGCGGGCATCGTGGCGCTGGCGGTGTACGCGCCGCTGGCGCTCGCGTCGCTCCTACTGCCGAAGGGGCAGCTGGGGCTCGTGGGCCTGTGGCTCGCCTTCTCGTTCGGCTACATGGGCGGGCGCGCGCTCACGCTGTGGTGGCGCGCCCGCAACGACGACTGGATGCGCCTGGGCGCTCACGAAAGTTGACCGTTATCCTCCACGAGAAGCTTTTAGCACCCCGTTTTCGGCGATTTTTCGCAGGCGTGGAGGATAACGGTCAGTTGGGAGGCGAGCGCCTCCCCGAGGTCTGCGAAGGTGCGCGGCACACGCCCCTTCGACGCCGCCATCGCCCCGCCGGTTTCGACACCGACGGTGGCCTCGCCCGCCGATCTGAGCGCCGGCACGTGGATAAACACCGCAGGAACACCGAGGCCGTAGGCGTGGTAGGCCACGAAGTTGCACACGAACCGTCCGGCATCCACGCTGGGCTCCGCGGCCCAACCCGCCTCCGACATGGCCCTCACAAGGGAATCGACGTCGACACTCGCCGCGCGCTCGCCCTCGCCACCCGCGACGATCGCCTCACCCTGGGGCTGAAACCCGGCGTTGTCGGCAATGCGGGCACGCATCTCGTTCACCGCCACGCGCTCGAGAGTGATGGCCTCCCGGCCGCCGGCCTCACCCAGGCACACCACCGCATCCGGGCGATGCTCAGCCACCGCAGCCTGCAACGGGGCGGCGTCGAACACCACCGGAAGCTCTACCCCGACGAGCTCCGCGCCGGGCTCGCTCCACCCAGCCAGGAGGGCCCGCATCGCCTCGCGCGACGCGTTCTCCGGGTCGCCGCCGAAAGGCTCAAAGGAGGTCACCAGAATGCGCATGCCACCACGCTACCGGCCTACACCGCACCCAGTGGACACGCTCTCGTCATCTTCCATTAACCTACGGGGATGTGAACACTGGGACCGACCCACACGCGGGGCCAGCGGAGGGATCGCTGGGCGATCCGCGGCAATGGCTGGGGATTGATCGTAACTGGCACCTCACGTTCGGCGGGCTGCTCGCCATGAGCGCGCTGGCCTTCGGACTATGGTCGTTTGGCTACGTTGGCAGGCCGAGCATCATCTTGGCCACCGCCATCACGCTTGGCCTCTTCATGGCGTTCAACATCGGCGGCAACGACGTAGCCAACTCGTTCGGCACCTCCGTCGGGGCAAAAACCCTGTCCATGAAGCAGGCGCTACTCGTCGCGGCAATCTTCGAGGTCAGCGGGGCAATCCTGGCCGGCGGAGAGGTCACTGACACGGTCCGCAGCGGCATCGTCGATTTAGGTGCGGTACAGCTGGATCCCATCGACTTCGTGTTCATCATGATGTCGTCGCTGTTCGGGGCTGCGCTGTGGCTGCTCATCGCGACGAAGTTCGGGCTGCCCGTATCGACGACGCACTCCATCGTCGGCGCCATCGTCGGCGCCTCACTCACGCTGGGGTTCATCACCGATCAGGGATCGCTCGCCATGGTGCAGTGGGATGGTATCCGCGACATTGCCGTCTCGTGGGTGCTCTCTCCGGTGCTGGGCGGCATCGTCGCTTTCCTACTCTTCAACGCCATCCAGCGGCACATCTTGCTCTACAACGAGAAAGCGGAGCGGCGTCTCCGCGAGCTCAATGCCGCCCGCATGGCGGAGGGCGAGAAACAAAAGCGGGAGTTCAGCCGTCTCACCGAGCTCCAGCAGGTGGCCTACACCAACAAGCTCATCCGCGACTCGGAACTGGCAAAGAACCCCGACATCTCCCCCGACCAGCTGGAATCCGATTACTACAAGGCGCTGAAGAAGATCGATAAGCAGGTCGACGACGTGCAGTCACACCGCGCGCTCATGATCGGAGTGCCCCTCATCGGCTCCGTGGGCGCGGTTGTCATCGTGTCCATGCTGCTGTTCAAGGGGCTCGCAAACCTGAATCTTGGTCTGGACACCGTGTCCATCGTGCTCATCTTGTTGATGGTGGGGTCCATCGTCTGGCTGGCGCTATCGATGTTCGCGAACACCATGCGCGGCCAGCAACTCTCCAAAGCAAGCTTCCGGCTCTTCTCCTGGATGCAGGTGTTCACCGCGTCGGCATTCGCGTTCAGCCACGGGTCGAACGACATCGCCAACGCCGTCGGCCCGTTCGCGGCCATCCTCGACGTGTTGCGCACCGAACAGATCGCGGAGAAAGCCGTCGTGCCCACGCCAGTGATGTTCGCGTTCGGCATCGCTCTGGTTGCCGGATTGTGGTTCATCGGGCGGTCGGTGATCCGCACCGTCGGGGAAGGGCTCACGAAAATCCACCCGGCTTCCGGGTTTGCCGCCGAGCTCTCCGCTGCCGCCGTCGTGATGCTGGCGTCGGTGTTTGGGCTACCCGTCAGCTCCACGCACATCCTCATCGGCGCCGTGCTGGGCGTCGGGCTCGTCAACCGGGCCGCCAACTGGCGACTGATGCGCCCCATCTTCTTGGCCTGGATCATCACACTGCCCGTGGCGGCAGTGTTGGGGGCCGCCGGGCTCGTCGCGCTGCGAGCGGTGTTCTGATCTACGGGTAGAGCCTCGTGGCGCGCCAGGCGTCGCCGTCGTGGACGAAGCGCGCGCGGTCGTGCGCGCGGCCGGGCAGGCCCTGCCAGAACTCGAACTCGTCGACGTCGATGCGGAATCCGCCCCAGTCGGGCAGCGGCACATCCTGCCCCTCGAAACGCGCCTCGGCTTCTGCCAGCTCGGCGGCGAACTGTTCCCGCGACCCCAGCGGCCGCGACTGCTTCGACACCCATGCCGAGACCTGGCTCGCGTGCGGACGCGAATGGAAGTACGCCTCAGATTCCTCGCGGCTGATCTTCTCGACGTGGCCCGTCGCCCTGATCTGGCGCATCGGCCCCGGCCAGTAGAACAGCGCATTCGCCACCGGGCGCTCAGCGAGGTGTACAGCCTTGTCAGAACCGTAGTCGGTAAAGAACACGAGCCCCGCGGGCGAGGCGTCCTTCAGCAGCACCACACGCGACGACGGGCGCCCCGCAGCGTCGACGGTGGCGAGCGTCATAGCGTTGGGCTCGGGCACCTTCGTCTCGATCGCGGCGGCGAGCCACTCGTCGAACAGCTCCCAGGGGTTGCGGTCGGTGATGCTGGCTTCCAGGCGTTCACCCTGGTAGTCGGTGCGCATCGCGCCGAGGTCGCGGTCAGGCATCGTCGCGCTCCTCACTTGCCGTGGCCGAGTTCTCAAAACCGAAACGGAGATTGTCGGGCAACGGGTGGGCCTCCCATTCGTCGTCGAGGCACTCCAGGAAGGTGAGGATGCCGTCCTTAATGACGAGGTGGACGACGACCTCCCTCCCATCGACGGTACTCCGCCCGACGACGGGGAACTCGTAGTCAGACACCAGTGTGCGAGGTGCGTCGGGCTGCACCACGAGCGTCACCGGCTCGTCTTCGTCAAACGCGAACTGTTGGGCCGTGGCGAGCTGGGCGCGCAGCTCGTCGGCGCCCCAGCCGTCGCACTGGGCGAGCATGGTCTCGACGATCTCCCGAACGCGGGGGTCGAGCGGGATGAGGTCGAGGTCGGCGTCCTCATGCTCCCCGAACGCCTCGAGCTGCGCGGCGCGCTTCGAGCTGAGCGCGAGCGCCACGATGCTGAGGGCGCCCGTCGCGGCGGCCATCCACCTGCGCGGGTGCTTGGCGCCCCAGCCGCGGACGGTGTCGGCGCACCATGCGTCGGCGGCGAGCAGCGGCTCGCGCAGTCCGAACGTGACGCCGGCGGTGGCTATCCCGAGCGCGACGTCATAGCCGGGCATGATGGCGCGGTACACGCCGTCGTCTTTGTCCTGGGGGAATGCCGAGAGTCCGGTCAGCGCCGAGACCGCACCCCAGTACGCCCACTTCTGCCAGCCGCGCAACGAGCGGGGCTCAATGAGGGTGAGCCCCGTCGCTGCCGCGTAGATGCCGGCTTCTCGCCAGTTGATTCGCCTTGTCATGTAGCCAGATTACTGGCTGATGGCAATCCCATCGCCGCCGGCGGTAGCTTCGAAGGTGACGCTGTCGCCGTCGAAGATCTCGCCAGCGAGCAGCTTGCGCGCCAGCTGATCTTCCAGCGTCGTCTGGATGAGGCGACGCAGCGGGCGCGCGCCGTAGATCGGGTCGAAGCCCGTCTCGCCCAGCCACTGTTTGGCGGCGGGGGTGACGTCGACGGTGATCCGCCTGGGCGCGAGGCGCTTGTTGAGGCGGGCCAGCTGGATGTCGACGATGCGCTGGAGCTCGTCGGAGGTGAGCGCGCTGAACAGCACGATATCGTCGAGGCGGTTCAGGAACTCGGGTCGGAAGGCGCTTCTGACTACACTCATCACCTCGTTGCGCTTCTCCTCGTCGCTCTTCAATGGATCGACGAGGAAGTGTGACCCCAGATTCGACGTGAGGATCAAGATGGTGTTACGGAAGTCCACCGTGCGGCCCTGGCCGTCGGTGAGGCGGCCGTCGTCGAGCACCTGCAACAGGATGTTGAACAGGTCGGGGTGAGCCTTCTCGACCTCGTCGAGCAGCACGACGGAGTAGGGCCGACGGCGCACGGCCTCGGTGAGCTGACCGCCCTCCTCGTAGCCGACGTAGCCGGGAGGCGCGCCGACGAGACGGGCCACCGAGTGCTTCTCGGAGTACTCGCTCATGTCGATGCGCACGAGCGCGGTTTCGTCGTCGAACAGGAACTCAGCAAGGGATTTCGCGAGCTCCGTCTTGCCGACGCCGGTGGGGCCGAGGAAGAGGAACGATCCGGTGGGGCGGTTGGGGTCGGAGATGCCGGCGCGGGAACGTCGGACGGCATCTGCGACGGATTGCACCGCCTCGCGCTGCCCGATGAGGCGCTCGCCGAGTCGGTCCTCCATCTGCAGCAACTTCTCCTGCTCGCCCTGCAGTAGCTTGCCGACGGGGATACCCGTCCACGCGGCCACCACCTCGGCGATGTCGCCGTCGGAGACCTCCTCCGAGACCATCGACGGTGCCGCGTCGGTGGCTTCCGCCTCGGCGAGCTCCTTCTCGGCCGCCGGGATTTCGGCGTAGAGAATCTGCGACGCACGCGTGAGGTCGCCTTCGCGTTGGGCCTTGTCAGCCTCGACTCGAAGCTGGTCGATCTGCTTCTTCACGTCGCCGACGCGGTTGAGGCCAGACTTCTCCTGCTCCCAGCGTGCTTCCAGAACGCGCAGCTCCTCCTGGGCGTTCTCGAGCTCCTGGTTAAGGGCGTCGAGGCGTTCCTTCGACGCCGGGTCGTCCTCGTTCTTCAGCGCCATCTGCTGCATCGTCATGCGGTCTACGTCGCGACGAAGCATGTCGATTTCCTCCGGAGAGGAGTCGATCTCCATCCGAAGCCGCGACGCAGCCTCGTCGATCAGGTCGATGGCCTTGTCAGGCAGCTGTCGCGACGTGATGTAGCGGTTGGACAACTGGGCTGCGGCGACGAGGGCACCGTCGGTGATCCGCACCTTGTGGTGCGCCTCGTAGCGTTCGCGCAGGCCACGGAGGATCGCGACCGTGTCTTCGACGCTGGGCTCGCCGACGAAGACCTGCTGGAAGCGACGCTCGAAGGCCGGGTCTTTCTCGATGTGCTCGCGGTACTCGTCGAGGGTGGTGGCGCCGATCATCCGCAACTCACCGCGGGCGAGCATGGGCTTGAGCATGTTGCCCGCATCCATCGCCCCATCGCCGGTGGCCCCGGCACCGATCACGGTGTGGAGCTCGTCGATGAAGGTAATGACTTGGCCTTCTGCGTCGCGGATCTCCGTGAGCACGGCCTTGAGGCGCTCCTCGAACTCGCCGCGGTATTTCGCGCCGGCCACCATCGACGAGAGGTCGAGGGAGACGAGTCGGCGGCCCTTGAGCGAGTCGGGCACGTCGCCGGCGATGAGGCGCTGCGCGAGGCCTTCGACGACGGCGGTCTTGCCAACACCGGGTTCGCCGATGAGCACGGGGTTGTTCTTCGTGCGGCGAGCGAGCACCTGCACGACGCGGCGAATCTCCTGGTCGCGGCCGATGACGGGGTCGAGTTTGCCGTCGCGGGCGCGCTCGGTGAGGTCGACGGAGTACTTGTCGAGCGCGGATTCCCCGCTGCCCTCGGAGTCTTCCGACGTGACCCGCTTGCCGCCGCGGGCGTCGTTGAAGCGCTGGGTGAGATCGTCGGCGGTGATGCCTTCCGCGTCGAGGATGCGCTTGGCCCCGGATTCGACGGTGGCAAGCGCAATGAGGAGGTGTTCCGTCGCGGCGAACTGGTCGCCGAGCTGGTTGGCGATGGTTTCTGCGGTGGCGAGCACGCGCAGGAATGCGCCGGAGAGCGTGGGTTGCGTAACGGAGCTGCCCGTCGCGGTGGGCAGTTGCTTGATGGCGGCGACGGCGCCCGCGTCGACGCGTTGCGGGGATGCGCCGGCGGATTCGAGCAGGGCGCCGACGGTGTTGTCGGGTGTGAGCAGCAGGCCGTGCAGCAGGTGCTGCGGCTCTGCGCTGGGATTGCCGCTGGTGAGCGCCTGCCTGACGGCAGCAGTCACCGCGTCGCGGCTCTTGGTGGTGAGCTTGTCGGTGTTCATGGGCACTCCTGGATGCTGGGATGACAGGGTTGAGTCTACTCCACTCAACTCTTGTAGCGGTCCGTTTATTCCCGGTGTTCTCGGGGTTCCCGTCTTCCGCGTCTCCTCGACTCCGATGTCCCCCGCAGGCAGGTGCAACCTGTGCGGCTCAGTTGCGGAATAGGTGTCACTTGCCTAGCCGCGACGAGGCGTCATCGGGAAGCAGGTGACACTTGATCCGCTCAGTTGCCGCACAGGTTGCAGGTGCTTGGGTGCGGAGAGGGGAAAGCACGAGTAACACACCGACGCCCAGCCCGCCAGCTACGGCTTGAACACGACGAATGGGTCGGTGACGGCGAGTTCGCGCCGCGTGAAGCGGTAGAGCCGGGCTGGACGACCACCCTCGACGCCGGAGGGCGCGCGCTCGCCGGTGGCGACGAGCTGCCCGCGCCGCTGCAAAATACGCTGCAGGTTGGTGGCGGACACGTCGTGCCCCAGCACCGCGGCGTAGGCGTCGCGCAACTGGGCGACGGTGAACTCGTCGGGCGCCAATGCGTAGCCCACGTTGGTGTACGACAACTTCGCGCGCAGCCGCTCGACGGCCACCCGCGCGAGCCGTTCGTGGTCGAAGGCCATCTCGGGGAGCTCCTCGACGGGGACCCACGCGGCGTGGTCGGGGATGGCGGGGTCGCAATCCCACGGCAGCAAGCCCAAATAGGCCGTCGCGATGGTGCGGTCGAACGGATCGCGGCCAGGCGCGCTGCGCGTCTGCAACTGCTCCAGGTACGCGACGGCGTCGACGCCTGCCTTCTCCAGCAGATGCCGCAGGACGGATTCGTCGAGCGATTCGTCCACCTCGACCGCCCCGCTCGGCAGCGCCCAGAGCCCTTTGAACGGCGAGCGGCTCCGACGATACGCCAGCACCGTCAGCCCCTCCCCCGGCCGCGCGCGCATCACGGCTGCGACGGCCTCGTGCCGAAACTTGGCAACGCCGGCGCCGTCGCGCAGGGGCCCGCTCGGAGCCGTGTTGCCATTCACCATGGTGCGCATGCTACCCTCAAACCAGTTTGCGACTCTTAGGCGAAAACTGGAGGAAGCATGCGCATCTCGAGCACACTCGAAGCGCCCTACGAACGCTGGACCGCAGAGCAATGGGCGCAGTGGCGCGACGACATCCACGCCCTCGCGCGCGAACGCGACGCCGTCATCCTGGCCCACAACTACCAGCTGCCGGAGATCCAAGACGTGGCCCACCACGTCGGCGACTCCCTCGCCCTCTCGCGCATCGCAGCCGCGACTAACGCCCGCGAGGTGGTGTTCTGCGGCGTGCACTTCATGGCCGAGACCGCCAAGATCCTCTGCCCCGACAAGCGCGTCTTCATTCCCGACGCAGCCGCCGGCTGCTCGCTCGCCGACACCATCAACGCCAGCCAGCTGCGCGCATGGAAAGCCGAGCACCCGGGCGCCGTCGTCGTCTCCTACGTCAACACCACCGCCGAGGTGAAGGCCGAAACCGACGTGTGCTGCACCAGCTCGAACGCCGTCGATGTGGTCAAGTCAATCCCCGCTGACAAGGAGATTCTCTTCTGCCCCGACCAGTTCCTCGGCGCCCATGTGCGCCGCGAGACGGGGCGCGACAACATCCACGTGTGGATGGGCGAATGTCACGTGCACGCCGACATCTCGCCGTCGGACCTCACCGCCACCGTCCGCGCCAACCCCGACGCCGAGCTCTACGTACACCCCGAGTGCGGCTGCACCACGTCGGCGCTGTGGATGGCCGAGTCCGGTGAATTGCCGCGCGAGCGCACGCACGTGCTCTCCACCGGCGGCATGCTCGACGAGGCCCGTCGTGCAACGAGCTCGAAGGTGCTCGTCGCCACGGAAATCGGCATGCTGCACCAGCTCTCCAAAGCCAACACCACGACGGAGTTCATCCCCGTCAACCCCCGCGCCGCGTGCCCATACATGCGCATGATCACCCCCGACAAGCTGCTGCGCTGCCTCACCGACGGCCGCGACGAGGTATTCGTCGACGACGCTATCGCCGCCCGCGCGCGCCAGGCCGTGGAGAAGATGGTGGCCATCGGCAACCCCGGGGGCGGAGAGTGACCGAGCTCGCCCTGCCGCCCGCCACGCATCACCACGAAGCCGACGTGGTGATCGTCGGGTCGGGCGCGGCCGCGCTCAGCGTCGCGTTACACCTTGCCGTACACGGAATCGCGACGGCGATCCTCACCCGCGCCGACGTCATGGCCGGCTCCACCGACTGGGCGCAGGGCGGCCTGGCGGCGGTCTGGAGCCGCGACGACTCCGTCGATGCGCACGTGCGCGACACCCTCGTCGCGGGAGCCGGGGCGTGCGACGAGGAGGCCGTGCGCACGCTCGTCGCCGAGGCCCCCGTCGCTATCCGACGCCTCATCACACTCGGCGCTCAGTTCGACCGTGCCCGCGGCCGTTACAGCCTCCACCTCGAAGGCGGACACAGCGCGCGCCGCATCCTGCACGCCGGCGGCGACGCGTCGGGCCACGAGGTGCAACGCACGCTCGTCGCCGCGCTCCAGCGCATCCTCGACGGCGACTCCCCCGCCACGCTGCACCCGAACATGCGCGCCGTCGACGTGCTCACCTCCGCCTCCGGCCGCGCCTGCGGCGTGCGCGCGGTGCGCGACGGCGAGGTGCACGAGTGGCGCGCCGGCGCCGTCGTGCTGGCGAGTGGCGGGGTGGGGCAGGCGTGGACCCTCACGTCGAATCCCTCTGTGGCTACGGGCGATGGTCTGGCGATGGCGGCCCGCGTCGGCGCTGCACTGCGCGGTGTTGAGTTCGTGCAGTTCCACCCGACGGTGCTTGCCGCCCCCCGGGTCGACGGCCGGGACGTGCTCATCAGCGAGGCCGTGCGCGGCGAGGGTGGGGTGCTCGTCGACGCCAGCGGTTGCCGGTTCATGCCCGCCGCACACCCATTGGCTGAGCTCGCGCCGCGTGACGTCGTCGCCGCCGCCATCGAAGAGCGTTGTCAGACCACCGGCGAGCCGCACATGCTGCTTGACGCCCGCCACCTTGGGCGCGACGGGTGGAGCCGCCAGTTCCCCACCATCCAGGCCCTGCTCCACGCCCGCGGCATCGACCCAGCCGTCCAGCCCATCCCCGTGCGCCCCGGCGCGCATTACCTGTGTGGCGGCGTGGCAGCCGACATGGCCGGGCGCACGTCGGTGCCGGGCCTGTTCGCCGTGGGCGAGGTGGCCGGCACGGGGGTTCACGGCGCCAATCGACTGGCGTCGAACTCCATCACCGAGGCGCTCGTGATGGGCTACCGATGCGGAGAACTGCTCGCTGACAACGTCCTTCCCTCTGCAGCAACCCCTCAACCCCGCCCGATACTCCCCCTCACCGACCCCGCAGCGCTCCCGATGCTGCGCACGACGATGGACCGTCACGTCGGGGTGCTCCGCGACGAGGCCGGCGTGCGCACTGCGGCCGACATGCTCACCGCCTTACCCATCACGTCTGCCACATCCGACGCCGCGCTCGACGCGTCGCAGTTGCGCGAGGCTGCACTGCAGATCACCCTCGCCGCCTTGGCCCGACGCGAATCGCGCGGGTGTCACCGTCGCGCAGATATCCAGACCGCACCAGAGAGGGCCGACCATGCTGCCTAGCCACATCGCAAACGCGCTCGTAGACGGCGGGCTCGCTGAGGCGCACGTGCTCGACGTCATCAACCGCGCCCTCGACGAAGATCTTCAGTGGGGCGACGACGTCACCACCCGCGCCACTATCCCCGCCGACGCGGAAGGCACCGCCGACGTCGTGGCCCGTGCGTCGGGCACGCTCGCCGGGGTGCCCGTCGCGGGCGCTGTGGCGCATGTGCTCGCAGCCAGACACGGGGAGACGGTGGAGTCAGCGATCGTCGCGGCGGACGGCAGTCGCGTGGAACCCGGGCAGCGCGTACTCACCGTGCGAGGCCGCGTCGCCACGCTCCTGACCGCCGAGCGCACGCTGCTCAACCTGGTGTCGCAGCTGTCCGGCGTGGCCACTGCGACGGCGGCGTGGGCCGACGCGCTTCGCGACACCGATTGCGCCGTGCGCGATACCCGCAAAACCGTGCCCGGACTACGTGTGTTGCAGAAGTACGCGGTGCGCTGCGGCGGGGGCGTTAACCACCGCATGGGCCTCGGCGACGCGGCGCTCATCAAGGACAACCACGTCCTGGCTGCGGGGTCAGTCACCGCAGCGTTCCAGGCCGTGCGCCGACAAGCGCCGGAGGTGCCCGTCGAGGTGGAATGCGACACCCTCGACCAAGTACGGGAGGCCGTCGACGCCGGCGCCTCACTCATCTTGCTCGACAACATGACCCCCGACGTTGCCCGCGCCGCCGTCGCCATCGCGCGGGCAGCTGGGGTCGCCACCGAAGCCAGCGGGGGGCTCACGCTCGCCGACGCCGCCAGCTACGCGGCGACCGGCGTCGATTACATCGCCGTCGGCGCACTCACCCACTCCGCACCCGTGCTCGACCTGGGATTCGACCTGCGGTAACCCCCAACCGGGGTACCCCGCCCCACCTAACCCAATATCCACACGCGTTTCGAAAATCAGGCCAAATTGGCCCTCCCGAGCAAACGCGTGTGGATATTGGGTTAGCTACTTCGGTTCCCACACCGTATCAGTCGGCAGCTCCGGCCAAGACACTTCACCGGCCGCCGCCTCGGCACTCTCAATGGGTGCCAACTTGTTGGCCATATCACCCAGTGCCTTGAGCTTTTCGATTCGATCTTCGACATCTTCGGTCGCCATCTGAACCACGACATCCACAACGATTTCCAAAACCTTGGAGACGACGCCTATCACTGTCGGTTTCGCGAGCAAACTTACTAAATCTTTCGCACCACCCATGACCGACGACGCTGCCTGGTCCATTCCTTCGATACGCGCTTTCCATAGCTCCATGATGGCGACCATCAAATCACCGACATGCGTGGCGACGGTGATATTAGCGCGTTTCATGGCATCGCTTGCCTCACTTAGCTCAGTGAGCGCAGCCTTGAAATCATCAATCCGATTTGCATAGAGACGCGAGCTACCAGAGTCCCAATTCTCCTCAATGTTCTGCTTAAGGGATTGTGCATCTTCAGTGGACTCTGACAGCTGCTTGATCATTTTATCAAGCTGTTCATTCTGCTCCCCTAATGCCGTTGGAATAACGCCAATTGCATCAAAATCATCTGACTGCATGTTGGCGATACCATCCGCTGAGCTTCGAGCCCCTTCCAATCGCTCTTTCACCTGCTTAGCCTCATAAGAGAGGACTTTATCGACGTCCTTGATTGGCAGTTTAGTGTAGTGACCATCCACCTCTCGAGCCCAGCTGTACGGCATGATATCGCCGTCCTTAGGAACCCATATTTCATGGTTTTCGTCGTTCGTGATGCAATATCGAAAGTCATCTGGAGCTACCCCGAAGATCTTTTCCAAGATATTCGGATCTGCATCCCTCGTTAGCGTAAACATATACGTGTAGGCAAGGTCCCCCTCCGCCTGCTCCCCGATGCCTGTGCACACGTCATCGAAGTACTTGCGCGATTCTTCAATAACCTTACCCATCTCTTGGAGGGTTTCAGTACTGGTCAGCGACTGTAGGTCAGGCTTCCAATCGGGATCCGTCATTTCTCAAGCTCCTGTTCGATTTCCCGCACTAAGTCCTCGCCATAATTCTCCTGCCTCAGATAGGACGACCCACTGGCTTTCAAGGTTGACCCTAGCGATGCAGCACACTTAGCACCCTCCCCAAGCGTTTTCACATAGGCATCAAACGCCCTATTAGCTGCATCACCAAAGCTACGAAGATTCTGTGGAATACGATCGGAGAATGGGGGTATCCTTTTCCCATTGACGAGTTTCGTATGAGTATCGTCCATCGTTTCCCCCAATTCAGCCCAGCGCTTAGACTCCTCATCGAAGTACTCGACCCGATAGCGAATATCCTGCGGTAGATCATCCAAACCCATTACTTCTTACCTTTCCCCACGAATTCCAAAAGACGACGCACTTCACGTGTTGTTGCCTTGTTTCTACATTCCTCCGGGCGCTGCAGTACCGCGGTGAGTTCCTCACATAGGGTCTGGCGTGGAGCGTCACTCAACCAATGTCGCGTATCGGTGATTCGGACCAGGTAACCATTCTGAGCCCACGCCGAAACAAGATGCTGACTCTTCACTTCTATAGGCTCAGCATGCGCTACCGGGTCCGAAGCACGTGCCTCTCTCATAAGCAGCGCAAACTCCTTCATATCTTCTAAAGCAACGTCGCCTAGCCTGACATGTAGGCGCCAATTCTCAGACGGAGGCTGAGCCTTACGGTAGATCTCTGCAACCTGTGCTAGCAAACCTGCTGGGCTGACTTTCTCTGCCCATTCTGGCTCAACGGTGACCCACCGTACTTCGTTCCCCTCCCATTCCACAGTGGCAACAGTAGGTTGATCGTCACCAGTCGGCAGCACGAGGAAGGGTAGGTCTTCAGTCATATCGTCGATACTAAAGTAAGGAAGGGTCACAACAACCCGCCCTCGTTCGGGCACGTACCTCATTCAATGCTCTGTGCTGATTCCGCCCACGGCCACTCAGCGACGCTCACCATCGAGCGCATAGGAGGTGAACCTCTTGCCGCTCACAGCCTGCCAGTAGGGTTCCTCGTCGCCGACAAGCTGCAACGTCCAGTCTCGACTTGGTTGCCCTTCGGCTTCCCAGATCCGGGTGATGACTTCAGGATCAAGAGCCTCGGCGGGGGATTGTTGGAGGGGAACCTCGCACACAGGGAGCAAAGACTCCCCCGTACGCGTGAACAACACCGAGCACGAGTTACCTGCACTGTTGGGTAGCGCAGGAGCCACCACTTGCACCGTTGACCACACCTGAGTCGCCGTCATCGTGATCGACACCCGCCCCACCTTGGTCGCATCAAGCAGTGCGGCATCCTCGACCAGGTTTTGAGCCGCCGTAGGCAGATCACCAGCCGCGGTCTCTGACACAGGTTCGCCGTCAAGGCGACCTTTCGATGCATCACCCCCAGCACACCAAATATTTTCCACGATGTGTTCTCCAGCGACGAACACTGCTGCACGAGCTTCATCGCAGTCTGGGAAAGCCGTCAGGCGCTGCTCGATTTCCGGCAGCTCAACCTTGGACATCGGCACACCGCTAAGTGGGACGCTCAGCCCAGGTGCCCTTTTCGCCTGAAGCCCCTGCCCAGGAGAGTGCCGGAACTGGGCTGCGCTGCCATCGTCTTGGAGGAACGTGGTCGAAACATCCAGACCATCCACCGTCTGCGTGACTTGCAGCGCCGCCACAACGTCGCTCCCGGCCTGCTGGCTCATATCTTCCACGATGCTCTGGAGCGAGGCTGCCTCCCCTTGACAACCGACAATGAGCGCCAGCACACTCCACAACAGGGGGATCGCCTGCAGTCGGCTTCTTCGCATGCAAGCACCTTAGCGGTCGAAGGGGTCGCGGCCGGGCGCGCTGCGGGTCTCGAGCTGCTCGAGGTGGGCCACCTGGGCCAGTTCCACCTTCTGGGCGAGGTGCCGCAGCACCGCCTCGCCGAGCGGCTCGTCCACCTCCATCGCCCCACTCGGCAGGGACCACTGCCCAGCGAACGGCTCCCGCTGCCGCCTCGCCGCCAGCACGCACAGGCCCTTGTCGGGCACGACTCGCAGGACCACCGCGATGGCCTCGTGTCGGTACTTCGCCACGCCAGCGGTGTCGCGCAGGGGTCCGGAGGGAGCGGGTGAGATCACGCGGTCATCGTACTCAGGCCGGCGGTGCGGCGACGGCCCGCACGGACCTCCAGACCAGCACACCGATCGCGACGATGGCCAGCCAGAGCCACACGATGTGAGGGCCGAGCGGCAGCCACAGCACGAGCAGCACGAGCCCCATCGAGGCCACACAGCCCAGGAGGTAGACACCGAAGGCGCGCAGCCACCGTCGTCGGGCCGACGACGCCACCCCGGCCCACGCCGGGGCCAGGCCGCCGAGCACGCAGCCGAAGTGGTGCACCGCGAGCAGGAGGCCGAGGATTCCGGCCTTCCAGAGCTCGGCGTCGCCGCCGGCGAACTGCCACCACAGGATCACGAACACGGCCATGGCGGCAGGCACCCACGAGTCGGGGCGCACCACGGAGACGAGCGCGCCGAGCACGATCGGCACCGTCCACCAGGCGGCGATCACCATGGGCGCCCACAGGTGCAGCAGGACCAGCATGCCGCCGGCGGCGAACAGGCAGGTCAGGCGCAACACCCACTGCACGCCGGTGGTGATCTGGGCGAGGTGGACGAGCTCGGTGGTGTCGGTCATCGGCGCATCCTCGGGGCGGAACGGGCAGCCTCCATGGCCTGCAGGACGGCGGCGAGCGTCGTCGGGCCCTCCCACGCGACGAGGGGGATGCCGGCCGCGCGGAGCCGCTCGACGAGTTCCTCGCGCTCGAGCCGACGCAGCACCCAGGCCTCGCCGAGGTACGGGTCCGGGAAGGCGTCGAGGTCGGCGCCGATCCTCGGCGGCAGCACGTCGACGACGACTACCTCGCCGCCGAGGTTCCTGAGCCGCACGATCTCGGCCTGCACGGCCTCGTCGAGCAGCGGCGTGACGACGAACACGATGGTGCCCGACGCCAGCGTGCGCACGCGTCGGGGCTTCCCCTCGAGGTGGCCCGCCGACCGGGCGCGGGCCAGCCGCTGCATCACGGTGCGGACCTGCCGCTGCCCCGTGCCGGAGCGGATGTGGCCGATGCGCTGGCTGAGGTCGTGGACGGCGACACGGTCGCCGAAGGAGCAGTAGTGCTGAACGATGCCGGCCACGGCGCGCACCAGCGAGTCCTGGCTGGAGGCCTCGCCCTCGGCGCCGACGTCGAGGGCGGTGTCGGCCACCACCAGCACGTCGGTGTCGAGCTCGACGAGCATCGAGTTGACGTAGACCCCGGGCAGCCGGGAGGTGACGCGCCAGTTGATGCGGCGCAGGCGGTCGCCGGGCGCGAACTCGCGCACGTCGGAGAGCTCCGTGCCCTCACCCCGACGTCGGGACCGGTGCACGCCGCTCATGCCGATGGGCCTTGCCACACCCGATCCGCCGGCGATCCGCTGGGCCCGTGGACGGACGGTGAGCTGCAGGTCGTGGTGGGGCGCCGTCGTGCGCCAGCAGCCGGACGCGTCGGTGAGCGCGATGGGCGAGACGTCGAGCGAGTAGCGGCCCCAGCGCTCGGGTTCGACGTTGACCTGTACGGTCTCCCCCGACCCCAGTGCCGCCCCCGACGGCGGGTCGAGCAGCACCCGCCGCTGCGGCTGGACCTGGGCGGCGACGTAGCCGTCCCAGCCCTCGGTGGTGAGCCGGTAGGACAGCGCGTCGCCCTCCTCGACGAGCACGTTGCGCGCGCTCGGCACGACCTCCTCGGCCACGCTCGGCCGCGACGCCAGCCCCCACAACGCGTGCGCCGCGAACGGCACGGCGAGCAGGAGCACGTCGGGGCGCGAGGTCAGGACCGCCACCAGCAGCGCACCGAAGGCGAGCAACCAGGAGCGGTTCCATGCGGGGGTGGGGGCGAAAGTCACGGGCGGCTCGCGTCGGGGACGGGCACCTCGTCGAGCGCGGAGCGGACCACCGACTTCGCGGTGACGTCGCTGAGCCAGAGCTCGGGGCGCAGGGTGATGCGGTGCGCGAGGGCGGGTTCGGCGAGGCGCTTGACGTCGTCGGGGGTGACGAAGTCGCGGCCGTCGATGAGGGCGGCGGCGCGGGCCACCAGGACCAAGGCGAGGGAACCTCGCGGCGAGGAGCCCACCATCGTCGACTGGTGCTCGCGCGTGGCACGCACGATGTCCACGGCGTAGCGTCCCACGGCGTCGGACACGTGGACGTCCTCGACGGCGCGCTGGCAGGCGAGCAGCTCGTCGGCGGTGCACACCGAATCCACGGAGATGTCGTCGGAGCGACGCTCGATGCGGCGGGCGAGGACGTCCCACTCCTGCTCGGGCTCGAGGTAGCCGAAGGACAGGCGCAGCAGGAAGCGGTCGAGCTGGGCCTCTGGCAGCGGGTAGGTGCCCTCGTGCTCGACCGGGTTCGCGGTGGCGAGCACGTGGAAGGGGCGGCGTAGCGGGAAGGTGCGGCCCTCGACGGTGACCTGCCGTTCCTGCATGGCCTCGAGCAGCGCGGACTGGGTCTTGGGCGGGGTGCGGTTGATCTCGTCGGCGAGCAGGAGGCCGGTGAAGATGGGGCCCTCACGGAAGGAGAATTCGCCGCTGGCCTGCTGCATCACGAAGGAGCCGGTGAGGTCGGCGGGGAGGAGGTCGGGGGTGAACTGGGCGCGCGCGAAGTCGAGGCCGAGGGCCTGGGCGAGGGAGCGGGCGGCGAGGGTCTTGCCGAGGCCGGGGAGGTCCTCGAGCAGGACGTGGCCGCCGGCGAGGATGCCCGCGAGCACGAGGGAGAGCTCCGCGCGCTTGCCGACGACGGCGCGGTCCACCTGGTCGAGCACCCGCTGGGCGAGCGAGGCGGCGTCGGTGATGCTGAGATTCATAGGGCTTGGATCTCCTTCAGGTAGGTCCGCAGCACGCGCCGCGTGACGTTGGGCGGCTCATCGGCTTCGAGGAAGCCGGCGAGCCCGGGGCTCAGGTGGGTGCGGGCGTCGCGGCCGCGGAGCCGGTGGTCGACACGCTCGCGCAGGACGGTCTGCAGTGCGCTGGGCGTGAACCCGCGCCCGGGGGCGGCGTCGGCGCAGACGGTGGCGAGGCGTCGGGTGGTGATGTCCGACGACGCCCGCCCGTGCGCGACGGGCATGGCCGGGGCGCTCCACTCGACGACGGATTCCAGGCTGCGCTCGCTCGAGAGCACCCACCACCCGAAGCCGCAGACGACGGCGATGGTGAGGGTGGGCAGGGCGTGGAAGTGCAGGCCGATGAGGCCGGCGACGACGATCCACGCGATGCCGGCCGCCAGCGCGACGACCACCCGCCAGAGGAACCCACGCCCGTTCATGCGCCCACCCCCAGGGACTCGCGGAGCCTCGTCAGGCACTCGACGGCGCGCTCGCGGGAGGCGTCGCCCAAGAGGTGGCGGGAGTAGTTGACCTGCGTGTACAGCGAGCCGAGCTCACGCAGGGCGGCCTCGTCGATGTCGGTGCCGGCGAGCACTTCGAGGGTGAACTCGTCGGACGTCTGGGTGACGCGTCGGGTGACCCCGGCGCCGTGGGCCAGGACCTCGAGTCGCCGCCAGCACTCCACCACCGCGTCGTCGACGTCGAGGCCGGCGCGCAGCCGGGTGAGGGCCTCCTCGAAGGTCTCCTCGAGCTCCTCCTCGTCCACCTCGGGCACCTCCAGCGCCTCTCCACCGGCGGCGGCGCGGCGCTTGTCGACCGGCTTGGCCGCACGGAGGACGGCAACGACCCCGGCGATGATCGCGACGATGATCGCCCCGATGACGAGGGTCCGGCCGAGATCGGCCACCCATTGCGGGATGCCGCGGGCCTCGATCTCCTCCTCGCCCTCCTCCTGCGGCGGGAGGGATTCGATGGGTGCCGCGGACGGCGGCTCGAGCGTGGGCACGGGGATCGGATCGCGCGGCAACTCGGTGACGATGGGGCCCATCGAACTCACCGAACCCATCGTCGCCACCACGAACAGCACGACGGCGGCCAGGGCGGCCAGCGCGAGGCGTCGGTGCTGCGGGGTCATGCCCCGAGCCTATCGGGGAGGGGCGCACGGGCGAGCGGACCAATTCGTGGACACCCCTTGACAATCGATGGTCCACATCGGAAACTTGGTTACGAAAGCTACTTTTGGAAGTGGATTTCCCCGACTGCCCGGAGGTGCAACGATGCCCCAGCGCAACGACGAGGCGCAGACCAGAGCCGAGCGCGCGCAACTCGTGCTGTCCGCCCTCCGACGCGCCCGGACCGCCACCAAGACCCAGCTCGCCGAGGCCTGCCATCTGTCACGCCCCACCATCGCGGCGATCCTCGAGGAGCTCGCCGACCGCGGCGTGATCGCCCACGTCGATGTCACCACCGGCGGGGGACGCCCGGCCAAGCAGTACGGCTTCGCCCCGAGACAGGGGCTCGTCCTCGGCCTCGACGTCACGCAGGGCTCCGTCGCACTCGCCTTCGCCACCCTCGACGGCACCCTGGTGGCCGCGGACGTCCGCAAGCTGCCCGACGTCGGCCCCGACGCCCGCCTCGCCGCCCTCGTCGGCGCCATCCGCGAGGTGGGCGCCCCGCTCCGACGCCGCCACGGCAAGCTGCGCAGCATCGGCGTGGCCACCACCGGCATCGTCGACGCCGACGGCACCATCATCCGCTCGGACCTCGTCCCCCAGTGGGCGGGCTTCGCCCTGGCCGACGAGCTGACCGGACACCTCGGCTGCCCGGTGCGCGTGGAGAACGACATCAACGCCGCCGCCTACGGCGAGTTCGCGATGCGCGCCGCCCGCGGCGACCTGCTCCCCGACGACGACGTCCTCTACATGAACTTCACCCGCGGCTTCCACACCGGCCTCGTGCTCACCGGCGAGCTGCACCGCGGCCACACCTCCAACGCCGGTGAGATCACCGACGTCCTCGGCGACTTCTCCTTCGACGCCCACGACGGACCCGACGCATGGGCCGCGCAGGCCGTCCGCGTCGTCGGGCCGCTGTGCGTCGTCGTGGACCCACGCCTCGTCGTGGTGTCCACCCCGCCCGGCACCTCCTCCGACGCCATCGGCGCGATCAGCGGCCGACTCGGCGCGCTCCGCCCCCCGTCCGCCCCGTCGCTCGCTCTCGAAGGCAGCGCGCTCGGCAAGGCGGCACCCACCGTCGGCGCGCTCTCGCTCGCGTTCCGGGCCGCCGACGAATCGATCCTCGGCGTCGCGCCGCTCACCCCCGTCGAGCTCCGCGACCTCGAGCCCCTCCAACAGGCACTCCAGGAAGGACGACACACCATCATGGCCAAGAACACGGACACCCCCACCGAGCAGCCCCTCCGGGTCGGCGTCGTGGGTGTCGGGGCGCGCGCACCGCTCGCCCTGAACGTGGAGTCCAGCGCGATCCCCGCCAAGATCGTCGCCGCGTGCGAGCCCCACCCGCTCGCCGAGCAGCGTGTCCACGACCGGCTGAAGAAGGAGCCGGGCGAGATCGTCATCACCAGCACCGTCGCCGAGCTCATCGCCGCCGGCATCGACGTCGCCTTCGTCACCTCCCCCGACGACACGCACGCCGACATCACCTGCGAACTCCTCGAGGCCGGCGTCGCCGTCTACCTCGAGAAGCCCATCGCGATCCACCTCGACGACGCCACCCGCATCCTCACCACCGCCCACCGCACGGGCACCAAGCTCTACGTCGGCCACAACATGCGCCATATGAACGTCGTGCGCACTATGCGCGACCTCATCCGCTCCGGCCGCATCGGCGAGGTCAAGGCCATCTGGTGCCGCCACTTCGTGGGCTCCGGCGGCGACTTCTACTTCAAGGACTGGCACGCCACTCGTGAGCACGGCACCGGCCTGCTGCTCCAGAAGGCCGCCCACGACATCGACGTGATGCACTGGCTCGCCGACTCCCGCACGGCCGACGTCGTCGGCATGGGCGACCTCATGGTCTACGGCAAGATCGAGGACCGGGCCGACCACTCGAACGAGCTCATGAACGACTGGTACTCGCTCGACAACTGGCCCCCGACGTCGCAGCGGGGCCTCAACGAGGTCATCGACGTCGAGGACCTGTCCATGGTGCTCATGCGCATGGAGTCCGGCGTCATGGCCAGCTACCAGCAGTGCCACTTCACGCCCGACTACTGGCGCAACTACACCGTCATCGGCACCGAGGGCCGCATCGAGAACTTCGGTGATGGCGAGGGCGGCGTCATCAAGCTGTGGAACAAGCGCACCCACTACAACGCCGACGGCGACGAGCAGTTCCCCATCCTCGGCGACGCCAACGGCCACGGCGACGCGGACAAGCTCATCGTCGACGAGTTCCTCCGCTTCATCGTGCACGGCACCCAGACCGACACGAACCCGCTCGGCGCCTGGTACTCCGTCGCCGCGGGCATCCAGGCCACCGAGTCGCTGCGCGACGGTTCGACGCCGCGCACCGTCCCCGGGCTCTCCGACGAGCTCATCGAGTACTTCACCAACAACCAGACCAAGTAACCCCCCCCAACCCCAAGGAGACCACCATGAAGCGCCGCACCTTTCTCACCGCGTCCGCCTTCACCGCTGCCGCCGCTGGCCTCGTCGCCTGTGGTGGGGACGAGGGCGGCGACGTCGCCGACCTCAGCAAGGACAGCTCCGGCGAGCTGAACCTCAGCTACTGGGACAAGAACCAGACCGCCACCGTCGAGGCTGCCATCGCGAAGTTCAACGAGGAGTACCCGAACATCAAGGTGACGCCCAGCATCACCTCGTTCAAGGACTACTTCACCAAGCTGCGCACCCAGGCCGAGGGCGAGAACCTGCCCGACGTGTTCTGGATGAACGGCCCGAACATCCAGCTCTACGCCGACAACGACATGCTCGCCGACCTCAGCGACCTCGACATCGACTGGAGCAACTACCCCGAGGCCCTCGTCGAGCTCTACAGCCTCGACGGCAAGCACTACGGCGTCCCGAAGGACTACGACGTCGTCGCCATCTGGTGCAACAAGGACCTGTTCGAGGCCGCGGGCGTCGAGCTGCCGAAGGCCGACTGGACGTGGGACGACTTCCGCGCCACCTGCACCGCCATCAAGGACTCGGGCAAGGGCTACGCCGTCGTCGCCGACGTCATCGGTGGCGGCCAGGAGTCCTACTACAACACCATCCCGCAGGCTGGTGGCTTCGTGATCGCCGACGGCAAGTCCGGCTACGACGACCCCAAGACCATCGAGGGCCTGCAGATCTGGGCCGACCTCATCGCCGAGGGCTCCATGCCCGAGATCAAGGTCATGACCGACTCCAACCCGCGCCAGCTCTTCCAAGGCCAGAAGGCCGCCATGTACTGGGCGGGCTCGTGGGAGGCCGGCGTCATGAAGGCCGAGTACTCGAAGCCCGAGTCGCTCGTCGTCGTGCCGCTGCCGAAGAAGGAGCAGCAGGCCACCTGCATCCACGGTCTGGCCTACGCTGCCGCGGCGTCGAGCAAGAACCTCGCCGCGGCGAAGGCGCTCATCCAGGTGTTCGGCTCCAAGGAGATCCACGAGACGGAGGCCAAGAACGGCACCGCCATCCCGGCCTTCAACGGCACCCAGCAGGCTTGGACCGAGATGAACGCCGACTGGAACCTCAAGGTCTACACCGAGGAGGCCGAGAAGTTCGCCGTCGCGTACCCCGTGTCGAAGAACACCTCCGCGTGGAACCAGAAGGAGAACGAGATCCTCGTCCCCGCCTTCCAGGGTGACGTCCCGGTCGCCGATGCCGCAGCCGAGCTCGCCACGGCGATGAACGAGCTGCTCGCCTCGGAGTGATCCCATGACGGTGGCTTCCACGGCCCGCACGAGAGCGCGGCGGTCCCCGACGAGCAGCGGCCTCTGGCCGGTGCTGTTCGTCGGGCCGCTGCTGCTCGGCGTGCTGGTGTTCTACTACTACCCGATCTTCAAGAACCTCTGGCTGTCGTTCACGAAGTCCAACGCCTTCGGCGGCAACGAGAAGTTCGTCGGCCTCGAGAACTACGCCGACCTGCTCGCCCGGCCGGACCTCCTGTCGGCCATCGGCAACACCCTCCTCTACACGGCGGTGGTGTTGCTGGCCATCCCGCTGTCGGTGCTGATCGCCAGCCTCATCGAGCTGCCCGGGCTGAAGTTCGCCAGCCTGTACCGCGTGCTGTTCTTCATGCCGTACCTGGCGATGCCGACGGCCATCACGCAGGTGTGGAAGATCGTGTTCAATGGCAACTTCGGCGTCCTCAACCAGACGGCCAAGGCCCTCGGCATCGAGGACCCGCCCTACTGGCTCTCGACGCCCGGCTTCGCGATCGCGGCGGTGGCCATCTTCGGACTGTGGGCCTCCATCGGCTTCAACGTGATCATCCTGAGCGCAGGGTTGAAGGCGATCCCGCGCGAGCTCTACGAGGCCGCCTCCATCGACGGCGCCAGCTCGGTGCGCCAGTTCACGAGCGTCACCGTGCCGCTGCTCACGCCGTCGATCTTCTTCCTGACGATCATGCAGACCATCGGCGGATTCCAGCTCTTCGATGCGCTGTTCGCGATGATCGGCTCGTCGAACCCTGCGATGGTGCAGTCGCGTTCGCTGGTGTTCCTGTTCTACAACGAGGCGTTCATCAACAACGACAAGGGCTCCGGTGCCGCAGTGGCCATGGTCATCCTGCTGTTCGTCGCCATCGTGACGCTGATCCAGTTCATCGGCCAACGGAAGTGGGTGAACTATGTCTGAGCAGAGGAAGGTCCACACGAAGCGTGTGTGGAAACAGCAGGCGCGCTACGCCCCTGCCCACGTGATCCTCGCTCTGGGTGGGTTGGTCATGGTCTTCCCGTTCGCCTACCAGCTCATCATGTCGCTGATGACGAACGCGGAGATCACCTCCGCGCCCCCGACGTTCTGGCCCGCGGACTTCCAGTGGCACAACTACGTCGAGGTGTTCCAGAAGCTGCCGTTCCTGAGCCAGTTCTGGGTGTCGGTGCTCATCACCGTGCTCCGCACCGGCGGCCAGCTGGTGCTGTGTGCGCTGGCCGGCTACGCGTTCGCGCGCATGCCGTTCAAGGGCCGCGGGCTGGTGTTCGGCCTGATCCTGGCGATCCTCATGATCCCGGGCCAGGCCTACCTCATCCCGCAGTACCAGCTCATCCAGGGCATGGGGCTGCTCGAGACCCCGTGGGGCATCGTCCTGCCGGGCATGTTCTCGGCCTTCGGCGCCTTCCTCATGCGCCAGACGTTCATGGGCCTGCCGAAGGAACTCGAGGAGGCCGCACGCCTCGATGGCTGCAACCCGCTGCAGACGTTCTTCAAGATCATGCTGCCGCTGTCGGCCCCCGGCCTGTTCGCCGTCGGCATCACGACGGTGCTCTGGTCCTGGAACGACCTGCTGTGGCCCTTGATCGTCACCACCCGTGAGGAGACCATGCCGCTCAGCGCCGGCATCGCGACCCTCGCTGGCCAGCACGGCAGCGACTACGCCGTCATGATGGCCGCCTCGATCCTGGCGATGGCCCCGATCTTCGTGCTCTTCTTCTCCATGCAGAAGCGCGTGATCGCCGGCCTGGCCACGTCGGGCATGAAGGGCTGATCCAGCATCCATCCTCGTCAGGGGCCGGGCGATCGCAACCGCGTTCCTCGGCCCCTGATCCATCCCCCACCCCTGCCTCGCCGAGACCCCCTCCCGGTAGGCTCAGCCACGGAGGTCAGCAATGAAAGCGATCGTGAAGACGAAGCCCGAAGAGGGGCTCGAACTCATCGACATCCCGGAGCCCACCGTCGGGCCCAACGACGTGCTGGTCAAGGTGTCCGGCACGGGCATCTGTGGCACGGACGTGCACATCCAGAAGTGGGACGGCTGGGCCCAGAAGGCCGTCGCCACCCCACGCATCATCGGCCACGAGTTCTGCGGCACCATCGTCGAGCTCGGCTCCGCCGTCGAGGGGCTCGAGGTGGGCCAGTTCGTGTCCGGCGAGGGCCACTACGTGTGCGGCCGCTGCCGCGCCTGCTTGGCCGGCCGACGCGAGGTCTGCGCCAATACGAAGGGCATCGGGTACGCCGTCGACGGCGCCATGAGCGAGTACTTCGCCATGCCCGCGGGCAACGTCTGGGTGCACCCCGAGGGCATCGACCCCGACGTCGCCTCCATCTTCGACCCCTACGGCAACGCCGTCCACACCGCGCTGCAGTTCCCCTGCCTCGCGGAGGACGTGCTCGTCTCCGGCGCCGGCCCGATCGGCATCATGGCCGCGCTGGTGGCCCAGTTCCAAGGCGCCCGCAACGTCGTCCTCACAGACCTCTCCGACGAGCGCCTCGAGCTGGCCCGCAGCCTCGGTATCTCGCAGACCGTGAACGTCGGCCGCGCGGCCCTCGAGGACGTCTACGGGGAGCTGGGTGTGAAGGAGGGCTTCGACGTCGGCCTCGAGATGTCGGGCTCCCCCGTCGCGCTGCGCTCGATGATCG
>JAEZVO010000049.1 GCA_023443125.1 Actinomycetes bacterium
CGCCTCCGCCGCCAGCACACTCCTGAAGACGCCGCGTGGGCGCTCACGCAGGTCTCGCTGCGGCGCGGCGCCGCCGCAAAGCTGGAGCGTGCCGACGAGATGTTGTTTACCCCGGCGGGGCTCGAGCAGGCCACCCGCACGACGGTGGCGAGGTGGCGGGCGCAGCGGTTCGTCGACGCGGGCGTGCGGCGGGTGTGGGACGTCGGTTGCGGCATCGGATCCGACGCCATGGCCTTCGCCGAGGCCGGGCTCGACGTCGTCGCCATCGATGCTGACCCCGCCACCGTAGAGATCGCGACGTGGAACCTCGCCCTCGTGGGGGCCGGGCCGGCACGCCTGGGGTTGGCCGAGGAGCTCACCATTCCCGACGGCGACGCGGTCTTCCTCGACCCAGCCCGGCGCACCGCACGCGGCCGCACGTGGAACGTCGCACACTTCACCCCGCCGTGGGGCCTGGTGATGGACTACGTAGCCAGCACTCGGTTCGTGTGTGTGAAGCTCGGCCCCGGCGTGCCGAAGGAGATCCTGCCCGGGCAGGTGCAGTGCTGCTGGGTGTCCGACCGCGGCGACGTCTGCGAGGCGTCGCTGTGGAACCATGCGACGGGGCACGTCGCCGTGCGCATGGGGTCGCCCGTCGCGGAGCTGGGTCCTTCGGGCGTGCAACTCCCGGTGGCTGCGGTGGGGCGCTTCGTCGCTGAGCCCGACGGCGCCGCCATCCGTGCGGGGCTCGTCGCGGAAAGCGCGGGCGGCGCGCCGGCCTGGCTGCTGGATGCGCACGTCGCGTACCTCTCGTCGGATGAGCCGCTCACCTCGCCGTGGCTCACCTGCTTCGAGGTGGACGCCGTGCTGCCCTTCGACCGCAAAGCGCTCGCCCGCTACGTGCGCGAGCACACCATCGGCACCCTGGAAATCAAGCAGCGCGCCCTCGACGTCGACCCGGCCGCACTGCGTCGGCAGCTTAAACCGAAGGGCCCGAACCAGGCCACGATCATCCTGGCCCGCACCGTCGACGGCGCCCGCGCCATCGTCGCGCACCGCTGCTGAGCCCGGCCTCGCGCGCCATCTGTACGGTGCGCACCCGGTCGGCGTGGGTGTGTGTGGTGCACACATCCGGGTAGTGCGAGGCGGAGGTGTTGTAGTTGTGGTTGTACGCGTCGACGCCGAACTCCGCCAGCCGCTCGGCCTGCCCGGGCTTGAGAATGCCGATGCACGCTGCCACCTCCACGCTCGGGTGGCGCTCCTTCACGCTGTGCGCGATGGAGCCGACGCGTTCCACGTCGCGATTGCTCGGCCCGTTGCCCGACGACACCAGGCACACCGAGCGCGCCCCGCCTGCCGCACCGCATTCCTGTCGGGCGAGCGGCTGCTCGGCAACTCCGGCTGCGCCGCGCTCGAACTCGGCTTTGGGCAGGCAGAGATTCGCGCGACGGGCGCCCTCACCCTCGCGCTCACCGGCGCGCCCCGGCCCGCGCGTGCCGGCGGGCGTGCCGTCGGCCACGCCACGGTGTTCACCCTCGGCGACGGCGAAACCCTCCACCTCGGCGCCCCGACGAGCGGCCTGCGCACGTACCTGCACGTGCGCGGGGGAGTGGTGGAGGTGGCGCCGGTGTTGGGATCGCGCTCCACCGACACCCTCGCGGGCCTCGGCCCGGCCCCGCTCCAATCGGGCAGCGAGGTGCCCGTCGGGGATGCGCCTAGCGGCTGGTGGCCGGGCATCGATTGGATTCCCCAGCCCGAACCGCAACCGGCGGTGCTGCGCTTCCTGCCTGGCCCGAGAGCCGACTGGGTGGCGCCGCTCGCCGGCACCTCGTGGCGGGCATCGTCGGCGATGGACCGTGTCGGAGTACGCCTCGAAGGCGAGCCGCTGGCGTGGCTGCGCAGCGGCGAACTGCCTAGCGAGGGCGTGGTCGAGGGGGCCGTCCAGGTGCCGCCCGACGGCCAACCCATCTGCTTCTTGGCCGACCACCCAGTTACCGGCGGGTACCCCGTCGCGGGTGTGCTCACGCAAGAATCGGTGGCGCGCGCGGCGCAGTTACGGCCCGGAGAAGAGGTCGAATTGCAGCCGGATTCTGGCACTCGGTTGAATTGAGTGCTAACAGGGGTATAGCTTTGGGATTGGCACTCGACGTGGTTGGGTGCCAACGCCGTGCGGCACCGCGACGACGCTCGGCAACCCCAATTGGACATTGCACCCCGGCGCCACGCCGCCGGGTTAACCAGACAGGAAGGTGTTTGACGTGGCAGTCACGATCAAGCCTCTTGAGGACCGCGTCCTCGTTGAGCCCCTCGAAGCCGAGCAGACCACCGCTTCCGGGCTCGTCATCCCTGACACCGCCAAGGAGAAGCCCCAGGAGGGTCGCGTCGTCGCTACCGGCCCCGGTCGCTTCGACAACGACGGCGCCAAGCGCGTCCCCATGGACGTTGCCGAGGGCGACGTCGTCGTTTTCTCCAAGTACGGCGGCACCGAACTCAAGTACGACGGCAAGGAGTACCTGCTCCTCAACGCACGCGACATCCTCGCCGTCGTCTCCAAGTAAGGAGCGCAACTCATGGCAAAGATTCTCGCTTTCGACGAGGAAGCTCGCCGCGCGCTTGAGCGCGGTGTGGACACCCTCGCCGACACCGTGAAGGTCACCCTCGGCCCCAAGGGCCGCTACGTCGTGCTCGACAAGCAGTGGGGTGCGCCCACCATCACCAACGACGGCGTGACCGTCGCCAAGGAAGTAGAGCTCCAGGATCCGTATGAAGATCTGGGCGCTCAGCTCGCCAAGGAAGTGGCCACCAAGACCAACGACGTCGCAGGTGACGGCACCACCACCGCCACCGTGCTGGCGCAGGCCATGGTGCACGAGGGCCTCCGCGCCGTCGCTGCCGGTGGCAACCCCGTCGGCATCAAGCGCGGCATCGAGAAGGCCGTCGACGCGGTCGTCGAGGAGCTGCGCAAGAACGCTCGCGACGTCTCCACCACCGACGAAATGGCCTCCGTGGCCACCATCTCGTCGCGTGACGAGCAGATCGGTGAGCTCATCGCCGACGCGTTCGACAAGGTGGGCAAGGACGGCGTGATCACCGTCGACGAGTCGCAGACCTTCGGCACCGAGCTCGAGTTCACCGAGGGTATGCAGTTTGACAAGGGCTACCTCTCGCCGTACTTCGTCACCGACGCCGACCGTATGGAGGCCGTGCTCGAGGATCCGTACATCCTGCTGCACTCCGGCAAGATCTCCTCGATGAACGATCTCCTCCCGCTGCTGGAGAAGGTCATCGGCGCCAAGGGCACGCTGTTCATCGTGGCTGAGGATGTGGACGGCGAGGCGCTGTCCACGCTCGTCGTGAACAAGATCCGCGGCACCTTCACCTCCGTAGCTGTCAAGGCTCCGGCCTTCGGTGATCGTCGCAAGGCGATGCTGGAAGACATGGCCATCCTCACCGGCGGCCAGGTTGTGGCCCCCGAGGTCGGCCTGAAGCTCGACCAGGTGGGTCTCGAGGTGCTCGGCCGCGCACGTCGCGTCGTCGTCACCAAGGACAACACCACCATCGTTGACGGTGCTGGCGAGTCCTCCGAGGTGGAGGCCCGCGTGGCGCAGCTGCGTGCCGAAATCGAGCGCACCGACTCCGACTGGGATCGCGAGAAGCTCCAGGAGCGCGTCGCGAAGCTGGCCGGTGGCGTCTGCGTCATCAAGGTGGGCGCTGCCACTGAGGTGGAGCTCAAGGAGATCAAGCACCGCGTGGAGGACGCCGTCTCGGCCACTCGCGCGGCCATCGAGGAGGGCATCGTCGCCGGTGGCGGCTCCGCGCTCATCCACGCGGCCAAGGTGCTTGACGGTGGTCTTGGTCTCGAGGGCGACGAGAAGCTCGGCGTCCAGATTGTCGCCAAGGCTGTGGTTGAGCCGCTGCGCTGGATCGCCGAGAACGGCGGCCAGCCTGGCTACGTCATCACCTCGAAGGTTGCGGAACTCCCCGTCGGCCAGGGCTACAACGCCAAGACCGACGAGTACCACGACCTCGTGGCGAACGGCGTCATTGATCCGGTGAAGGTGACGCGCTCCGCGCTCGCCAACGCCGCGTCGATCGCAGCGCTGCTGCTCACCACTGAAACCCTCGTGGTGGACAAGCCCAAGGACGAAGACGACAACTGATCTCGTTGAGTCAACCATCGGTGCCCCGGGAGCTGCACGGCCCCGGGGCACCGTCGTATCTGCGGTGGCTGGCCGCACCGTCGTCGCGGCGCATGTGGGTAGAATCGCTGGCAGTGCCCATTGAACGGAGCGTGAGAGGCGAGGAATGACGACACCAGCTGAAGCACCCGGACCATTCGACTACCTTGGGCTCACCTACGACGACGTCCTGTTGCTGCCGGGCGAGACCGACGTGATCCCCTCCGAAGTCGACACCACTACGCGCTTCACCCGTGAGCTCTCGTTGAAGCTGCCCGTCGTGTCGGCCGCGATGGACACCGTCACCGAGTCCCGCATGGCCATCGCGATGGCACGCCAAGGCGGCCTCGGCGTGCTGCACCGCAACCTCTCCATGGAAGACCAGGCCTACCAGGTTGACCTGGTGAAACGCACCCAGACCGGGCGCATCTCCAACCCCGTCACCATCGGCCCCGACGCCACGCTCGACGACCTCGACAAACTCTGCGGCCAATACCGCATCTCCGGCCTGCCCGTCGTCGACGAGCGCAACACGCTGCTCGGCATCTGCACCAACCGCGACCTGCGCTTCACACCCGTCGCCGAGTGGGAATCGACGCTCGTGCGCGACGTCATGACCCCCATGCCGCTCATCACCGCGCCGGAAGACATTTCCCGCGACGACGCCACCGCACTGCTGCGCAAGCACAAGCGCGAGCGCCTGCCGCTCGTCGACACCGACGGTAAGCTCACCGGCCTCATCACGGTGAAAGATTTCGTGAAGTCGGAGCAGTTCCCGAACGCATCCAAAGACGCGCACGGGCGTCTACTCGTCGGCGCCGCCGTCGGGTACTTCGGTGAATCGTGGGAGCGCGCCAACCTGCTCATCGAGGCCGGCGTGGACGTGCTCGTCGTCGATACTGCGCACGGCCACGCGAAGCTGCTGCTCGACATGATCCGCAAACTCAAGGCCGACAAAGCCTCCGACGGCGTGCAGATCGTCGGCGGCAACGTCGCCACCCGCGCGGGCGCGCAGGCACTCGTCGACGCGGGCGTAGACGCCGTCAAGGTGGGCGTCGGCCCAGGCTCCATTTGCACGACGCGCGTCGTCGCCGGCGTCGGGGTGCCCCAGGTGAGCGCCGTGTACGACGCGTCGCTCGCCTGCAAACCAGCCGGCGTGCCAGTGATCGCCGACGGCGGCCTCCAGTACTCCGGCGACGTGGCGAAGGCCCTGGTCGCAGGCGCGAGCAGCGTCATGGTGGGCTCGCTGCTGGCCGGCTGCGAGGAGTCGCCGGGCGAGACGGTGTTCATCAACGGCAAGCAGTACAAGCAGTACCGCGGTATGGGCTCGCTCGGCGCCATGAGCTCGCGCGGCAAGAAGTCGTACTCAAAGGACCGCTATTTCCAAGCCGACGTGATGAGCGACGACGAGCTCATCGCTGAGGGCATCGAGGGCCAGGTGCAGTACCGCGGGCCGGTGAAGTCCGTCGTGCATCAGCTCGTCGGCGGCCTGCATCAGTCGATGTTCTACGTCGGCGCCCGCACGGTGCCCGAGCTGCAGGAGCGCGGCAAGTTCGTGCGCATCACCGCCGCCGGCTTGAAGGAATCGCACCCTCACGACGTGCAGAACATCGTGGAAGCCCCCAACTACGCGCGCCGATAACCGGAGAAGATTGAGGATATGTACGAACTGAGTCACAGCAACCGCGCCACCCCCGCGTACAGTTTCGACGACGTCGCGATCGCACCGCAGCGACGCACGCGCAGCGACTCCGAGGTGGACCTCACCTGGAAGATCGACGCCATCACCTTCGACGTTCCCATCTGCGCGGCGCCGATGGATTCGGTGATGTCGCCGGAGACAGCCATCAAGATGGGGCAGCTGGGCGGCCTGGGCGTGCTCAACCTCGAAGGGCTGTGGACCCGCTATGAGGACCCGACGGCGCAGTACGAGGCGCTGACCGGCCCACTCGACCAGGTGACCGTCACCCGGCGCATGCAGGAGACCTACGCCGAACCCATCAAGCGCGAGCTCATCGAAGCCAGGCTGCGGCAGATCCGCGACGCGGGGGTGCCCGTCGCGGCGTCGCTGTCGCCCGCACGTACGCAGGAGTTTGCCGACGTCATCGAGGGCGCTGGGCTTGATTTCCTCGTGATCCGCGGCACGACGGTGTCCGCCGAGCACGTGGGCGGTGGCGACGACGTGCTCAACCTCAAGGAATTCATCTACCACCTCGATACCCCCGTCCTCGTGGGCGGCGTGGCGACGTATCGCGCCGCATTGCACCTCATGCGTTCCGGCGCGGCGGGTGTGCTCGTCGGATTTGGTGGCGGCGCGACGCACACCACCGCGTCGGTGCTGGGCATTGAGGTGCCGATGGCGTCGGCGGTGTTCGACGTGGCTGAGGCTCGTCGTGACTATCTGGAGGAGTCCGGCGGGCGCTACGTGCACATCATCGCTGACGGTGCCGTCGGGCGTTCAGGTGATATCGCGAAGGCCATCGCGTGCGGAGCCGACGCCGTGATGGTGGGCTCGCCGCTCGCTCGCGCGGCGGAGGCGCCGGGCAAGGGCTGGCACTGGGGCCCCGAGGCCTGGCACCGCACGCTGCCGCGTGGCGAGCGCACCTTCTTCGAGCAGGTGGGTTCGTTGGAGGAAGTGGTGGTGGGCCCGTCGCGTGTGCCCGACGGCACCATGAACCTGGCCGGTGGCCTGCGCAAGGCGATGGCCATGACGGGTTACACCGACGTGAAGAGTTTCCAGCGCAGCAACCTCATTCTCCACCGATGACGAACGACGAGGCCCGCGCCGAACTGCACCGATTGCGCGACAGCATCGACAACCTGGACTCGATGCTGGTGCACCTGCTGGCCGAGCGTTTCAAGGTCACGCAACGCGTGGGGGAGTTGAAGGCGACGCACAACATGCCGCCCGCCGACCCCGCCCGCGAGGCCCAGCAGATCGAGCGCCTGCGCGCGCTTGCGAAGGAATCCCAGCTCGACCCCGAGTTCGCCGAGAAGTTTCTCCAGTTCATCGTGCGCGAGGTGGTCCGCCACCACGAACAGATCCGCGACGAGCAATCCTGAGCGTTCCCCGGCCCCGGTCGTCGGTGGTTGAGTAGCGAGCGAAGCTCGCGTATCGAAACCACCCCCGCCCGCCGGTTGAGCCGGCCCGGAGGGCCATGTCGAAACCATCCATTTCCTGGCACAAACCACCTCCTCAGACAGCAGAGCTAAAGAGAATTGACAAACTGCGGGGGGTAGCTTCGCTGCTGAAGGGGGTTCAACCGGAGCTCCCACTGGAATTCAATGGGAGAATCCATGAAGTCGAAGCGTCTCGCGGCCGCGTTGGCAGCGGCTGCAATGGTGGGTACGGGGGGCGCTCGCCCCGGTGACTGCTCACGCAGAACTGAAGCCCGTCATCAAGGAGATCAAGCAGGTCGAGGGAACCACCAACAAGTTCACCGTGTCCTACACCGGTTGCTCCAAGGCCGACATGGGAGAGGGACGTCAGGTTGAGGTTTTTGTCACACATCCTGATCACTGGTCCCCGACTCGTGCGGCAGGCAACCCGACGGCAAATGGTGAAGGCAGTATCACGTTCGAACGCGCCGAGGCTGGCCAAGCGGAGTTGACACTCACTTGTTACCACGAAAGCGCAGAGAAGCTCTTCGAAGTGAAGAACACGATCCTTGAGATCAATGATGACGCCGAACAGGGTGACGGCAAGGCCCTCAATATCCGCGGTCGATACTTCAAACAGCGGGAAGTCGTCACTTTCTTCGTGACCGACCCAGCCGGTAAACGTACCCAACTTGGCCAAGCTGTTTCTGACGAGGTCGATGAGGTGAACCTGAACGGCATCGACCTCCCTCGTACAATATCAGGGCGTCTACAAGATTGATGCCACTTCTGAGAAGAGCGGATACACAGGAACCGGCGACTACGTGATCAAGGACTCGTCACTGCCTAAGTACACGGGCCAGGATCCGGAGAAGCCCAAGCCAGATAAGCCTGCTCCCGAGAAGCCTAAGCCGGAAAAGCCTGCACCGGCAAAGCCTGCGCCGGGCAAGAAAGCCCCAGCGAAGAACAAAGGCCTGCCGTCCACTGGCGTGTAAGCACATTCCGTAAACAACGCGAGTGGGGGGGGGCGCCCCCCAAGAGAGGGGGGGCGCCCCAGGGGG
>JAEZVO010000077.1 GCA_023443125.1 Actinomycetes bacterium
CCCCGTCGGTTTGGGAGCAGGGAACAACGGGCCGATCCGTGCCCAGACTTCGTCAGAGATCACATCGCGCGACACGTCCCAATTCTCGCGCGAAACACCCCCAGACCCCTTTAGCAACACGCCCTAAACCAACTAACCGAGTCTCCACCGATCCCGGGGCGATTCACAGTCACCGCTGGGGAGCCGCACCTCCGTCCAAACCTTGCTGTTTGGAGCCGACGGAAGGGCGCCCCACAGGAAAGTGCGTTCACCGGTGAGCTTTGTTCCTGCGGTGTTGGCCGTCGCACGCTGCTGATCGGCGTGAGCAGGTAGCCCCAGGCTGAGCAATACGGCAGCTAATACCCCGGCCATGCAACGACGAAGACCAGACTGGGTGTTGGCCCTTGCCATAGGAATTCCCCCGAACTGTGGTGCAGGTTTGTTGACCGGTACAGTACATCATCCTGAGAAGTTCTCAGCAAATTCCCAGCTTGAGAGACGGCGTCAAACACACGACGGGGTGAGGTGCATAGGTGCAGCCTCACCCTGTCGAAAGAAGGTGTATGGATCAGTCCGTGCCGGAATCGAACGATGAACGCAGCCCGGCAGCGTCGATGTCGTTATCGGGCTGGGGCGCTCCGAGCTCCGCGATCTGCGCAGCGCCGCCGGACTCGATCTCGCCGAACAGCTTCGCCTGCTGGACGCCGAGCGTGCCCTGGGAGGCGTAGAGCTCGAGCTTTTCACGCGAGTCCGCGATGTCCAGGTTGCGCATCGTGAGCTGGCCGATGCGGTCGGTGGGCCCAAACGCCGCATCGTCGACGCGCTCCATCGAGAGCTTGTCGCCGTCGTAGCTGAGGTTCGGGCCAGTGGTGTTCAAGATGGTGTAGTCATCGCCACGACGAAGCCGCAGCGTGACTTCACCCGTCACAGCCGACGCCACCCAGCGCTGGATCGATTCGCGCAGCATGAGCGACTGCGGGTCCAGCCAGCGTCCCTCGTACAGCAGGCGGCCAAGACGCAGACCCTGCTGGAAGTAGTTTGCCAGGGTGTCCTCGTTGTGGATGGCAGAGAGGAGACGTTCGTAGGCGATCCAGAGCAACGCCATGCCTGGGGCTTCGTAGATACCGCGCGACTTTGCCTCGATGATGCGGTTTTCGATCTGGTCAGCCATGCCCAGGCCGTGGCGGCCACCGATGGCGTTGGCCTCGATCACCAGGGCGACGGCGTCGTCGAAGCGCTTGCCGTTGATGGCGACGGGGCGGCCTTGCTCGAACGCGATGCGCACATCCTCAGCGTCGATCTTCACGGCCGGATCCCAGAACTTCACGCCCATGATGGGTTCGACCGTCTCGAGCGACACGTCGAGTGCCTCGAGCGTCTTGGCTTCGTGCGTAGCGCCCCAGATGTTGGCGTCGGTGGAGTATGCCTTCTCCTTCGAATCGCGGTAGGGGAGGTTGCGTTCAGTGAGCCACACGCTCATCTCGTCGCGACCCCCGAGCTCGCTGACGAACTGTTCGTCGAGCCAGGGCTTGTAGATGCGCAGCTGCGGGTTGGCCATGAGCCCGTAGCGGTAGAAGCGCTCGATGTCGTTGCCCTTGTAAGTGGAGCCGTCGCCCCAGATCATCACGTCGTCTTCGGCCATCGCGCGCACCAGCATGGTGCCGGTGACGGCGCGCCCGATCGGGGTGGTGTTGAAGTAGGCGCGCCCAGCGGAGCGGATGTGGAACGCGCCGCACGCCAGCGCTGACAGGCCCTCCTCGACGAGCGGGCCGCGGACGTCGACCAGACGCGAGATCTCAGCGCCGTACTGGGTGGCACGACCGGGGACCGACTCGATGTCCGGCTCATCGTACTGGCCGATGTCTGCGGTGTAGGTGCAGGGAATCGCACCTGCCTCGCGCATCCAAGCCACAGCCACCGAGGTATCGAGGCCACCAGAGAAAGCGATGCCGACGCGCTCGCCGACGGGAAGAGAAGTCAGTACCTTAACCACACGTCTACCCTAGGGCATTCGCATCCCACTGGCAGTTTCAGTCTCGCTGAGCCTCCGCGAGGGCTCGAGTTTCCGTGTCGGAGAGTTGTCCCTGGACGGCGATGAAGCTCACCTGCCGGCCTGCGCGCACCGAGGACTCCGTCCACCAGGTGCCGTCGATATTCCGGTGTCCTGCCCAGTAGTCGGTTTCGGAGGTTACCTGCGTGACCGTGTCTTCGTCGCACGCCTGCATTTGCTCAATCCACGCCGACTGAAACTGTTCAGCCGCCGCGTCGTCGTTGAAACCGAACGCGAGCGCCACGCCGGGTACACCGTCGCGTTCCAACAAGCCCTCTCTGGCATTCATTGGAGTGAGATTCTCCATGTCCGGAGGTGCGGTACACCCGACGGCGAGCGTCGCACTCGCACGATCCACGACGTCGACGTCAGCCAGCCACTGCCCGGGGGCGTGGCTCTCATCCGACTCGGCTGTGTTCCAACCACCCGGCGCTTGCACCGTCGGTGTGGGCGCCGTCGCCGCAGAAGGGGCTGGCGAGGGTGGGGTGGTGGCTGGGCTCGTCGGAGCCGACGGTGCCTCCTCGCCCGAACAGGCGCCAAGGGCGAGTAGCAAGGCCAACAGTGGAAGGAGCGTGCGCCGCACGGTTATCGCCGCTCGAAGTGGTGCCAGTCCCAGCCGCTGAACCACTTCCAGCCGCGCGAGGTGAACGCGCGTACCGAGGCGCTGTTGGGGTAGTGCATGCCCTTCACGCCTGCCGGACGATGCCTCGACCACTGGCTACTCGGCCACCATTTTCCTTTGGGGTCGAGGTAGGGGTTCTGAGCGGGGTTGATATCTACGGCATACCCGTAGGCGTGCGGCGACCAGCGATAGGGGTTGCCGGTCACCTTGCGGCAGTTAAAGGCTGAGGTGTTGTTCGCTGCCATCATGGCCGTGTCGCTGCCCTTCCACGCGGTGGGTAGGCGCATCTGTGCGATGTAGAAGCGCTTGTTGAACATATCAGTGAACGCGGCAGCTACGTCGTTCGCACGGTCAGCACGCACGACGATCGTTCCGCGCTGGACGCGGTTGTTGTAGTCCCAGTAATTGACTTCGATGGTGCGCAACCGCGATGGCCCCATCGGGCAGGAGGAGTTCCAATAGCCAGCCAGGTCGGCCGTCGTAGTGCGACGAATTTTGGCATCTGCACCTACGATCCGGGTGAGCGTGAACTCCCTAGTATTCACAGTGCCCTCGGGGTAGTTACCCACCACTCTCCACCGCATCGTTCCCGGGCTGTTGGCGCCGTACGTGAGCGGGATGATGTAGTGGCCGGTGGCGTTCGTCTGGCGAATCTGGGACGTCGACCAGCGATCCCCGAGCCACACCTGAGTGCGCACCGTTATGGGCCTGTTGGTGTCAAACTTGCCCCACGTGTTCGTTTGATGACGGACCAGCTTCGTACCTGCAGAAGCGACGGTGGGAGTGGCCACACGTCTGAGAGTGAATTCGTGTGAGGTGATAGTCCCTTCTGGATAGTCACCTGCTACCCGCCACCGCATTGTTCCCGGGGTGTAGGCGCCGTATGTGAGCGGGATGATAAAGCCGCCAGCGTTACTGCTGGTGCGGACTTGAGAGGTGGTCCAGCGACCGTTCAAACGCACCTCGGTACGGACTCTGATGGGGCGATTCGTATCGAACTGCCCCCAAGTGTTGGTTCCCAAATTGACCAACTTGGCCCCTGCAGAAGCGACTGTGGGAGCAGTTACGCGTCGAAACGAGAACTGGTTGCTCCGAATTTCCTGACCCGAGTCCAGGCGTGTTGCGACGCGCCACTGGAATGTGCCGGAGCTGTTGGCGCCGTACGTGAGCGGGATCACGAACCACCCGGTGGCGCTGGTGGTACGCACTTGAGACCTCGACCAGTGACCGTCCGGCAACCGGACCTCCGTCCAAACTGGTACCGGCTTAGACGTCGGGACGGTGCCCCAAGTGTTGGAAGTGAGGTTGACTATCTTGATGCCAGCCGAATGCGCGCTGAACGTAGTTGGTTCCGCTGCCCTGGCGGCTTTCAAAACTTGATGGGTGCTCGGTGAAGCGGTGGGCGTCAGTGAAGCCGTGGGAGTTGGTGATGGTGCAGGGGGCTCGGACGCGGTAGGAGCCGGATCCGCCGGTTCAGCGGAGGCTGCACTCGCAGACTCGACGGGAGTCGGCGGCTGGGAAGCGCTGTCGGGGCTACCGTCTGGCGTGGTTTCGTCGGCAGTGGCATGTAGACCTGACGAAGCCACGAGACACAGTGCGACAGTGAACGCAGCGATCCGACGTTTCATGATTCCCCCTAATTCCTCCGCTGGGTATCGGTAAAGGCTAATCGGATCCTACGACTGTACGAGGTGTGGAGGCCAATTTGATGGGCTGAACCCTAAAGCTCCAGTACAATCTTGCCGACGTTGTCGCCGGACTCCAGCAGTTCGTGCGCGCGGCGGACCTCGTCGAAGGGAATCCTCGTTTCCGGCGAGAGCTTGACCTTGCCGCTGCGCATCAGCGGCCACACCTGCCGCTCCACCTGGGCGCAGATCTCAGCCTTTTCGGCCTCGGGGCGGAAGCGCAGCGACGTGGCTGTCACTGTGCCTTGTTTGCTGAGCAGCAGGCCGACGTTGAGCGTGCCCTTGACGCCACCCTGCAGGCCGATCACCACCATGCGCCCGCGACGGGCGAGCGCCTTCACATTTGCTTCGAGGTACTTGGCGCCAATGATGTCGAGGATCACGTCGGCGCCGTGTCCGTCGGTGGCTTCCTTGAGGGCTGCCACCCAGTCGTCGTGGTAGTCGAGGGCGATGTCAGCGCCGTGCTGACGGCAGTGTTCGAGTTTCGCCTCCGTGCCCGCGGTGGCTGCGACGCGCGCCCCCAGCGCCTTGGCGTACTGGGTTGCGAAGGTGCCGATGCCGCCCGCGCCACCGTGCACGAGGAAGGTTTCGCCTTCCTTCAGTTGGGTGTGTTCCAGGTTGCTCACGACGGTGGCCGCCACCTCGAGCACACCCGCGGCGCTCACGAGGTCAACGCCAGGGGGTGGGGAGATGAGCTGACCTTCAGGGGCGACGAAGTACTCCGCCGCGCCGCCACCGGCAAGGAGCGCGACGACCTCGTCGCCGACGTTCCACCGCTCGCATCCTTCCGCGACGGCCTCCACGACGCCCGACGCCTCGAGGCCGAGCACGTCGGTGACGCCCTTCGGTGGCGGGTAGTGGCCCTGCCGCTGCAGCACGTCGGCGCGGTTCACGCCGACGGCGGTGGTGCGCACCAATACTTCACCGGGGGCTGGGTAGGGCTTCTCAACTTCAGCGATGGTGAGCGCCGACGCATCGCCCGGTTCGGGAACGATCACTGCCTTCATGGCTCCACCCTGCCATACCCAGCAAGGCTCCGGGGCAGCGGGGGCGATTGAGGCGCGGGCGCCCGCCCCCGGTGATTGAGCCGCTGCCGGCCGTCTCTCGGTGATTGAGTAGCGGGCGTAGCCCGCGTATCGAAATTCCGAGATGCAACGCCTCAAAACTGCAAAACTCGCCAACAGACGCGCCCCTCTACGCTCAACCAAGCGTAAGGCACGCAACTGGTGGCGAGTTTTGCAGTTTCTTCAGTGATACACCCCGTGGGTGTCCGGCTGCGGATACTCGATGATTGAGCCGCTGCCGGAGGCAGCGTGTCGAAATCATCCGAGGTTCGGTTTCGATACGCGCCCTTCGGGCGCTACTCAACCACCGGGTGTGCGGCGCGGGCGCTACTCAACCACCCGGCGCAGAGGCGCGGTCTACTCAACCAGCCGGAGGCGCAGCGTCGGGCCAGGGGAGCTGGCGTCGACTGCGGAAGACACGCTCGGAACCGTCGACGGGGTCGACGAACCGCAGTTCGGCAGCGAGCAGCCCGAGCGGGTGGGTGAAATCGTCGATGCTCCACGGCTGCACCACCGGATAGAGCGGGTCGTTCCACAACGGGATGCCCAGCTCGAGAAAATGCATGCGGATTTGATGGGTCTTGCCGGTCAGCGGCGTTGCCTCGTACCGGCCCCAGCCGTCGTGTGTCTCCAGCAGCCGCACGTCGGTGTGTGCGTTGGGTGGCAAGGCGAGGCGCTCGGCCTGCATCGTTCCCACATGCTTCACCAGGTGCGACGAGACCCGTCGCGGAAACGTCAACCCATCGTCGACGGGGGCCATCACCTCGTAGGTCTTGCGCGTCGTCGGCTCTCCGAAAATCGAGTGGTACGGCGCGCGCCAGCGTTTCGTCGTGACCATGAGCAGCACGCCCGCGGTGGCTCGGTCGAGTCGGTGCACCGCAGACAGCTCCGGCAAACCGAGTGCCTGCCGCGCCCGCACGACGGCCGACTGTACGACGTGCCGGCCGCGGGGGATCGTCGAAAGGAAATGAGGCTTGTCGAGCACCACGATCCGCTCGTCGTGATGCAGCACGGTGAGTTCCCCGGGCACCTCGGGCTCGTCGCGCAACTCGCGGTGAAACCACACGAAGGTGTGGGGGCGGTAGATCTCGTCGCCGCTCCACGGCCGCCCCTGCTGGTCGACGAAGTCGCCGCGCGCCAACATCGCATCGACGCGGTCACCGTCGGCGGCGAGCTTGTCACGCAAGAACGCCCCCATCGTCGGCCAAGGAAGCGCGTTGTTCGGATCGCGATCAGGAGTGCGCACCCATGCTGCCTGCAGCCCGTGGCGGGGCGGAAGGGGAGACTTGGGCGGCATCGGGCGTCCTCACTCGTGGTTGGTGGTGCTGTGGCGTGAGCATACCGGGCTGGTGCGCTAAGCTCGTGGCTCTGGCGAGGTCGCATAGTGGACTAGTGCAGCCGCCTTGAAAGCGGCCGAGGTGCAAGCCTCCGTGGGTTCGAATCCCACCCTCGCCGCCAACTACCACAAGCCCGACGCGGTGAAGAGCCGTCCGGCTGCTTGAGTACACTCTCGGTATGCCAGAGCGCACGTTCTTCCTCAAACCCCGTCCGCCGCTGCGCGCATTTCTCCTCGCCGCGCTGCTGAGCCTCGTCGGCGGGGTGCTGACCGTGCTATCGCTGCAACACGGATGGAACGCACTGGCGGTCGCTCTCTCCATCATCGTCTTGGTGCTGGGCGTTGCGCTGTTCACCGTCGCGATTGTGGCGACGATCCGGCTCGGCGTGCGGATCACCCTCACCGACGACGGGTACAAGGTGTCGGGCACGCAGGCCACCCGCGAAGGGCAGTGGAAGGACGTCTCGAAGGTCACCCAGGCCGTCGAAGGCGCGCACATCACCATCTACCACGGCGACGTTCGCCGTACCCACCTCATTTTTCCCGGCGGACCGGCGCAGGCCCAGATGCAGGATGTCATCGACGAGATCATGACCCGCCTCGAACGCGTCAGGCAGGGCTGAGCCTCACTCTTCCTTTGGATTGAACGCGCAGGCGTCCGCGATGTCTTCGGCACCGTTACCGTCGTCAGCGTTCTCCGGTTCCGTCGACGCGTCGTCGGTGCTGTCATCTTCAGTGTTGCCGTCGGGATTGTCGGCGTCGTCCCCGTTACCGGTGTCGTTAGGCGCATCGCTCGAGGTGCCGTCAGAAGTTGGCGCCGGCGTGGGCGCCGCCGTCGACTGGTCGATGGTTTCTTGGACGTAGGCGCGCATGGCGTCGAAGTCGGGGTTTTGGTAGGAGTAGCCGTTCTTGCCCATCGTGAACGCGAGGCGCAGCATCTTCTGCTTCTGGGTTTTGAGTGCCAGATCAGTAAGGGCTTCGAGCATGTGCTGCGGAATGTCGGTGAGCACCATGTCGCTCGACGCGCCCGCGATGGCCTCGAAACGAGTGAGAAGCGTCGTGGGGTTGGCCTGGTCGGTGATGGCCTTGATGAGGCACGACTGCCGTTCCATGCGTGAGTAGTCGCTGGTGCTCCAACGGCTGCGGGCGTACCAGAGGCCTTCGTGGCCATTCAGATGCTGGTTTGCGCCCACCTCGAGCCAGCCCGACGCACGTCGGTTCTCGGAGTTGCCGCCCATCGGGAGGCGCTCGTTGATGTTGACCGTCACGCCGCCCATGGCGTCGATGAGATTGCGCAGGCCGTCAATGTTGAGCAGCAGGAAGTAGTGCACGGGCAGGCCGGTGATGCCCTCCACGCCTTGCTTCAGCGCTTCGGCGCCGCGGTACGTCTGACCCTCGAACAGGTGGGGGTAGTCGCGATCCGTGCGCTCCCAAATGGCGTTGAAGTGCCACTCAGCGGGATCGCCCTCGCCGCGGAACCCGTCAGGGAACTCCTCCGCCATCTCGCTGCCTTCGGGGAAGGGCGTGTACTGCAGATTGCGGGGGATCTGGATGAGCGTGGTGGCGCCCGTGGTGGTGTCGACGCTTGCGAGCATCACCGTGTCGGTGCGGAACCCGGAGCTCTCTTTCACACCGCTCGCAATGCGGCCTTCGTCCAGGTCGGAGCCGATCAGCATGATATTCAGACGTTTGAGGTCACCAAACGGATTCTCCCCGCTGCCGTCCAACGTCGGCTTCGAACTCGACACCACCTCGTTATCTGAGCCGAATGTCTTGCTCAGCGTGCTTGCCAACACCTGCGAATAGGCGGCGCCCACAGCCACCGGCGCTGCCACCGCGAGTGACAACACCCCGACGAGGACCGCCCCTGCGATGCGCTTGCCCTGGCCGATCGCGCGTGAGCGCGTCGTGACATGCGTCATCACGATGAGCGCCACCCACAGCAGGCCCATGCCGATCAGGAGGGCCGTGACGATGTGCAGCACGCCTCTGCCCGATGCCAGGCCGACGGCGGCCGACGCAGCCGCCGAGACGAAGCTCTCGTCTGGGTCGGGCTTCACCCGGGACGTGAAGAACATGACGCCCGCGATCGTCGCGCCCACGAAACCAAGCGCAATGAGCCCGCCCAGCCAGCGGTTCGCTTTCTGGCGGCTGCCCAACAGGCCGAGGCCTGGGATCAGCGTCGAAAGGATGGTGAACAGCACCGTCCGGCGGAAGCGAGGCTGCGAGCTGGATGCTGTGGCGTCCTCGGCCTCGGCCTGTTCGGGTGCGGGATCGTCATCCTCGCGCAGAAAGTCGTCGAGGGAGGTTCGCTGCGACGCGTCGGACTGCGTAGCGTGAGATGCGTCGTCGGCGCGCCAGAGCGTCTCGCGGGTACGTGGGCGCACCTCGGTGGGGTCGTCGTCGGTGAGAAGACGTCGCGGGCGCGCATCTCGGAAGAGCCCCGAGAGGTCGGCGTCGCTCTCAGCTCCGCGCCGTGGCGCGGGAGTATTGGGCTCGTCCATTCGTTTCCTCCTCGCGCCAGTGTAACCGCGCAGAGGAAGAAAATTGGTGTCGCGACGCCTCGAACAGCAGACAAGTTGCGCGCTCACCCTGTTTGGCCGGTACAGTTGGCCGTCGATGGAGGTGTCGCCTAGTCCGGTCTATGGCGCCCGCCTGCTAAGCGGGTTGAGGGCTTCAACCCTCTCGCGGGTTCAAATCCCGCCACCTCCGCCATCTCGCCCGGCGCGTTCCTGCGCCGGGCGGTGTTGTATTGCCGACGGTGCCTCGCCCGGGGATTTTGTGCAGAAGGCGAGGGGTGGGTATAGTTCTTTTCTGCCCAAGCGCACGTGGCTCAATGGATAGAGCATCTGACTACGGATCAGAAGGTTGGGGGTTCGAGTCCTCCCGTGCGCGCCAGGCGAAATGGCCCTGACTAGGGGAAATGCCTAGACGGGGCCATTTCCTTACCCCTCAGTAGTACCATGGAAACAGTACCGGAATGGGTACACCAATGGGTACACCAAAGGGGGCGACGTGGCGCGACGGAAAAAGTTCGACCTTGAATATGGCGAGGGGAGCTTCTTCTTCGACGAGAGCGGCAAGGGCCTGCATGCACGGCTCGACGATCTGGAAGGAGCCTGAGGTGAGTGCGCTTGAGAGCTTCGTCGCCAGGCATCCGTGGTGGAGCGTGATCATTTTCTTCGTTGCGCTGACTCCGGTCAGTATGCTGTCTGCGGATGTTGCCACCGGGCTCGCAATCGCTTCTTGGGTCGTGGTGCCGCTCTGGCGGATGAGCATCCTCAAGCGTCGACCAGAGCTGCGCAAGGCGCCGCCCGCGCCTCAACCCCAGCCCCAGGCCGGGCCGTCGGTGCAGCCTGAGCCGCAGCGGACCAGCCCGGCGGCCACCGGCTACGTCCGGGTCCAGTACCGGCACCCGTCCGACCGTCGGCCGGTGGCGCGAGGAACTCGCACCTACACCTTCCGCTGGCCGCACCATGAGCGCCCCGTTCCCGGCACGTGGATCGAGCTCCCCTCGGACTACGGCAACGAGACCGGCGTCATCGTCGAGGAGGGGCAGCGCAGCGACTTCACCGGCCAGATCAAGCCGGTCGGACGGATCATCACCGACATGCCCCGGGTGCCCACCGAGGCCAGCAGCCACAACGCCCCGGCCGTGACCGCGCCGAAGCCGGTCGAGCCGTGGGGGAGCTGCGACACGTCGAGGGAGATCGAGTTCGAGCACCTGCACCGCCGGGAGATCGGTGTCGTCCTGCGCCGCAACCAGGCGTCGACGAACACGAACGTCGGCCTGGACGCGGTCCTTGTGCAGAGCCTCGGCCCCTGTCCAGCAGTCCTGCTCGACGGCCATTGGGTGGGCAACGTCGTCGACCAGGTCACGTTCGAGCTCCGGGAGGCCCTGCGGAATCTCGGCGAGGCCGGCCAAGGACTCAAGGTCCCGGCTCGGCTGTGGAGCACCGACGACGATGGGGTCCTGCGATCTCGCGTATCCATCCGGCTTCCCCAAACCTCCGAGATCGACCCTCCTGGCCCGCTGCCCGCCGGGGCGCACCTCGTGTTGCCTGCAGGCTCGAAGGTGCAGGTGACGGGTGAGGAGCACTATCTCGATGAGCTTGTCGCACTGCTGGAGGGCGAGCAGGAGGTCCCTGTCGTCGCAGAGCTGTATCGGTTGGAGAAGATGTCTGCGCGCAGCACGAAGACGGTAGTTGGCGTGCGGATTTATGGCGATGAGGTCGGCAACCTCACCCCGACTATGAGTGCACACTTCCTACCCTTGATTGAGGCTTGTGAGGAAGAAGGCGTCGCAGTGTGCTGTCGCGCTGTCGTGAAGGGCAACCAGCTCAAGGCCGACGTAGTGCTCG
>JAEZVO010000017.1 GCA_023443125.1 Actinomycetes bacterium
TGGCGTCGCTCGACCTCTTCGTACACACCGGCGAGCTGGAGACCTTCTGTCAGGCCATCCAGGAAGCGAAGGCATCCGGTCTGCCGGTGATCGCGCCCCGTCGCGGCGGGCCGATCGACCTCGTCGATCATTCGCGCACAGGCTGGCTTTACGCGCCCGGCGATTTGCAGGCGATGCGGGGCCACGTGCTCGACCTCATCGGCGACGACGCCAAGCGCGCCGCGTTCGCCTCCGCCGCCCGCGAATCCACGCTGAGCCGCACCTGGCGCAACGTATGCGGCGAGCTCGTGGGGCACTACGAGAAAGTCATCGGCATGACTGTGCGTGGGGGAAGGGCGCTCGCTGGCTGACAGCGACGATTGGTGAGCGCGGGCGAAAGCGCCTAAGCTGACTTGGTTCACGTTTTCGTGGCTCTTTCCTCCTACCGATAGGTTGCCCATGGCCCGCGGTCCCAAATCCCATCACGCAGACGGCACACCCAAGAAGCGGTGGACCGCCGAGCAGCGCGCTGCTCGCGGGCGCGCGCCGCGCCGTCGAGGCGGGCGACGCGACGACGACTTCCCGCCGCGCAATCGCGCCGAACGTCGCGCCCAGCAGTTCGCTGATCAGGGCGGCCGTTCGTCGGATAGCCGTGCCGCTAGCCAGCAGCAACCGAAACAGCGCCCGCGCCCGGACAACCCGAAGCAGCGCTGGGAAAAATCGAAACAGCGCCCCGAGCACCCCGCCAAGCGCGGTGGCACCAAGGGCAACACCAAGAACAAGCACAACGCCAAGCCATGGGACAAGCCCAAGAAACCGTGGGACAAACCCAAGCAGCGCTGGGATAAGCCCAAGAAACAGTGGGACAAGCCTCGTCGCGAGGTTGAGCGCCCGGAGCCAGACCAGATGGACTGGGAGGCCAAGACCGTCCAGGCCGAGGTGGGCGTCGTGAACGGCTTCACCGAGCTGGGCGTGGCCGACGAGATCGTCGGCGTGCTCGCGGCCGAGGGCATCACGCAGCCCTTCGCGATCCAGGAAGCCACCATCCGCGACGCGCTCGAGGGTCGCGACGTGCTCGGACGCGCCCGCACCGGCTCCGGCAAGACGTTGGCGTTCGGCCTGCCGCTGCTCACTCGTTTGTCGGCTACCGGCGGTCGCGGGCCGCGCGCAGTCATCCTCAGTCCGACGCGCGAGCTCGCCCTGCAAATCGCGGACAATCTCGCCCCGCTCGCCGCCTCGGTCGGATTGTCGCTCACGCTCGTCGCGGGCGGCATGAGCTACAACCCGCAGATCAAGGCATTCGCGCGTGGCGTCGACGTCGTCGTCGCCACTCCGGGCCGCCTCATCGACCTCATGCAGCAAGGCGCTGCCGACCTCGGCAACGTCGAAATCACCGTGCTCGACGAGGCCGACCACATGGCCGAGATGGGGTTCACCGACGAAGTCACGGCCATTCTCGACGCCACCCCCGAGCGCGGACAGCGCCTCCTGTTCTCGGCAACCCTTGACGCCGCGGTCGACCGCATCGTCGAGCGCTACCTCACCGACCCCATCACGCACGAGGTGGATTCCGGGCAGGTATCGGTGACGTCGATGACCCACCTCGCGCTGCAGACGAAGCCCCACGACAAACTCGCAGTTACCGCCGAACTCGCGTCGCGCGACGGCCGCACCGTCGTGTTCGCGCGCACCCAGAAGGGCACCGACCGAATCGCCGGGCAGTTGCGCGCCGCCGGCGTGATGGCGGGCGCGTTGCACGGTGGCCTCACCCAGGGCGCCCGCGCGCGCATCCTCGCCGCATTCAAATCCGGTGATGTGCCCGTGCTCGTCGCTACCGACGTCGCGGCAAGGGGGATTCACGTCGACGACGTGAGCCTCGTCGTGCAAATGGATCCGCCCCGCGATGCCAAGGACTATCTGCACCGGGCCGGCCGCACTGCCCGCGCCGGCACGGCGGGCACCGTCGCCACGGTGGTGCTCCCGCACCAGCGCAAGCTCATGCGCCGCATCCTCGGGCAAGCAGGCGTGGAGGCGCGCAATGTGGAGGCTGCGCCCGGCGACGCCACCGTCGCCGAACTCACCGGTGCCAAGCCCGCGTCGGGGGTTGCCGTCGAGGAATCGGCGTTCTTCGACCTCATCAAGCCGAAGCAGCACGCCCGCCGATCCGGCCCACGCAAGCCAGGCTTCTACGGGCGGCCCCGCAGGCCGAGGGGGCGGCGGTGAACCCGTCGGGCACGCAGTTGGGACACACTCGGTATACGCCTAGGATCGGTAGCTGACATGAGTATTTCCCTTCGTTTCGCCGAGCCATCGGACGCCGAGGCGCTCCACTCGGTGATCCGCGAGGCCTTCGCTGCCCGCCCGCCCGTCGATCCGCCGGCCGCCGCGCTGTCCGACACCGTCGAGAGCGTGCGAGACGCCATCGAGGCGGGCTACGGCATCCTGCTGGAGCGCGACGGCACCCCCATCGCGGGGCTGCTGGTCGCCGTCGACGGCGATACCGCCAAGCTGTGTCGCGTGAGCGTGGTGCCCGCAGCCGCAGGTTCCGGCGTCGGATTCCAGATGGTGTCTGCCGCATTCGTTGCGCTTGCTGACTTGGGGTTTCGCCGGGTGGAGGCGGTTGCGCGCCACGAATTTCCCCACAACATCGCGTGGTGGGAGCGCGCGGGCTTCGTGCAGCGTCGTCCCACGGAGAACGGCGTCGTACTGGCGCGCGCGCTGCCCGTCGCTGTGCAAGTGCCCGACGCCGACGCCATGCGTCGCCTCGGCAGGCAGCTCGCCCAAGTGCTGCGCGCGGGCGACGTGATCGTCGCGACGGGGGAGCTCGGCGCGGGCAAGACCACCCTCGCGCAGGGCATCGGTGAAGGCCTCGACGTGGACGGCCCGGTGATTTCGCCCACCTTCGTGCTGTCCAGAATCCACCCACCGCGCGGGTCCGGCCCTGGCCTGGTGCACGTCGACGCCTACCGCCTCAGCTCAGCTGACGAGCTGGCCGACATCGACCTCCAGAGCACGCTCGCCACGTCGGTGACGCTGGTGGAATGGGGCGCTGGCTTGGCGGAATGGCTGAGCGACGAGCCACTCGCAATCGACATCCAACGCAGCGACGACCCCGCCGACGACCAACGCACCGTTTACCTTGCGGGGATCGGCCAGCGGTGGGCCGACGTCCTCGACCAGTTCCGGGAGTTCGCATGATTACCCTCGCCATCGACACCTCGCACCACGTGGCCGTCGGCATCGCCCGCGACGGAGAGCCCGGGCCGTCGACGGTGGTCGCCGACGCGCGCGCTCACGTCGAGCAGCTCATGCCGTCGGTGCAGCAGGTCTGCGCCGAGATGGGCGTGGCGCTCACCGACGTCGACGAGTTCGTCGTCGGCATGGGCCCTGGCCCCTACACCGGCCTGCGGGTGGGCATCGCGACGGGCGCCACGCTCGCCGCAGTCGGGGGGCGGGCGTTGCGCCGCGTGTGCTCGCTCGACGCCATCGCGCTCGCCGTGGATGCACAGGGCGAGTTCCTCGTCGCCTCCGATGCCCGTCGCAAGGAGCTGTTCTGGGCGCGCTACGTCGACGGTGTTCGCGACGGTGAGCCCCAGGTGGGCACCCCCGACACCCTCCCGCGCGTCCCCGTCTACGGCGATATTCCCGACGAATACCGTAGCCAAGTGGAATTCGCCGGCCCCGTGTCCCTCGACGCGGCCATCCTCGCCGCACGCCACAGCCAGCTGCCCACAGCGGGGGAGGAGCCGTACTATCTGCGCGCCGCGGACGCGACGGTGCCCGGCAAGCCCAAGTCGGTGCTTCCCCGGTTGAAAGTGCAGCGATGAAGTCCGTCGTCGCAACCCTCGACGATCTGCCGGAGATCGTCGAACTCGAAGCGTGCTTCCCGACGAAGGAGCGCTGGAGCGAAACCTCGTGGGCGCAGGAGCTCCGGGGTTCACGCCGCACCACACTCGTCGCGAGAGATGTGCGGCTGCTCGGCGTCATCACGTTCCAAGACATGGGCGAAGCAGCAGACCTGAACCGCATCGTCGTGCGCCCCGATGCGCGCCGTCAAGGCGTTGCCGACGCGCTCATGCAGGCGGGGCTGGGCGCGGTGGGTAAGCGCTGCCTGCTGGAGGTGCGCGACGACAACCTGCCCGCCGTCGAGTTGTATCGCAAGCACGGTTTTTCGATGATCCACCGTCGAAACGATTACTACGGCGCGGGGGCCGACGCGCTGGTAATGGAGAGGAACTGCAAACCATGAGCGAGCCGTTGATCCTGGGTATCGAATCCTCCTGCGACGAAACCGGCGTCGGTATCGTGCGCGGATCGACGCTGCTCGCCAACGAGGTGGCGAGTTCGGTGGAGCTCCATGTTCGCTTCGGTGGGGTCGTGCCGGAGGTGGCGAGCCGCGCGCATCTCGCCGCCATCGTGCCCGCGCTCGAACGCGCCGTGCGCACCGCAGACATCGATCTCGCCGACATCGACGCCGTCGCCGTCACCGCGGGGCCCGGGCTCATGGGTGCGCTCGTGGTGGGGCTCGCGTCGGCCAAGGCCCTCGCCGCCTATCTCGGCAAGCCGCTCTACGGCGTGAACCACCTCATCGGCCACGTCGCCGTCGATCTGCTCGACCACGGACCGCTGCCGACGCCGTCGCTGGCCTTGCTCGTCTCGGGCGGCCACACGTCGCTGCTCCACGTGCGTGACATCGCGACGGACGTTACCGAACTCGGGTCCACCATCGACGACGCCGCCGGCGAGGCCTACGACAAGGTCGCCCGCCTGCTGGGGCTCTCCTACCCCGGCGGGCCAGTGATCGACAAACTCGCGCAGGAGGGGAACCCGTCGGCTATCCGGTTCCCCCGCGGACTCACGGCTAGGCACGATCTCGAGAAGCACCGGTTCGATTTCTCCTTCTCCGGCCTCAAGACCGCCGTCGCTCGCTGGGTGGAGCAGCGACGCATCGAAGGCGGGGAGATTCCCGTCGCCGACGTGTGCGCTAGCTTCCAGGAAGCCGTCGCCGACGTGCTGTCGGCCAAAACTATCGACGCGGCCCGCCACCTGGGCGTCGAATCCATTTTGCTTGGCGGGGGAGTGGCCGCGAACTCGCGACTGCGCATGCTGCTGGCCGAGCGCGCCGAGGACGCCGGGTTCGAGTTCCGCCGCCCCAGGCCAGGGTTGTGCACCGATAACGGCGCCATGATTGCCGCTGTCGGGGCGCAGGTCGTCGCAGCCGGGCTCGAACCGAGTGGCCTGGACATCTCTGCACACTCCGGGCTCCCCGTCGAAACGGTGGTCGTGCGCTAGTCAGCGCCATGTGGCTGTCCGCATAGTGAGACCAACACTGTCATCTTGCCGGAACTATGTGTTGCGGTCAGGAGGTGCTTTGAGGGTCTCTATTCCATAACGATTACATCCGTTTTTCTGAGATCCCTGTTCTTTCG
>JAEZVO010000072.1 GCA_023443125.1 Actinomycetes bacterium
TCGACGAGGTCGATCGGCCCGCCGCGACGGGGCGCGATCACCGGCAGACCGGATGCCTTCGCTTCCTGGATGGCCTGACAGAAGGTCTCCAGCTCGCCGGTGTGTACGAAGAGGTCGAGCGACGCCATGGCGGCGGGTAGATCGTCGCCCGTGAGCTGGCCCATGAACGCAGCGCCAGGGAGCTGCTGCTCGAGCGCAGGGCGGCTGGGACCATCGCCGATGATGACGAGGCGGGTGTTCGGGATGTCGCGGAGCACTGCGAGGTCTTCGACGCGCTTCTCGCTGGCGAGCCGACCCATGTAACCGATGAGCCTTTCGCCGTTCGGGGCGAGCTTCGCGCGCAGGGCGTCGCTGCGCTTCATGGGGTCGAAGCGGACGGAGTCGACGCCACGGCCCCACACTCCGACCCTCGGGATGCCCTGGTCGATCAGCTGCTGGCGGGCGAACGTCGAGGGTGCGAAGTTCAGCGTCGCGAGGGAGTGGATCTGGCGCACATGCCGCCACAGCAGCGGCTCGACGGCGGCGAAGCCGTAGCGGGCGGCGTAGCTGGGCACCTCGGTTTGGTAGATGCCCACCATCGGGATGCCGAGCTGGGCTGCGACCTCCGCAGCTTTATATCCGACGACGAACGGAGCAGCGAGGTGCACCACGTCGGGCGCGAAGGCCATGAGCGTGTGACGCAGGTGGGCCTTCGTCGTCGTGACGACGCGCACCACCTCGTAACCGGGAAGGCCGACGCTCATCACGGGGACCACGGGAAAGCCATTCGATTCCGTCGGCGTCTTGTTGCCGTCGGCAGGGGCGATCACGAGGGCCTCGTGCCCTTCGGCTCGGAGGTGCTCGAGAATCCTCAGGACGGAGTTGGTGACTCCGTTCACCTGAGGCAGGAATGATTCCGTGACAATCGCTACCCGCACGCCTTCGATGCTACTCCAGTGGGTTACGAAGCCCATCCCCGATGAGCAAACGGAAGATGAACAACCAGTGAAGCCGGGGCCGTGGCCGGCGTTGCTCAGCTGAGCAGCACCCTGCCGGGCCGCTTAGTTCCCCTCATGGTGGTCGTGATCGCCGTAGTCCATGCCTTCGTGCTTGTGGTACGTCTCCTGCTCCTCGGTGAATTCCTTGATGGGAGCCGTGATCTCTTCGACCTGATCGTTGTCGAAGGTGAGCTTGCAGTGCACCTCTTCCCCGCCGACGGGCAATTCCTTCTTGACGCCCATCAGCATGATGTGCGGCCCGCCAGGCGCGAGGTGCTGGTGACCTTCGGCGGGAACCGGAACCTTGTCCGTCTTCCGCATGATCATCTCGCCGTCTTTCATGACCATCTCGTGCAGCTCGGTTTTCTCAGCGACGTCGCCGCAATCCGCGCTGATGAGGTTGATCAGTTTCTTACCCGGATTGGTCAGGTTGACGTACACCGCCGTCATGCCCGGCTCCTGGGTCCCCGTCGTGGTTCTAGTCCAGGCCTCACCGGTCAACACACCGGGGGTTTCAGCTTGCTGGGCGCAGCCGGCCAGTGCGAGGGCTGCCACCGCGAGAGTTGCTACACGCTTCATAGCGGGTAGCTTAACCCGCCGAGTAAGGTTGTAGCCATGTCTGGAGTGTCACGACGGGGAATGCTGGGGGCCGGCGCGGGCGCCGTCGCAGGCCTTGGGTTGGCCGCTTCGATGCACTTTGCCGACGGTACGCCGCCGCGAAGCAGTGAGGCGACGGCTGTCGCTGGACAGACCTATTCGCCGTTTGCAGAACACCAGGCTGGCATCACCACACCGGTTCCCGCTGCGGCGGAACTCATCGCCTTCGACCTCAAACCCGACGTCGACAAGGCCGCGCTCGGACGCATGATGCGGGTGTGGTCGACGGACATTTCCGCGCTCATGCGGGGCGTTCCGCTCGCGGGCGACACCCTGCCCGACATGGCCGCCCAAAGCGTGTCGCTGAGCGTGCTTGTCGGGTTTGGGCCGAAGGTGTTCACGCTTGACGGGCTGCACGACAAGTTGCCGGCCGGGTTCCAGGAGATCCCGCCGATGCGCCACGACAAGCTCGACGACGCCTACTGCGGCGGTGACTTGCTGCTGTGGATCAGCGCCGATGACTTCACCTCCGTCGCCTACGCGAAGCGACGGCTCACCCACGACGCCGAGCCATGGGCGAGCGTGCGGTGGGCGCAGCAGGGCTCGTGGCGAGCCACCGGGCCCGACGGGGAGCCCATTACCGGGCGCAATCTATTCGGCCAGGTGGATGGCACCGCCAATGCCACTGGCGCGCTGGCTGACGGCACGCTGTGGTCCGACGAGGGATGGCTCGCCGGCGGCACGCAGCTCGTGGTGCGACGGATCGAGATGGACCTGCCGGAGTGGGACAAACTCACCCGCAACCAGATGGAGCAGACCATCGGCCGGGACCTCGCGACGGGTGCCCCACTGTCGGGCGGCACCGAGTTCACGCCCATGGATTTCATGGCGCGGCGCCCCGAAGACGGCGGCCTGGCGATTGCCGAGAACGCCCACGCCAAGCTCGCCCACCCCAGCCAAAACAATGGCCGCAGCATGCACCGTCGGGGGCTCAATTACTCCGATCACACCGGAACCGGGCTCATCTTCAATGCGTTCCAGGCGAACATTGCGAAGCAATTTATTCCGATTCAGCGCGTGCTCGACGACGCCGACGCGCTGAATGAGTGGACGACGACGGTGGGGTCGGCGGTGTTCGTGATTCCACCCGGCATGCGCGAGGGCGGCTGGCTCGCGCAATCCATCCTCGACTGAAAGGACAACCATGGAAGCGCTCAGCACCAACCAGGCCCCCGCCGCGATCGGCCCCTACTCGCAAGCCGTGCGCGTAGGTGACTTCGTCTACGCATCCGGCCAGATCCCGCTCACCCCTGCGGGAGAGCTGGTGGAAGGCGACATCGCGACGCAGGCCACCCAGTGCCTCGACAATGTTGAGGTCATTCTGGAGGCAGCCGGGCTCACCATGGCAAACGTGGTGAAGGTGACGGTATTCCTCACCGACATGAACGACTTCGCGGCGGTGAATGAGGTGTACGGCTCGCGCTTCGCGCAGCCCTACCCGGCGCGTTCTGCCGTCGCGGTGGCTGCGCTCCCGAAGGGCGCGAACGTCGAGATCGAAGTCATCGCCCACCGCTGAGTGGCTTGAGCGGTTGAGCCGCCGATTGCCTGCCTCCCGGTGGTTGAGCTGCCGACCGCCTTGGCCCGACGGTTGAGCCGCCGAGCGAAGGGAGGCGAGTCGAAACCCGGCCACCGGGTCTCGATACACGGGCTACGCCCGCTACTCGACCGCCGAGAAAAGGCGCGACCGGGACCGCTCAGGTACCAGCGTGCACGAGCCGCGCGATGGTGGTGGGCAGCAGGGTTACCAGGTGATTGGGCGGATAAGGCCCGGGGTGTTGCGCCGCGGTGAGCGCCTGGATGCTCGCACCCATCACGCCGGCGCGCCACGGCTCCAGCCCCGCCGCCAGGAGCGCACCGCAGATGCCTGCGAGCACGTCGCCCGCACCCGCCGTCGCGGTCCATCCCGGCCCAGGGCATGCCACGCTCACCCGGCCCGATGACTCCGCGACGTACTGCTCTCCGCCCTTCAGCAACACCGTCGCTCCGGTGCGCCGCGCTGCCTCGCGCGCATACTCGACGGGCTCCCGCTCGACGTCTTCCCTTGCCACACCCAACAACTCGGCCAACTCCCCCGCGTGCGGAGTGAGCAACCACTCCCCCAGTCCCGCGTCAGGCAGGCAGCGCAGCGCCTCAGCGTCGGCCACGACGGGGCTGCCCGGCTCAGCGAACCGCGCGAGGCGGGCGGCGTCGGGCTCACCCCAGCCGGAACCCACCACCGTCGCCTGCACTCGCCCGGGCTCCAGCACGACGCTGGGGAACTGCCCGAGCACGAGCTGTGAACTGGCAGGCCCCACGTATCGCACCATGCCCGCGCCGGCATACAGCGCTCCGGCGATGCCGAGCAGCGCGGCGCCGGGATACCTCGTCGAACCGGTATCGAGAGCCACAACCCCGCGGGTGTACTTGTGCGACGTCCGCCCCGGCACCGGCCACCAGCGGGCGATGTCGTCGGGGCGCACGATGTTGGGCTCGGCGCTCGCAGAGGCCATCACCGCTCGCACACCACCATCGCGGTGGCGAACCCACCGTCGTGCGACAAGGACAGATGCACCTGCTGCACGCCGAGTTCGTCGAGGCGTTGCGCGACCGTGCCCGTACATCGAAATGAGGGGCGACGGTGCTCGTCGCGGACCACTTCGCAGTCCAGCCACCGCAGCCCGCCGGGCGCGCCGAGCGCTTTGGCGAGAGCCTCCTTGGCGGCAAAGCGAGCCGCGCGCGACTCCATCGAGAGGGCTTGCTCGTGGGGCGTGAGCAACCTCGCGGCCAGCCCAGGGTTCCGGGTGAGGGCAGCCTCGAAGCGTTCGACGTCGACGAGGTCGGTTCCGATTCCCACGATCATGCGTGGAAGCCTAGCTGGTGTGCCCTGTGAGGTTGGCTACTCGTGTGGTTGGTGGTCGGCCATGAAGGGCGCTTGCGACTGAAGCCCTTTCGCCCATCGTGCCGGCGCATCCGAGTGAGGTAACACCGGCAGGGCCAGCTCCCTGGGCTCAGTCGTTCGCATAAAACTCCACCAACTTACCCAACTCCGCCACCATCGCATCCAGCCCCAGCGGCGGATCACCGACATACCCCAGCGTGATCACACCATCATCAGCCACCACCACACACATGGGATACGGAACTTTGCTGCAGGTTGCAAAACCCACCTGCTCGATATCTTGCGTCGTGGACACGAACCCGCCGTACACCCCGACACTATTCACCTGGACCCGGAGGTCGTAGCTAGCCCCACGATCCTGCTGCTCCTGATAGATCTTCACCCGCGAGAAATCCGTCGACCACTCATCCACGACATGCGCGAACCCCCCAATCTCC
>JAEZVO010000019.1 GCA_023443125.1 Actinomycetes bacterium
CAACGGCCGACTCGAGCACCTCCGCGGTATTGCCCTGGGCTTCCGGAACCTGACCCACTACATCGCCCGCAGTCTCCTCGAGGTCGGCGGATTCAAACCCCGACTACACCCTCGATTGTGAAGAGCCCCCAAAGGCACCGGCGTCCCCGATTCAGAAGCAGTCCTCCTGATATGGCTTCCCGACGCTGCTGGTACCCCGCCTCCTGACCCCAAACAGATTGCTTGGGAACTCGCCACCGCTGCAGGCTTCGATCCCATCACCGCAGGCACCACCCCGAAGAGCCTCGAACAAGCACCCCAGGCGTTGGGCGCCGTCGGCATGCCACTGTGGCTCTGGCCAGAACAGCCGACGAAACACCAACTCGGCCCGGTCACGGCCAGCAAGAGCGTGGCCGGTTACACCATCTCCATCGTCGCAAGAGTGACGTCGATCACTTGGGATCTTGGCGACGGCAGCAAACCCATCACCTGCAAGACATGGAAGAAACCCCACCCCAACACCACACTGATCACCACGCCAGTGACCTGCGGACGCCAAACCGGCTATGAACGCCAGGGCATCTACAGCGTCACAGCCACAACAAACTGGACCGTGGACTGGCAAGGGGTCGGAGAAAGCGGAACCATCCCACTCAAAACAACAGCGCAGGCGACGCTCAAGATCGGGGAACTCCAAGTGCTCAACACCAACCCACGCACGAAGTAACGCGTGGCCTTGGTCGGACGGTGTGGTTTCGATACGCGAGCTTCGCTCGCTACTCAACCACCGGGGCTCCCAGCCATCGAGTGAAAAACTTCAAAATCCGTACGCAGCTTGACCAAACCCCCTAAAACGGGCCCTTCATCTCACCTGCGTACGGATTTTGAAGTTTCGTGGTGGGTGGTTTCGATACGCGCCCTTCGGGCGCTACTCAACCACCGGCCCCAGTAGAGGGGCTCTTCCCCCCCCCGACCGTCGAGCAGCAGCCCGCACCTACCCCGATCGTCGAGTAGGGCCGAAGGCCCGTATCGAGACGCAGTACCGGGGCTTCGACACGCCCGCTTCGCGGGCGGCTCAACCACCGGCGCCGAGCGGCTACTCAACCACCGGCACCAGGGGCAAGGCTAGAAGCCGAGCTTGCCGAGCTGTTTGGCGTCGCGCTGCCATTCCTTGAGCACCTTGACGTGCAGGTGAAGGTGCACACGGGTTCCGAGCAGCTTGTTGATCTGCAGCCGGGCCGCTGTTCCGATCTCTTTGAGCCTGCTGCCACCCTTACCGATGATGATGCCCTTCTGTGATTCCCGCTCGACGACGATGCTGGCATACACGTCGGTGAGCGGCTTGTCCTCCGGTCGGTCTTCGCGCGGCACGACCTCGTCGATCATCACCGCGATAGAGTGCGGGAGCTCGTCGTGCACTCCTTCGAGCGCGGCTTCGCGGATGAGCTCCGCCATGAGCGTCTCTTCGGGCTCGTCGGTGATTTCCCCGTCGGGGTAATACACCGGACCCTCGGGCAGCAGCTGGAGGAGCGCATTGGCGACGGTGTCGACCTGCTCCCCCGACGTCGCGGATACCGGTACGATCGCTTCCCACTCAATGCCGAGCTCATTCGCGAGCTCATTCGCCGCGGCGATGCGTTGTAGTACGTGCGGCTTCGGCACGAGATCAATCTTCGTGATCAGTGCAAGCAGTTTCGGCGGATTCGTGAGCCCCTGAATCTCCTGCAGGATGTGCTTGTCACCTGGGCCGATTTTTTCGTTGGCCGGCAGGCAGCCGCCGATCACATCCACTTCGGCCCAGGTGTCGTAGACGAGCGTGTTCAGCCGCTCTCCCAGCAGTGTGCGGGGTTTGTGGAGCCCCGGCGTGTCGATCAGGATCAGTTGGCCGTCGTCGCGGGTAATAATGCCGCGGATCGCGTGGCGCGTGGTCTGCGGCTTCGACGAGGCGATGGCAATCTTCTGCCCGACGAGCGCGTTCGTGAGCGTCGATTTTCCGGCGTTCGGCCTACCCACGAAGCAGGCGAAACCGGACCGGTGGTTATTCGTCGTCGTTGGGCTCATCTTCGGTGTCTTCCTCCTCGGGCAGTTGTCGCACGAGGACCGTCGCAACTTGGTGGCGACGGCCCATCGTGCGGTCTGCAATCATCTCGATGCCCTCGTACACAGTCTTCGATCCGGAGATCGGCACCAGGTCGAGCTGCTTGGCCATGAGACCCCACACGGTGTCGACGTCTTCGTCATCGAGATCGCGACCGAACAGCTCACCCAAGTCGCTGACGGACAGCCGCGACGACACTCGGTAGCGGCCCTCGCCCAGATCCACGACGTTCGGAACCTCCTGGTCGTATTCGTCGACGATCTCGCCGACGATCTCTTCCAGGATGTCTTCGATCGTGGCTAGGCCGGACGTGCCGCCGAACTCGTCGACGACGATGACCATGTGCGAGTGGTTGCGCTGCATCTCTTGCAACAGCTCAGAAACAGGTTTGGAGTCGGGACAGAACTCCGCCGTGCGCATCACTTCGCTCACGGTTTCGCCGCGTTCTGCCTCGGGGTAGTCGAAAATACGCTTGGTGACGTCCTTGATATAGACGATGCCGCGGATGTCGTCGAGCCCCTCCCCGATCACGGGGATCCGCGAAAAACCAGATCGAAGGGCCAAGCTGATGAGCTGACGCAGCGTGTGGTTTTCCTTGATGAACACCATGTCGGTGCGCGGAACCATCACTTCCTTGACGAAGGTGTCGTCGAGGCCGAACACCGAGCGCACCATCTTCGACTCGCTGTCCTCAATCACCTCATGCTCTTCCGCGACGGAGACCATGTCGAGGAACTCTGCTTCGTTAGCGAATGGCCCGTCGGAGTAACCGCGGCCGGGCGTCAGGGCGTTGCCGATGAGCACCATGAGCTGCGCGACAGGGTTCAAGATGGTGGTGAGCACGCCCGCAGCAGGGCCGAAAACCTTGAGGGTGCGGATCGGATTCTGACGCCCCAATGTGCGCGGCGCCACACCCCATAGGATGAATGAGACGACGAGCATGATGCCGACGGTGAGCAGCACGCGCAGCCAGTCAGCGCCAAAGAAACTGTGAATCAGGAGCCCGACAAGGGTGATCGACGAGATCTCCAACATCATGCGTGCAAACATGACGGAGTTCACCGTCGGTGCCGGGTCCTGAGCGATGAATGCGATGCGCTCATGCGCCTTCGACGGTTCTTCCGCGACGAGGCGCTCCGCCTTGCCCTTCGTCGTCACCGCCACCGCAGCCTCGATGGCTGCCAGCAAGCTGGCAAAGACAGCGAAGACCAACGCGAGCGTCAGTTCGATCCATTGGGTTTGCGAGAACATCAGGCAGCTTCCTCTGCACCGGTTGACATGGGTTCAGGTTTGGCTAGTCGCCACACAACACCGACACCCAGCACAATCATGCCAATCACCACCGACATGATAGGCAGCGTGACGACGAGCACCAGGCATGTGGCTGCACCGAGCACCTGCCAGGCGCGATGGTAGTGGCGGTGTGGCTCCGTCTGCGTGTAGGCGGACACGTTCGCCACAAAGTAATACAGCAACACGCCAAACGACGAGAACCCGATGGCGCCGCGAAGGTCGGCCAGCATCACCATGACGCTGAGCACGACCGCGACGGTCAGCTCAATCCTGTGCGGGGTCTTGATGCGCTCGCTGGTCTGGTTAAACCATCCGGGTAAATCGTGGGTGCGAGCCATCGCCAACCAAGTGCGCCCGATGCCCGACAACAGGCCCAGTAGCGCACCCGCGCTCGCCGCCGTCGCACCAATGATCAAGATGGTCTTCTGCACCAGATGGTCACCGACGAGCAACGTCAGCGGGGCTGCGCTGCCGGCCAGGGCGGCAACACCCACCCTGGCCACCAACGTCCACGCGATGAGTGCGTAGAGCACGAGCGTGATGGTGAGCGCTCCGACGATGGCTCGGCGAATGTTGCGCTCGGGGTCGATTACTTCCTCGCCCATCGTCGCGATGCGCGCGTACCCGGCGAAGGCGAAAAACATGAGGCCGGCGCTTTGCAACACGCCGTACGGCGTCGTGGCCACCCACTCGAAGCTCGCCGAGGCCGGCGGCGAAATCCAGCCCGTGGCCAAGGCTGTCACGATGCCGACGAGTGCGATCACCACAAGCACCTTGGCGGCCTGGGCGGAGCTGGTGGCGTTGCACCAGGCCGCGAACGCGGCAAGCACGAGGCCGATGACGAGTCCGCTGCCCGCAGCAGCGGCCGCCGGACCCCACACCGCGAAGACGCCAGCTCCCACCATCGACGCCACGCCGATCGCGATGGCATCGCTCAGCCGGAGCTGCCTCGCCAGTTGGCTCATCGAGCACGCTCCAAGCCCCATGCTTGGATGATCTTGTCGTTGAGGCCGAACATGATCGCTTTCTCCTCGGGCTCTGCATGGTCGTGCCCCAGCAGGTGCAGCAGCCCGTGAATGAGCAGGTACTCGGCTTCTTCGTCGGGTTGGCGCCCGTTCTCAGCGGCTTGACGCTCAGCCACCGCCGGGCACAGCACGATGTCGCCGAGCATGCCCAGCGGCGGCGCTTCGTCGTCGGAGGGTTCGCGCAACTCATCCATGGGGAAGCTCATCACGTCGGTCGGCCCAGGCAGGTCCATGAAGCGTTCGTGGTAGTCAGCCATGGTTTGCTCGTCAACGAGGAGGATGGAGAGGTCGGCGTGGGGATGAATGCGCAGCCGATCAAGCGCGAAGCGCGCCAACCGCACGAGGCCCTGTTCGTCGGCCTCCATGCCGGATTCGTTGTTGAGGTCGATCACTTCCGCTTCGCCTTTCGCGCATCCTGCGCAGAGTCGTACTCGTCGTAGGCTGCGACGATCTTGCCCACCAGTCGGTGACGCACCACGTCGCGGGCCGTGAGGTTACAAAACGCGATGTCGTCCACCCCGTCGAGGATGCCTTGCACCAGCTGCAGCCCGGAGCGCGCGCCGCCGGGAAGGTCGATCTGGGTGACGTCACCGGTGACGCAGATCTTCGAGCCGAAGCCCAGCCGGGTGAGGAACATCTTCATCTGCTCGGCAGTGGTGTTTTGCGCTTCATCCAAGATGATGAACGCGTCGTTGAGGGTGCGGCCGCGCATGTAGGCCAGCGGCGCCACTTCAACCACGCCTGAGGTGAGCAGTTTGGGCACGGAATCTGGTTCCACCATGTCGTGCAGCGCGTCGTAGAGCGGGCGAAGGTAGGGGTCGATCTTGTCGCTGAGCGTGCCTGGGAGGAAGCCAAGCTTTTCGCCGGCCTCGATGGCGGGCCTGGTGAGAATGATGCGATTCACCTGCTTCGTCTGCAGGGCCTGCACCGCTTTCGCCATGGCGAGGTAGGTCTTGCCCGTGCCGGCGGGGCCGATGCCGAACACGATGGTGTGACGATCGATCGCGTCGACGTAACGCTTCTGGTTCAGGGTCTTGGGCCGCACCGTACGTCCGCGCGAGCTGACAATACCCTGCGTGAGCACATCCGACGGCGACTCGTTCTCTGCGGTCATCGTGACGACCCGCTCGACAGTTTCCGGAGAGAGCCCCTGGCCAGTTCGGAGAATGGCGATGAGCTCGCTGATCACGTCGTTCGCCTTGGTCACGGCTTCCGTCGACCCGGTGAGTGTGATCTCAGAGCCTCGCACGTGCACGTCGGCTTCAAGCAGTGATTCGAGCACGCGCAGATTCTCGTCGCTGGGGCCGAGAATGCTGATCATGTCGATGGATGGTGGAACGCCGATGGTGCGGGTTCCGGGCAACTGATGCAGGGGGTTCAGGGGGCTGGCCTTCCGACGTGGCCCGACGTCGTTCGTCGGGCATGTTCAGCTTAGCCGTCGACGATGGTTCAGTCATCACCCGTTTCGTCGTCTTCGTCGATGATGTGCATCGCCGCTTCCTCGGCTGATGCCGCTCCTCCGCTGATTCCCATTTCTCTACCGACGTTGCGATCGTCGCCGACGATCAACCTCCCGGCGCGCTGTTGGCCCACCTCGCGGTCTTCAAATAGAGGGTTCCATTTGCCGCTGAGTTTCTGGGGGTCGTGCTCGGGCTCTTCTTGTTTGGCACGCATGTCGATGCTTTCCCCTTGCCGCATCTCTGCGGCAGTGGTGCCATATCCCATGCCTGGGCCCCAGTTGTCCGGCAGGATGTAGCCCTCGTCCAGCACGTCGTCCACGCCGCGATCGATCAAGGTATCGCCAGCTTGGAGTTGGTCGAGTTCGACGTCGTTACGTTCCGATGCTTCATTGCCTTCCATGCACCAAGTCTGCCATCTTTCTTCCCTCTTCGGGCTGGGCACGCGAAGAAAGTCGCGAGGAGATCAACTACCATCTCTCCGGTGACAGATACTCAATTCGCTCAGCGTAGTCGAAGCCACTACGACATCATCGCCGTCGCGTTCGTCGGCCTCCTGCTGATCTCCAACGTTGCGGCCACCAAGCTCATTCAATTCGGCCCGGAGGTGAACGTCCTGGGCTTCCCCGTGCTGCCCTTGATTACCGACGGTGGCGCCATCCTCTTTCCGCTCGTCTACGTGATCGGCGACGTGCTGGCAGAGGTGTACGGCATGCAGGGTGCGCGTCGGGCGATTCTGATGGGCTTCGTCATGGCGGCGCTGGCGTCGGTGACCTTCCTCCTCGTCGGCATCGCCCCACCGGCGGCAGACTGGCCGAATCAGGAGGCATTCGACGCAATCTTGGGCTTCGTACCGCGCATCGTGCTGGCGAGCCTGTGTGGCTACCTCGTTGGCCAGCTTCTCAACGCCTGGGTGCTGGTGAAGATTAAGGCCCACACTGCAGAGAAGGGCTTATGGGCGCGACTGCTGGGCTCCACGCTGGTGGGTGAAGCCGCGGACACCACGGCGTTTTGCCTCATCGCGTTCTATGGCGTGATTACCGGCGGCACGATGATCAACTACATCCTCGTCGGCTACATCTGGAAGGTACTCATCGAGGTGCTCGTTATGCCGATCACTTACCAGGTCATCAAACTCGTGAAACGCTACGAGCCGAGTTACGTAACAGCCAGCTGAAGGGATTCACGGCAGAGTGTGGCTAGCTGACGGGGCCACAGTTCGCTGTTGCATACGCTCGATCACTGTCGTCGACGAGAAGCGCCGACTCGGACGGTTGAACTCATCGCGTTCGACATGATTTGATGAGCGCAGAAGGCAACCAGCGCAGGAAGGCCCGTGCCAACACAACTCGCGGCACACTCGAAGGATCGTTTTCCATGAATGCTCTACCGTTCGTGACCCCTCGCCCAGTTGTCGCTGCGCCCATGGCCGGCGGCCCCACCACCATTGAGTTGGCGAACGCTGTCTCAAGCGCAGGCGGGTTCCCCTTTCTAGCCGGAGGCTACAAGACTGCGGAGGCCCTTTACTGCGAGATCAGCCAGGTGCGCGCCACGGGTGCGCCCTTTGGTGTCAACGTCTTTGTCCCCACCGACCACTCTTGCCAGACGTTAGACAGAGCAGCATTCACCGCGTATGCGAAGGAACTCGCACCCGACGCAGCAACGTACGGCCTACAGTTGAGCAGTGATCCTGTCAGCGATGATGACCACTGGTCTCAGAAGATCGAGCTACTGACTTCTCACCCTGTACCCGTCGTGTCCTTCACGTTCGGGCTCCCTCCGGCAACGGACATGGCTGCCCTGCATCGGAGCGGGACATGCGTGTTGGTAACCGTGACGACTCCCGACGAAGCACGGGCAGCAACGGAGCGTGGGGCGGATGGGCTTATTGTCCAAGGGCCTCAGGCGGGCGGACACAGCGCTACCTTCGACCCGGAGCGGACACCAGGCCCGGTGGATCTGCCCACCCTACTATCGAACGTACGTAAGGTCAGCACACTGCCGCTGATCGCCGCAGGCGGCATCGACAGCGCAGCTGCAGTTCGCACCGTTCTCGATGCCGGAGCCACTGCGGCGGCTGTCGGCACCCTCCTTCTACGCACCGACGAAGCTGGTACCTCATCCGTGCATCGAGCGGCACTGGCGGATCCCGACTTCGATCGCACCGTGATCACCCGGGCTTTCACGGGACGACCTGCCCGAGCCCTCGCCAACGATTTCATCACGCATCACGATGCTCACGCACCCACCGCATACCCTGCTGTTCACCACCTCACGCGTCCTCTCCGGCAAGCGGCTGCCCAAGCGCGTGACCCCCACCGGGTGCACCTGTGGGCAGGAACCGGTTATCGCCATGCTCCCACCGGCTCAGCGGCCAACGTGATCCGCACGCTCTACCCACTACCCAACGACTACCAACCCTCACACTGAACATGAGTTTTAGAGACAGCCCCGCATTAGAGATCTCCGAAGTCAGCCACAGTTACGGGCGACGTCGGAGACTCTCCCACGTCTCGTCCGTCGTGGCTCCCGGGGTCACGGGGCTTCTCGGACCAAATGGCGCAGGAAAGACGACGCTGTTGAAGCTTCTTGCTGGCGCGATGCCGTTGCAGCAGGGCTCCATCCGGTATGCAGACGTGCGCTGGGAACAGCATTCGTCGGAGGCTGCAGGTCTGGTTGCCTATCTGCCGCAACGCTTTGAGCTTATGGAGTGGTCCTCAGTCGTACGCAATGTGGCATACGCAGCTTGGGCACAAGGAATGAGCGCTGAACAAGCGCATTCCCAGGCATTGGCAACGCTGACAAGAGTCGGCCTCGCTGACCGCGCAAACGACAGAGTGCGTTCGTTATCTGGAGGCATGCGTCAACGTGTGGGCATTGCGTGTGCCTTGGTACATCGACCGAGGATAGTACTCCTCGATGAACCCACTGTTGGGCTTGACCCCAGCCAGCGTGTGGAGATTCGTGGAGTCATCCATGACGCTGCCGAGGATGCGATCGTCTTAGTTTCTACGCATATGGTGGAAGATCTAGCCAATATTGCACAGCATGTCATGGTTCTAGCTGAGGGGACCCTGCGATTCCAGGGAGCTATCGATGAGCTGAGAGAATTAGGCGAGGCATCTGAAACTGCTCATGCTTCAGCGCTGGAATCGGGATACTACGCAGCACTCACCACAGATAGCAGTGGGCTATGACGAGGGCATTGCCGTACTCGGCGCGGACACTCGTGGCGCTCGCGCTCATCGCAGCGGGGTTTTCTTTCATACTCACAGCTGATTACATTCATCCAACGTTTGGCGCTGTGGACCTCCGTGACATCGTCTCCGGCATTCGGTCGAGGCTTCCATTTTGGGCTATCCCAGTGGGCTGGCTTTCCGTTTGGCTGGTCAGCCCTCACGATCCCGCTTCCCTCACCATTCCTCCTGCCCCAAAGCGCAGTCGACGGCAAATCATAGGGATTCAGCTGGCATCCCTTACCGGCGCTTTCACAGCAGGAACCTTGCTCGGATTATCGCCAGCCGTGCTCATCGCCTCGATAACACAATACTCGACCGTGGCAGATGCACTTTCAATAGTAGGATTACTTGTTGCCCTTGCTTCTCTCTTCCCTATCGCCACCGCTTGCGCCTGCCTGCTTGATCGACGCGTGGCAGCTGTGGTGGCCCCAGCAGTACTGTTGGCATTCCTTCTCGTGCCCGCCTACGTGATCAACGATGTCGTCTTAGCAAATAGCCGATTCGCCCTCTTGAGCACCGCATACATGTGGTCCCTATCCATCCCCGGGCGCGGGGAGAGCCTGGTGTGGCAAGTTGAGCTCCTTCGCTTATGTTTCTTTTGCCTCGTGGGATTAGCATTCTCTGCAGTCACTATCGGGCTGACTTCCTGGCGAAACACGAGAAACTCTCGGCATCTCAGAGCACTGCTATGGCTCATTCCGCCTCTCCTGACGGCATCCATCATTGCTTACGTCCAGCCCGTATTGGTGAGAGATGATCCCGGGGACCAAGTGCAGTGCAAAGCATTCCGTACTGGAGAGGCATGCCTCTACCAGATTAATGAGCCGGATCGCTCTCTCATCGTCTCGACGTATTCTCCACTCATCGATCTCATCTCTCGACCCTCGGACCCCATATCACTAACACAGAATAGCCAGAGAAGATGGAAACTGGATGAGATCGCCCATACGCTGCCTATTGACCGCGCATGGGGAGATCAAGAGGAATGGCGGCAGGTTAGCCTCAATTCCGCCGCAACAATGTTCGCCGGCGGAGGCATCGAAACATGCAATTCTCCCCATGTCAATATCATTCGATCTCAATTGCTCAAAAGAGCTGGAGAGTCCACTTCAGACCCTGCCCTATCCAACTCATATTTGTCGTTGCTGGACGAAATACCGCCGGATACAAACCCTCAGATTGAAGCCAGGTTCGAACGCCTCAGCAACAACCAGTTTCGCGACTGGTATGTGAGCCACAAGAGCGACATCATTCTCTGCACCCTTGATGAATCAGAGTTGCCATGACACTCAGATACTGGTCTCGTGGCCGATGCCCCGCACTGACATTGGGGGTATTGACGATAGCCATCGTGCTCCTATACTTCTGGCTACATGTCCCGTTCACTGGGCCCTGGGCCCCAGTGAACGATCCTCGCACCGTCCAGATGTATGAGCTCATCCCCATGGCTGCAGGCGCTATCGCCCTGTATGGAATCCAACCACGACTCGCATGGATCGATGTTCAGTCCCCTCGCCCACTGCGTTCTGCCAACACGCTTGCGGCTGGCTGCATCGCCGCTGTGGCTGCCGCTTCAGCCCCTGCCGTCAGAATACTTTGGGAGTACATTCCGCTCTATAAGGTGGCTCTCCCAGAAGAGAGTGTGCTGAGAGAAGCCACTGATCTCAACGACTTCTTTCCAACGCTTCACATTCTTGCGTTCTCAGTCAATACAATCTTCATCTTGGGACTCACTCTCGTTTCCATTGCGCTACTGGGCCTTCGTTGGGGACCCATGAGCTGGATTTTTTGGTTCGTCCTGCTGCTCACTTTGCAGGGCTACGGACATGTCGATTTCATGGCGTCGGTTCACGATTACTCTGAACCGCAGGCGCCATCATTGTTGAATTGCTCGGCGGCTGTGCTCTCGCTTAGCTTGGGTTTGCTGGCCTACCACTGCAGCTTAGGAGGAGCGCAACCGCTTCGCCCTACCGCGAGTAGAAGCGCGAGAGGAACTCGTCGCGAAACTCGTGAAACCGGCCCTGCTGCATCGCAAGACGAATATCGTCCACGAGACGTACGGTGAACCGTTCGTTGTGGATGGTGGCCAGCGTCGAAGCCAGCATCTCCTTCGCCTTGAACAGGTGATGCACGTAGGCGCGGGTGTAGTGCTGGCAGGTGTAGCAGTCGCAGCCTTCTTCCAAGGGAATGAAGGAACGGCGATGCTTGGCCGTGTTCACGTTGTATCGGCCATCAGCGGTGTAGATCGCCGCGTTTCGGGCCACGCGGGAAGGGTTGACGCAGTCGAATGTGTCGGCCCCCGCTTCGACCGCCGCAAACAGGTCGTCGGGCTCAGAGATGCCGAGCAGGTGACGCGGCTTATCCTCGGGAAGCTCGTCGACCATCCAGCCGATGATCTCCCCCATCTGCGACTTCGTGAGCGCCCCGCCGAGACCGAACCCGTCGAACATCTGCCCGTCGACGCTGAGCTCGGCGAGCCCGCGCGCAGCCTTGCGGCGCAGATCCTCGTACTGGGCTCCCTGGATGACTCCAAACAGCGCCTGATACGGCTTGCCGACGCGTTCCTCCGTGAGCTGCTTGTGCGCGGCGAGACAGCGCTCCGCCCAGCGGTGCGTCCGCTCGACGGACTGCTCCTGATACCCGCGCGTGTTCATCAAGGTGGTGAGCTCGTCGAACGCGAACATGATGTCGGCGCCCAGCTCGTGCTGGATCCGCATCGAAACCTCGGGGGTGAAGCGATGCGGGTCGCCGTTGAGATGCGAATAGAACGTGACACCATCCTCGTCGACGTGCGCTCTGCGCTCCTTGCCGGGAGCCACCGCGTCGTCGTTGGCCTCGCCCACCTCCATCGAGATGACCTTCTTGAAGCCCGCGCCGAGACTCATCACCTGAAACCCGCCCGAGTCGGTGAAGGTGGGGCCAGGCCAGTTCACGAACTTCCCCAGCCCTCCGGCCTCGTCGACGATCTCAGAACCCGGCTGCAGGTACAGGTGATACGCATTCGCCAGCACGGCCTGCGCGCCCAACTGCGCCACGGTCTCTGGCAGCACCGCCTTCACCGTCGCCTTCGTGCCAACGACGATGAACGCCGGCGTTTCGATGTCTCCGTGTGGCGTGTGGATCGTGCCGGTACGCCCGCCGCAGCCCTCGATGCGGGTACCTACGTCGAACGAAAAACTCACAACAACTCCAATTGTCCAAGCGCCACAGCCCCGGCCGTCGATGTGCGCAACACGTGGTCGGCGATGCGCACCGGCTGCGCGCCGGCAGCAACTAGCGCGTCCAGCTCGTCGGGGGCGATGCCGCCCTCCGGCCCGACGATCACCGCGACGTCGCCTTCCACCTCCACGTCGCGAATGTGCTGCGAGGCATCCTCGTGCAGCACCAACGCCGTCGAGACATCGCCGAGCACGTCGGGCAGTTGTTTCGTCGTCGCGAACACCACTTCGGGGATGGTGAACCGTCGTGACTGTTTCGTCGACTCCCTCGCGGTGGCTTCCCACTTCGCGAGAGCCTTGTCGCGCCGTTCTGTCGGCCACCGCACGATGGAGCGGTCTGCCTGCCAGGCGACAATCCGCGCAGCGCCCATCTCGGTGAGCATCTGCACCGCGAGGGTGGAGCGATCGCCCTTGGCGAGCGCCTGCACGACGGTGACCCGTCGACGAGGTTCCTCGCGTCGCACCGCTTCCACGGCGACGGTGAACGTCGACTTTGTTGCATCGACCACAGCGCCCTCGACGCCGAGGCCCTTGCCGTCGGCCACTAGCACGCGCTCGCCAATCTCGACGCGCTTCACGGCAGCGTGCCGAGCTTCCTCCCCCTCAACCTTGACCTGATCCCCAACCTGGGGGCTATCGAGGTGCGCGAGGAACAGCGCCCCTGTCATGACTACTTATCTCCGCGCAGCCAGCCGAACAGCCCGCCGTGTTTCCCCTTGTCGACGATGGGTTCGCCCTTCGTCTCGTCTCTCGCTTCGGCGAGCTTCCGCAGTAGATCGCGCTGGTGGTCGTCGAGCTTCGTGGGGGTCTGCACCAAGAACGTGATGCCGAGCTCACCTCGTCCGCCGCCGCGCAGCCGCGGGACGCCCCGATCTTTGATGCCAATGCGTGTACCTGACTGCGTGCCCGCCGGAATCTCCACCTCGACGGTGCGGTCGGCCGGGTCGGAACCCTCCCACTCGGCTTCCAACGTAGGCAGGGTGAGCGTCGTGCCCAGTGCTGCTGTGGTCATCGGGATGCGCACGACCTCTTCCAGGTTGTCACCATCGCGTCGGAAGTGCTCATGATCAGCGACGTGGATCTCCACGTAGAGGTCACCGGCAGGGCCACCGCCTGGGCCCACGTCGCCTTGCGACTGGAGGTGAATGCGGTTCCCGCTCGAGACGCCGGCCGGAACCTTGAGCGTGATCGTGCGTTGGCTCGCAACGCGCCCCTCCCCCGAGCACTCGGTGCACGGGTGAGGAATGACGGTGCCGTAGCCGCGACATTCGGGGCAGGCCTGCGAGGTACGGATGTCGCCGAGGAAGCTGCGCTGCATCTGGATGATCTCGCCCTGGCCGCCGCAAATCTTGCACTCGACCGGCTCGGAACCGTCCTGTCCGCCGTGCCCGGAGCACTGGGGGCACACGACAGCCGAGTTGAGCTTGATCGTCTTCTTCGTGCCAAATACCGCCTCGTGCAACTTAATTTGCGCTGAGATGAGCTTGTCGCGCCCCTGGCGCACGCGTGACCTCGGGCCGCCATGCCCACCCTGGCCACCGAACATCGCGTCCACCAGGTTGGTGAAGTCGAAGCCACCGGCAAAACCGCCGCCGAAGCCCGAGAATCCGGCGCCACCGCCGCCAGCCTGACGCGGGTCTCCCCCGCGGTCGAAGATGGAGCGTTTGTTCGGGTCGCTCAGCACCTCGTAGGCCTCGCTGAGTTCCTTGAACTTGTCAGCGGCTTCGGCGTCGTCGGGGGCGACGTCCGGGTGCACCTTCATGGCCTTGCGGCGGTAGGCCTTCTTGATCTCCTCCGCCGACGCATCTCGGGAGACACCCAGAATGCCGTAGTAATCCTTCGTGCTCACAGTTGCTAGATCAACCTTCCATGAGGAATCGACTCACGTAACGTGCCACCGCACGCACCGATGCAATGGTTGCGGGATAGTCCATACGCGTCGGACCAACCACGCCAAGGCTCGCCCCCAGATTGCCCGCCTGCCCGTAACCGCTGGCCACCAAACTCGTCGACTGGAAACCGTCGGCGGTGTTCTCTTCACCGATCCGGACGGTCACGTCGTCACCGGCGGCCTCGCTCAGCAAACGCAGGAGCACCACCTGCTCTTCTAGCGCTTCGAGTAGCGGACGGAGATTGCGCTCAAATGGGACCCCGGCAAGGTTCGGCACACCCGCAACCACAACCTGCGCCGCTGGTTCTGCAGCGAGCAGCTGCAGCGTCGTCGCGATGATGTTCGCCGCAATGGGGCGATACTCCGGGCGGATGGAGTCCATCTGCGTAGCGAGCGCGTCGGCCGCTTCCGCTGGTGTGCGTTGAATCACGCTACCGACGATCACGTTCCGCAGCTCTGCGAGCGCCTCGGGCTCCACAAAGCCAACATCCACCACTTCCTGATCGACGCGGCCGGCAGCCGTGACGATGATCACCATGACGCGTTCCGGCGACAGCGCCACGAGTTCGACGTGGCGGATCTGGCCGCGCTGCGTCACGGGGTATTGGACGATGGCCACCTGGTGGGTGAGCTGCGCCAACAGCCGCACGGTACGCCCCATGAGGTCGTCCATGCCGGCCGTGCCGTCGAGGAACGAAGCGATGGCGCGTCGCTCCGCCGTCGACAGTGGCTTGATGCTCGCCAGCCGATCGACGAACAGGCGATAGCCCTTGTCTGTGGGGATTCGGCCTGCGCTCGTGTGCGGCTGAGTGATGTAGCCCTCTTCTTCGAGGACGGCCATATCGTTGCGCACCGTTGCTGCCGAGACCTTCATCTGGTGGCGCTCCACGAGCGCCTTCGACCCGACAGGCTCGCGGCTGGCAACATAGTCCGTCACGATCGCCTTCAGTACATCCAGCTTTCGGTCGTCGAGCATGTCACCTCCTAGCACTCACAACAGGCGAGTGCCAGCCTACCCTTCTTCCCCAGATGGTTGAAATGCGTCGCGTGCCGAGCCGGCGCGTCGCACGGCAGCGGTGTGCCCAAGAGAAAACTGCAAAACTCGCCAACAGTTGGCCCAACACCTCGGTTTTGGGCAGGTTCCTGGCCACTGTTGGCGAGTTTTGCAGTTTTTATCCGGCATACCTTCGTCGTGGTCGGCGCCATTGGGGTCGTGCCCTAGGCTCTAACGCATGGAGATTTCGTGGAGTGAGGTTGCCGACAGGGTTTGGGTCACGACGGTGGACCCAGACGCCGCGAACGTCACGCTGATCGCCGGCGACGACAGCGCCATGCTCGTCGACGCCGGGGGCACCGCCGACGTCGGCGCAGCACTGCTCGCCTCGGCACGCGCACAGGTGACGGTGCCCGTCGAGACCGTCGTCATCACTCATCACCACGCGGATCACTGGCACGGCATCGCCGGCATGTCCGACGTGGAAACCATCGCGCACGAGTGCATCGTCGACGACGCCACCCCCGCCGAGCTCCGCCCCACCACATTGATCAGCGTGCTCAAGGGCATCCAGTTAGGTGAGCGCTTCGTCGAGATCGCGCACTTCGGCAAGGCCCATACGCAGTCCGATCTCGTAGTTGTTGTTCCGTCAGCGGACGTGATCGTCGTGGGTGACCTCGTCGAAGACGAGCCCCAGTTCGACGAGACCACCCAGTTCGACACCTGGCCGCTCACCCTCGACGGCGTGCTCACCTCGTCGAAGCCCAGCACCGTGGTCGTCCCTGGGCACGGCCCCGTCACCAACCGCGACGCCGTCATCGATTGCTCAGGGCGCATCGCCGATATGTTCACCACAACATCGACGCTGGTGCAGCAAGGCGTGCAACTCGACCAGCTCTATGAATCCGCTGAACGGTGGGCATTTTCGGAGCCCACCATTCGCCAGGCCCTGCCGTTGTTGGTGGAGGAACTGGCCTCGCGCGGCATCGTCGCGCGAAAGCAGCTGCCCATCCAGGGCATCTAAGCTAGTTCGCCCAGCCTTCCGCGACGCGCTCCCACACGCGCTCCGAGCGCGCGACGAGCAGCCCCTTACCTCTGCTCGCGGCGGAGTACGGTTCGCCGCTCAACATGCGCCCCGTCCCCCCGATTTCGGTGAGCATGAGGCAGCCGACAAGGTGATCCCACGGGTGCGCATTGTTGTAGTACATGAAATCGACCTCGCCCGATACCGCCATCGGGTAGTCGAAGCAAGCCGCACCGGAGCTGCGTCCCATGGGCTCGTGTCGGCCGCCCCCATCGTGGCCGAGCCACCGCTGCTGCCCCGTGACCCCCTTCGGTGTTTCCCGCTCGGGCTGAGTTTCGACGGGCACACCGTTCATGAGCACCTGCCCTGACCCTGCCTCGACGGTGTACATGCGCTCGTACTGCGGCTGCCAGATCCAGCCGCGGGTGGTCACGCCGTCGCGCACTTCGGCGAGCATCACGCCGTGCTCGCGCTTGCCGTTCACGAAGTTCCTCGTGCCGTCGATCGGGTCGATCACGAACGCGTGCGGTGCCGACGCGAGCTCATGGAGCGTCGACAAGCCGAGGAACACACCCTCTTCACCGACGATCAGCGCGCTCGGGAACGCCTCCTTCAGCAGGCCGGCGAGGTGACGCTCCGATTCGCGATCAGCGACGGTGACGAAGTCGCCCGGCTCCTTCTCGTCGATCTCCGCGTCCGCCAACTGCCGAAACCGAGTGTTGACCACCTTGTCGGCTGTGTCTTTGAGCATTGCCGCAATGCCGTCGATGTCCATGCTGGCAACTGTAGCGAACGCGGGTTAGCCGTCGATGTGGTCCTGAGTGACGAAGTCGATGAGGCGTTCGACGATGGTGTTGAGCTGCGGCTCCAAGTCACGCCAGCTATTGGCCCTGGCGAGAATCGCTTGCCAGCCGCGCGCCACGTCGCGCTGATCGTCGTGCGGCAGCCCGAGCGCAGCCAGCGTGCCCTTCTTGAAATCAACGTCCATGGGCACGTCGGGCCACGCCTTGCGGCCGACGCGCTCCGGCTTTACGGCTTGCCAGATGTCGATGAACTCGTGCCCGAGCACCAGCACGCAATCCTCGTGCCCGCCGGCATACACCTGCTTCACGATGCGCGACTCCTTAGAGCCAGGCACCAGATGGTCGACGAGCACCCCCAGCCTCCTGCCCGGTTCCGGCCGGAACTCGTCGACGATGGCGGGGAGATCGTCGATGCCACCCAGGTACTCGACGACGACGCCGACGTGGCGCAGGTCGTCGCCCCAGATTTTTTCCACCAGCTCCGCATCGTGACGCCCCTCGACGTAGATGCGGCTGGGCAGCGCAACCTTCGCCTGCTCCGGTGTGGCACTCGCACGCGACCCAGACGCGGTGTACTTGAGCTTCTTCGTTCCTGCACGCAGCGGCGGCTGCAAGGCGACGGGCTCCCCCTCCAGCAAGAACCCGGCACCGAATGGGAATCCGCGACGCTTCCCCTTGCGGTCTTCGAGTAACACCACGCCGTTCTCCCATCCGACGACGGCGCCGCAGAAGTCGTCGAATTCGAGCACCATGTCGAGTTCGACGGGCACGTTCCTGGTCTTCTTCATGTGGGAGCGCTGCCAGCCGGGCGCGAGGACGTCACGGGAGTATCGGTTCACGGCTGGCGACCCTACCGAACATGAGTTGTGGCGCCCCGGAGGCTCTCCGAGACGCCACAAGTTGGGGGGAGTGTGAGACTTTAACGAAGCTCAAGCCGGCGCTGCACGCTCACCAGCGCCTGCCAGAACATCCCAGCAGAGAGGAGGATGGAGCCGACTACCAGGAGTACGGGTAGGCTCCCCGCATCATGGGCACTCATATCCGTGAGCAGTGGTGGCGTCCAGTACCAGGCTCGACCGATGAAGTCGTACGTCGGTGGGATCAGAAGCAGCACGAGCCCGATCAGCTGCATCGCCACGTAGACGATGATGTAGACGATGACTGGCCCGAAGCCTCCCGACTTGTTGATCCACGCTTCGCTGCCGATGACAACGGCGAAGTAGATCTGTGCGAGCATGCCGAGGTACGTCAGCAGGCCGATCGCCAACGCGATCACGCCCAAGTCAGGCCGATCGCTCACAGTATCGGTAATAGCCCGGGTCACGATGTCCAGGGAGCTACCGCCGAGAACGGCGTCGGCCTTTCCGAGAATCCACAGCGATGAGGCGCAGACCACGAGCGACACCAGGCTCACCAGGCTGGCCCAGAGAAACTTAGTGGCGATCAGCGTGGAGTTCTTCACGGGAACGGTGAGTTCGAAGTATCCCCGTCGGCCGAATGTGTTGCGGTAGAGATGTATCCCGAGGTAGAGCTGCACGGCGAACGGCAGTGCGGCTACCGCGATGACCCCCAACACGATCGGCACTCCCGCCACAACGCCTGAGATGTGGGCGGCTCCGTACGAGATCAGCGCGAGCAGGAGGGTGAAGCCCCAACCCAGGGCTATCGCCCACTTGGTTCGGATGAATTCGTATTTCAGTACTGTTCCGACCATTGGTAAACCTCCCTAAAGAGTTGGTCCATGCTTGTGCCGTGCTCGGAGCGAAGATCGTCGACGGCACCCTCGATAAGCACTTGTCCGTAGCGCATCATGATGACGCGGTCGAGTACGGGTTCGATGTCGGCGATCAAATGGGTAGAGATGAGCACGAGAGAATCGGGTTCGAGGTTGCGCACGATGGCGCGCAGGATCACGTCGCGCGCCGCCGGATCGACGCCTGAGATGGGCTCGTCGAGGAGAAACACCTTGGCGTCACGGCTCATGGCGAGCGCAATTTGTGCTTTCTCCCGCATGCCTTTGGATAGCTGGGAGAGCTTCATGCCCGGTTCAAGCCGGAAGAACTGCAGCAGGTCGTCGAACTTGGCGCGGTTGAAGTCGTCGAAGTAGTCGGCGTACTGCTTGGCACAGAATTCGATGCGGCTGCCATCTGCGAGGAAGCTCTCGTCGGGAAGGAAGCTCACCTTTGCCTTCGACGCCGGGCCGGGGCGCTCCCCTGCGACGGTGACGTCGCCGTCGTAGCGAACCATGAGGCCGGCGAGCACTTTGAGCAGCGTGGTCTTGCCACAGCCGTTTTCGCCGAGGAGCCCGACGACGTTGCCCTCGTCCAGGCTGAATGAGAGGTTGTTGAGCGCCGGGAACTTCCCGTACGTCTTCGTGAGTGATTGCACTTGGATGGCTTTCATGATTGCTCACCTTCCAGTTGTCGCCATCGTTGCTTCAGTAACTCCAACGCCCTGGTTTGCTGCATGCCGAGCCCTTGGGCGCGACGCACAAACTCGTCGGCGTGGCCGGTGGCCACGCGTTCACGAAGCTCATCGATCACAGTGGTGTCGTCGGTCACAAACCGCCCTTTCGTGCGATCCGGCACCGTGACGCCCATGCGGTCGAGCTCGCCCATAGCGCGTTGGATGGTGTTGGGGTTGACCCCGAGTTCGACGCCGAGATCTCGAACGCCTGGCAGTTTGCTCCCCGCGGGCCACTGGCCCGTGACGATTCTGCGCGAGCATTCATCCACCAACTGCAACCAGATGGGCGAGGAATTGTCGAACTGCATTCCCACACCTCCTGTATTGCTGTACTAGGTGCTTAATACAGTAAGACAGTGCGGCGGCGCTGTCAACACCTCGTAGCAAAAAGGGTGCGTCAGTCGAGTAGGTCGCGGATAATCCCGTCGGCCAGCAAGCGCCGTCGCACGATGAGCTGCCCGTCGACGACCTCCACCAGCCCTCTCGCTGCCATCGAAGAAATGCGCTCACGTTCCGACGGCGTCAGCACGCTGAGCGGGAGTCCGTCGGCGAGCCGAAGCTCAAGGAGCACCCGTTCGACGCGGCGGTCCTCCGCGGTGAGCACCTCGCGCCCTTGCGCCGGAGACGCGCCCTCGGCCAGTGCATCCACGTAGACGCGCGGGTGTTTTCGGTTCCAGAACCGCACCCCACCGATGTGGCTGTGCGCGCCCGGGCCAATCCCCCACCAGTTCGCGCCTTTCCAGTAGGCGATGTTGTGTCGGCACTCACCGCCGGGCAGCGCCCAATTGCTGGTCTCGTAGTTGTGGAAACCGCGTGCGGCCAGGAACTCGTCGGCAATCACATACTTGTCCGCGAGGTCATCCTCATCGGGCATGGGAAGCTCGCCCTTTCGAACCCGCAAGGCAAGCCGTGTTCCCTCTTCGACGATGAGCGAATAGGCGCTGACGTGGTCGACGGGGGTGTCGGCCACCGCATCGAGGCTTCGTCGCCAATCATCGAGCGACTCCCCCGGCGTGCCATAAATGAGGTCGAGACTGACGTGCTCGAACCCAGTCTCCGACGCCCAGCGCGCCGCATCCAGGCCACGCCCGGGGCTGTGTCGGCGGTCGAGCACCTCGAGCACATGCGGCACCGACGACTGATACCCCAGCGAGATGCGCGTGAATCCACCGTCGCGCAGCGCCTGGAAGTAGCTCGGCTCAACGCTCTCTGGGTTCGCCTCCGTCGTGATCTCCGCGTCGTCGGCTACCGGGAAGCGCTCCCGGATCGCATCGAGCAGCCCGACGAGCTCCCCCGGCGGCAGCATCGTCGGGGTGCCTCCACCGAAAAACACCGTGCGTAGGGTCTGGGGCCCAAGTACGCGACGGGCCAGGTCCAGCTCGGCTCGCGCGGCAGTGAGATAGGCACCAGGCGACATCGATCCAAGCTCTGCCGGCGTGTAGGTGTTGAAATCGCAGTAGCCGCACCGCGTCATACAAAACGGCACGTGGACGTACAACGACAGCGGGGCGTCGACGTCGGTGCCAGGTGGGAGTGAACCGTCGCGGGGCGCGGGCTCACCGTCGGGGAGTTGGGAAGCCACGGGCGGAAGCCTAGCGTCGATTCCCAACCCGTTCGCTTACAGAAGACAGATTCGTGCGTGGGCATGCCCCCAACATCTCGCTCGAGATGACACACTATGTTCCATGATTAATCGACGTTCACTCCTCGCATCCGGCGGCGGGCTCGCCGCCCTGTCTGTGCTCGCTGCGTGCGGCGACAACAATCCACTCGAGGGATCCTCTGGTTCAGCAGGCTCCGGCAGCAACAGCGATGTTGCGCTCAAGCAGTGGTATCACGAATACGGCGAAGCCGGCGTGAAGGAAGCCGTCGAGAAGTACGCCTCTGAGTACACCGACGCCAAGGTGAGCGTGCAGTGGACCCCGGGCGACTACATGAAGATCCTCGGCGCTGCATTGCTAACCGACGAAGCGCCGGACGTGTTCGAGTTCGAGCAGGGTGGCTCGCTGGATATGATCCGCGGCGGTCAGCTCGCTGATCTCACGGAACTCATGGATCCGGTGAAAGACCAGTTCAACAAGGCGGTGATCGACCGCTTTACGTTCCAAGACAAGATCTACGCCATCCCGCAGACCATCGATATGCAGATGCTCTTCTACCGCAAGTCGGTGCTGGAAGAGAAGGGCATCGAGCCCCCGAAGACGTTTGCAGATCTCGCGGCAGCAGCCAAGGCTGTGAACACGAAGGACATGGGCGGCTTCTTCGCCGGCAACGACTCGGGCGTCGGCGTGCTCGGCACCCTCTTCATCTGGGCTTCTGGCCACGACCAGCTCAACGCCGACCGCACTGAGGCGGCATTCCTCACCGACGAGTTCTACCAGGCGCTCGTCGACTACCGCGAGCTTGTGAAGTCGGGCGCCGTGTTGTCGGGCGCGTCCAACGATTGGTACGGCCCCGAGGCGTTCGTGAACGAGGAGTGCGCCTTCCAGTGGGGCGGGCTCTGGGGCCTCCCCCAGGTGCAGGAAGCCTTCGACGACGACTTCGGCGTACTGCCATTCCCCGCGATTGGCGGGAAGGGCCGCCCGGCGGTGCCGTTCGGCGCGTTCGGTGCGTGCGTCAATGCGAAGAGCAAGCACGTCGATGCCGCTAAGGAATTCATCAAGTGGCTGTGGATCGACCAGGAAGACAAGCAGATCGACTTCTCCACTGCGTACGGCGTGCACATCCCCGCGAAGGACGCGTTGACCTCGCAGACGGAGCAGTTCAAGGACGGTCCAGGCGCCGACGCCGCCACGTTCGTCAGCGAGAACGGCTTCGCCAACGACATCATGTGGTCCGGCTCGCTCGGTGAAGCATTCGGTGCGGCTGTGAGCAAGGTGATCGTGGACGGCGCCGACCCGAAGAGCGCGTTTTCCAAGTTCGGCGACCTGGCGAAGAAGGAACTCGCCAAGCTGCAAGGCTGATCTCGACGTGTGGCAACGCCTGCGCGGATACCAGGGCCGCAACCTGTGGTTCCTGGTATTCGTCGCACCATTTTTCCTCGGGCTGACGGTCTTCGTCTACGTGCCCGTGGTGTGGAGCGCCTACCTGTCGTTCTTTGAGGCGAAGAACACGATCACGCCGACGAAGTTCGTCGGGCTGGACAATTACACCAGCCTGCTGGGCGACGAACTCTTCATCAACTCGCTGGCCGTGTTCGTCGTGTTCTCGCTCGTGATCGTGCCACTCACATATGTGTGTTCGCTCGGGCTAGCGCTCCTGCTCAACGATCTCAAGTGGGGCCAGGCATTCTTCCGCTCGGTGTTCTTCATCCCGTCAGCGGTGAGTTACGTCGTCGCAGCCATCATCTGGCGGCTCGTATTCTTCAACAACGCCCGCTTTGGCATGCTGAACTCGCTCATCCGCTCCTGGGGCGGCGACTCCGTCAACTGGCTCGGCGGCGGCAACAACCTCTACTGGATCGCGCTCATCAGCGTTCGATTGTGGCTGCAGGTGGGCTTCTACATGATCCTCATCATCGCCGGACTGCAGCGCATCCCGGTTGATACCTACGAGGCAGCGGCCATCGACGGAGCATCCGGCTGGCGCGTGCTCCGCTACATCACACTCCCCCAGCTTCGCGCTACCAGCGTGGCTGTCATCATGTTGCTCCTCATCAACGCGTTCCAGGCGTTCGACGAGTTCTATAACATGCTGGGCACCATCGGCTCCTACCCGCCCTACGGACGCCCGCCCTTGGTACACCTGTACCTGATTTCGTTCGGCGGCGGGCAACAGAACCTCGGCTTGGGTGGCGCAGGCACCATGATCCTCGCTGCCATCATCGTGCTCTTCTCCCTCGCGCAGAACTGGCTGATGAGCCGAGAGGAGCGCAAGGAACGACGCGCAGCGAAGAAGGCGAACGCATGAAAGCGTCCAGGATCGCCCGGTACGCGCTGCTCATCATGCTGACGCTGTTGTTCCTGCTGCCGTTCTACGTGATGTTCCGCAACGCATTCTCGACGCAGAAACACATCGCGTCGCCGAATTGGCATTGGCTCCCCAATCAGCTCGACTTCACGAACCTGAAGTCGCTGCTCGCCAACGACACGATTGGCATCGGCGCGGCCATGCTGAACTCGGCCGTCACCGCCAGCTTGCAGAGCATCATCACGGTGCTCGTCAGCCTCATGGCCGGCTACGCGCTGGCGCGCTGGAAGCACAGGCTCGCCAGCTTCCTACTGGGGCTGACGGTATTCACGCTCATGGTTCCCGCGACGATGACCTTCGTGCCGACGTTCATCATGACCGCCCAGTTCGGGTGGATTGACACCTACCGTGGCCTGGTGATTCCGGCGGCTTTCTCCGCGTTCGCAACGTACCTGTTCCGCCAGTTCTTCCTCGATTTCCCCGAGGAGCTGGAGGACGCCGCCTTCGTCGACGGGTGCACGCCATGGGGTGTGTTCTGGCGCATCGTGGTGCCGAACTCGAAGGAGATCATCGCAGCCGTCGGCACCATCGTGTTGCTCGGCGCCTGGAACGCGTTCCTGTGGCCCAGCCTGGTGGGCCGCGACCACACGCGCACCGTGCAGGTGGCTCTGTCGCAGTTCATGACCAGCCAAGGCGTGCGGTTGCCGGAGCTGTTCATGGGCTCCATCATCGCGATTCTGCCCATGCTGGTGATGTTCCTGTTCCTCCAGCGTTACCTGGTGCGGGGCTTCACCACGTCGGGCCTGCGCTAGGCGCAGCGGCGGCTAGTTCTTCTTTGCCGGCTCCGACGTGGACAGCGCCGCGACGAAGGCCTCTTGCGGCACCTCGACTCGGCCCACCATCTTCATGCGCTTCTTGCCCTCTTTCTGCTTCTCAAGCAGTTTGCGCTTTCGCGAGATGTCGCCGCCGTAGCACTTCGACAGCACGTCCTTGCGGATGGCGCGGATGGTCTCGCGCGCGATCACTCGGGAACCGATGGCGGCCTGGATGGGCACCTCGAACTGCTGCCTCGGGATCAGCTCCTTGAGCTTGGATGCCATCTGCAGTCCGTATGTGTAGGCGGATTCGCGGTGCACGATGGCGGAGAACGCGTCGACGGGGTCGCCGTGCAGCAAAATATCGACTTTCACCAGGTCGGCGGGTGCCTCCCCGGCCGGTTCGTAGTCGAGCGATGCGTACCCCTTCGTTCGCGACTTGAGCGCGTCGAAGAAGTCGAAGACGATTTCACCGAGCGGCAGCTGGTAGCGAATCTCCACTCGGTCTTCTGAGAGGTAATCGAGGCCCTTCTGCACGCCGCGCCTGGTCTGACACAGCTCAAGGATGGTGCCGATAAACTCCGCGGGCGCGAGGATGGTGGCGTCGACGACGGGCTCGTACACCTCGTCAACCTTGCCCTCTGGGAACTCCGACGGGTTCGTCACGATGTGCTCGGAGTGGTCCTCCATCACCACGCGATACACCACGCTCGGCGCCGTGGAAATGAGGTCCAGGTTGAACTCGCGCTCGAGCCGCTCGCGCACGATCTCCATGTGTAGCAGGCCGAGGAAGCCGATGCGGAAACCGAATCCGAGCGCGCTCGACGTCTCGGGTTCGTACAGCAACGCCGCGTCGTTGAGCTGCAGCTTCTCAAGCGCCTCACGAAGCTCGGTGAAGTCGTCGCCGTCGATCGGGTACAGGCCGGCGTAGACCATGGGCACGGGAGGCTCGTAGCCACCCAAATCTTCCGATGCGGGGGCAGACGCGACGGTGACCGTGTCGCCGACGCGAGACTGCCGCACGTCCTTCACGCCCGTGATGAGGTAGCCCACCTCGCCGACGCCGATGGCATCCTGTTTGGACGGGTCAGGTGCGATGACGCCCACCTCGAGCAGTTCGTGCTGGGCGCCGGTGGACATCATCTGGATACGGTCGCGGTGGCGCAGGGCGCCGTCGACGACGCGGACGTAGGTGACCACACCGCGGAACGTGTCGTACACGGAGTCGAAGATGAGCGCGCGCGCTGGCCCGTCGGCGTCGCCCACGGGCGCAGGGATTCGCTCGACGACGGCGTCAAGCAGCTCGGGCACGCCCACTCCCGTTTTACCGGAGACCCGCAACACCTCGTCTTCGTCGCAGCCAATGATGGACGCCAGCTCGGCGGCGTACTTGTCCGGGTCGGCACCGGGGAGGTCGATCTTGTTGAGCACCGGGATGATGGTGAGCTCGGCCTCGAGTGCGAGGTAGAGGTTGGCAAGCGTCTGCGCTTCGATGCCTTGCGCCGCGTCGACGAGCAGGATCGCCCCTTCGCAGGCCTGCAAGGAGCGGGATACCTCGTAGTTGAAGTCGACGTGACCAGGCGTGTCGATCATGTTGAGCACGTGCACGGTGTCGCCAACCGGCCACGTCATCCGAACGGCCTGCGACTTGATGGTGATGCCGCGTTCGCGCTCGATGTCCATCCGGTCGAGGTATTGCGCGCGCATGCTGCGGTCGTCGACGACCTTGGTGAGTTGCAGCATGCGGTCTGCCAGCGTCGATTTTCCGTGGTCGATGTGTGCAATGATGCAGAAGTTGCGGATGATCGACGGATCGGTCTTGCCTGGGATGGCCATGCATCATTCCTTGCATAAAAAACGGGACTTCTGACGGCCTATCATCTCACCTTGCGCTGCACTTGGCGAGTTACTACGCAGCGCATTTGGTGAGCCACGGCCTTGCCATGTATTGTGGATCGTCGCGTCAAGGTTGGCGCATCACCGAGCACCAGAAGGATTTTTCGTGGCAAACATCAAGTCCCAGATGAAGCGCAACAAGACCAACGAAGTTGCGCGCCAGCGCAACAAGGCCGTGAAGTCGAAGCTGCGCACGCACGTGCGTGAGGCTCGCGCCGCCATCGCCGAAGGCGATGCCGAGAAGGCAGCAGAGCTGACCGCCGTCGCGAACCGCGCTCTGGACAAGGCCGTTTCCAAGGGCGTCATCCACGCCAACCAGGCCGCAAACCGCAAGTCGGCGCTCTCGTCGGCAACCGCTGCGTTGCAGGCCTGATACCAGCAAATCAGGTTCAGCGCCTCGGCCCTACTCGGTGGCCGAGGCGCTGTTTTGCGCGCAAATACCCGAACGTGGCCAAGATAGATCAAGTTCGTGGCGGGTAGACGAGCCACGAACTTGATCTATCTTTGCGTGTAGCGACGCGGCGCTGTTCAGCGCCCGCGGTACTGGCACCGCAGCACGTCGAGCGCCATGGATTCCAAGGCGTAGTCGGGGTCTGTCGCCGCACCTTTCACATCTGCGTCTGCCTGGGCGATGCGCTCGATGGCCGAGCTGACCCCGTCGGAGTTCCATCGGCGGGCATAGTTGCGGAGATCCTTGATTTTGAAGAACGGCACCCCAAGGTGTCGGGCGAGTTCGCCGTCGTTCATGCGGCGGTTTTGGGCGTCGAGGTACTTCCCCATCGACCGGAAGTTGCTCGCCATCGCCGACGTGATGAGCACGGCGGCGGTGCCCGTGTCGACCGCCCACCTGAGGCGCTCGAGTGCGAGAGTGGCGTTGCCGGCGAGGACTGCGTCGGCTACAGAAAAGCTCGATACTTCAGCGCGCCCGGCGAAGTATCGTCGAATGAGGGGCACGTCGATTTCGTCGCGGTCGTTGTCGCCGGCCAGCTGCGCGACCGACGCCACGATGGCACGGAGATCGGAGCCAACTGCAGCAACCAGAGCCTCGGCAGCCTCCTGCGTCATGCGGAGTCGGTACGTGCGCGCTTCCGCTACGACGAACTTCCACAGCTCCCACGGCTTCGGCGCCTCGACCTTGACGGTTTCAATCTTCGCTTTCTTGAGCTTGTCGATGAGGCCTTTGCCCTTGTTACCCCCGCCGTGGACGAGGATGAGGCACAGATCTGGCCCTGGATGCTTTGCGACTTCCACAAGCTGGTCGCCGACGCCTGCCGGGCAGGCGCCGACGTCGTCGATGATGGCGATGATTTGGCTGGAAAACAGCGACCCTCCGACGACTTCGCTGAGCATGGTGTCTTCCAGTTCGGAGGCCGTGATGTGATTCACGTCAGCCCCTGGCTCGACGCTCAGTGCCGCGCGTTTGCGCTCGTCGACAGCGCGTTCAGCTAGCAACGATACTGTGCCCGTGATGAGTATCGTGCTGCCGAATGCGTTCATGCAGCTAAGCCTATGCTGTTCCGCTGACAATTCGACAGGCACATGGTGCGGTGGCGCGGTTGTACTCATTTGCCGGCCTTCCGGATGTGGATGTGCTCCCCCAGCTCGAGCGCCACGGAGCCATCCTCGTCGGTGCGGGCCACCACCATGCCGTGCTGCCTGGCGAGCTGTAACGCTGCGTCTGCGGGGTGTCCGTAGGAGTTGTCGGCTCCCGAGCTGGCGACTGCGACGACCGCCCCGGTGGCTGCGAAGAACTCGGGCTCCTGCCTCGATGATCCGTGGTGGGGCAACTTCAGCACCTGCGCTTGCAACGACAAGCCATGCCGACGTGCCTGCCGCAGCGCCTCGCGCTGACCGGCCGGCTCAGCGTCGCCCGCCAGCATCACCGAGAGACCCTGCACCTGGGCGATGCCCACGACAGACGAATCGTTCTCTTCCGACGATTCACCCTGCCCGACGGCGCTCCCGCCGCCACGCGGTTGCCAGGCGGAGATCGTCGTCCACTGCACATCGCCGATGGCGAATCTGTCACCAGACCTCGTGATTCGCACCTCTGCTTCGCCTGCTGTGCGGCGCACCTGCTCTGCCTCGTATGCGGGCTCCTGCATGGGGCTCGTCAGCACCAAGGAAGGCTGAAAGCGTCGTGCGATGGCGGGAAACGCGCGCACGTGATCGGCATGAAAATGAGTGAGCACCACCACCGGAACATGCTGCACGCCCAAGCGATCCAAACATTCCAGCACCGGTGCTGGCTCTGGGCCAACGTCAACCAGTACAGCGGTGGCGGGGCTCGCACGCAAGACGGTGGCGTCGCCCTGTCCCACATCACAAAACGCCACCAGCCAGTCGCCCGGCCAGCCTGGTTGGGCTGGCCTCCACACCATGCCCGAACACAGCAGTGCAGTGACGAGCATCGTCGCCCACCAGCGGCGAAGCACTGGTTGGGCGAGCACCGGAAGCGCTCCACATGCCAGCGTCACCATCAGCAGCCCCACCGGGCCGGGCAGCCAGGCCATGGTGGCGTTCGGCAAGCGCGCACCAGCCTCCGCGATCCACACGATGGGCTGCGCGCTCCATCCGGCCGCCCAGCCCAGAAGGGTGCTGAGCGGCGGCAGTATGCACGTGCACGCGGCGGCGAAGCCGAGTGCCGTGGTTGGCCCGACGAAGGGGCCGGCCACCACGTTGGCAAGCACGCCCACGAGGGAGACTTGATCACTCAGCCACGTGACGATGGGCTGCGTCATGATCTGTGCCGCCAGCGGAATGGCGAGCGCCTCCGCGAGCCACCGGGGCGCCCAACGGGCGAGCGACTGGACAAATACTGGACCGAGCAACACAATGCCCAGGCAGGCGGCAAGCGAAAGCCAGAATCCGGGCGCTCTGGACAGCCACGGGTCGAGCGCCATGAGCACCACGACGGCCACACACATGCCACGGATGCTGCGCCGCCCGGTGCCGACGCCCGTCGCGGCCAAGCTCACCAGCCCCATCACCGCCGCGCGCTGCACCGAGGGTTCCGGGCCACAAACGATGACGAACATGCCGACGCCCGCCACCGCAGCGGCACGCACCAACCATCCGCGCACCCCGATGCCTCGCAGCAGCGCCAAGATCACGCTCAACATGAGCGCCAGGTTGGCTCCCGACACGGCCAAGAGGTGGGTGAGACCCGTCGCTTTGAAGTCATCGGACATCGCCCGCGAGATGCGTGAGGTGTCACCTACCACCAGCGACGGCACCAGCGCCCGCTGATCTTCGGGCGAGGAAGCAACCGAGCGACGGAGCCCGTCGCGCAACCCTGTCGCGAGCCGATCGATCACGCCCGGTGAGTGACGCATGGAATCGACGTGTCGTAACACCAACACGGCCACCTCGCTGTCGCCGCGATCGGTGGCGCGCAACCGACCTTGCACAACGTAGGTTGCGCCGACGCGCAGGGCGAGCAGATCGTCGAGCTGCTCACCGCTTCCCCGCAGTTGCGCCGGCATGGCTTGGCGCGTGCTCACACCTCGGCCTTCTACGTTCACCACGGTGACCAGGGCCGTGCCCGACGGGGGCAACGGCGGCTTTCCCGGCAGCGGCTTAGGTTCGGAGACGATGCGGATTTCCGCTTGAACGATGGCGCGTTGGTCGGCCAGCTTGGCCAACGTCGAGCCGGCGCGTTGCAGGGCCAGCATTCCGCTGAGCCCCGCGACGATCACCAACGCGAGACAACCCAGCGCAGCCCACGGATACCGACGCCACACCACGAGCCCAGCGACGCTCCCCGTCGCCACAGTCGTGAGCACGCACCAAGCCAGCTCCGACGTGCCAACCACGGCACCCACCCACACGCCTGCTGCGATAGGCAGGAGGCGCCAGTCATGCAGTTTCACACCGTGATGTGGGGTTCGAGCTTGCTGAAGGTTTTCGGACCAATACCTGAAATCTCCTGCAGCTCCGTCGCAGCCGTGAACCCTCCGTGTTCCTCTCGCCACGCGACGATGGCCGCAGCCGTCACCGGACCCACTCCGGGAAGCGCCTCAAGCTGCTGCGCCGTGGCCGTGTTCAGGTTGACGCGTCCACCGGTGCCATCGCCCCCATCGCCGGTGGACGGTGCGGCGTCGCCAGCAGGAGCAGCGCCCTCGGCAGCAACGACGTGGCTTTCGTCGCCTCGACTCCCAACCTTCACCTGCATACCAGCCACCACCGGCGCCGCAAGATTCAAATCTCCAGGAACGGCCTCGTCGGTGAAGCCGCCGGCGGCTTGGATGGCGTCGACGACGATGGCGTCAGCGGGGAGCGTCACCACGCCCGGCGTCGCCACCGCCCCTGCGACGTGCACACGGATGGTGGTCGGCGACGGTAATGCCGACGGCGATGCCACCTGCTCGGAGTTCGGTGGGGCCGACTGCTCAGCGGGAGCTGCCGACGTGGAGAGCGCCGGCTGGGGCGCCACCTCCGTCGCATTGGACTTGCTGAACGTGAGCCCCAGCGTGACCGCCACCACCGCCAACAGTATGGCGAGGGCAACGACGTGAGCCCGATGTAGCGCAAGCTTGTCGCGCCAGGACACCGGTGCCGCTTCTTCCCCCACGTCGGGAGGTGGTTCCTCAGCCGGCTCCGGCGGAGCGTCCGGCTCGTCGGCGGCACGCCTGGGCGCGGTGAGAGAACGCTGGCCGATACTGACGTACGCGAGCCTAGCTCGGGCGAGTTCGTCCGCCTGGTTCGTGGTCTGCTTCTTCATACAAGCAGGATGGGCGCGACACGCCCGAGATTCCCACGCGGAACGAAATCTGTGGAAAAGTCGCTCGGCTCGCTACTTTCCGACCACCAGGCTGAGCATCTTGGGCAGTTTCGCGATCACCTTGACGACGGGGCGTCCGTCGAGGTTGCGCTGCACGTTTGGATCGGCCATCGCCAGCTCAACGGCAGCATCCTCTTCGATATCTGCGGCCACCTCAAGCTTTGCGCGGATCTTGCCCTGAATTTGCACCACCATCGTGACGAGATCTTCAGCGGCCAGCTCCGGGTCGGACGTCGGCCACGTGCTGTTTGCCACCGACGGCTCGTGCCCGAGCAGCTCCCACATCTCCTCAGCGACGTAGGGCGCCACCAGGGAGAGCGCCTGCGCGGTGAACTCCGCGGCTTCGCGGACGGCGGGGTCGGCGGGGCCGGCGTCGCCGTCGATAGCCTTGCGCGTGGCGTTGACGAGTTCCATGATTCTCGCCACGGCCACGTTGAACCGGCCGTCTTCCACGAGCGTCGAGATTTCAGCGATGGCCTGGTGCGTCGCCTTCCGAAGCTGCTTGTCTCCCCCATCCGCTGGGGTGCCGGGTGCGCTCGTCACTTCCGCCGCGACGCGGTGCGCGCGCTGCAGGAATTTCAGCGAGCTCGCCGGCGAGAGATTGGCCCAGTCGATGGCGTCCTCCGGCGGGCCGGCGAACACCATGGTGACGCGGACTGCGTCGACGCCAAACTCGTCGATCTGCTCCCCCAAGTCGACGCCGTTGCCGAGCGACTTGCTCATGGCCTTGCCCTCATTAATGACCTGGCCCTGGTTGAGCAGCTTGAGCATGGGCTCGTCGAAGTCGATCATGCCGAGGTCGTGGAGCACCTTCGAGAAGAAACGCATGTAGAGCAGGTGCAAAATGGCGTGCTCGATGCCGCCGACGTATTGCGCGACGGGCATCCAGCGGTTCACGTCGTCGGGGTTGAAGGGGCCTTTGGTGTAGCCCGGTGAGCAGTAGCGGAAGAAGTACCACGAGGAGTCGACGAACGTGTCCATGGTGTCGGTGTCGCGCTTGGCGTCGGCGCCGCAGTTCGGGCAGACCACCTCAACCCACTCGGTGGCGGCAGCCAGCGGCGACGTCCCCTTGGGTGCGAGCTGTTCGCCACGCAGGTCAGGCAGCCGGACGGGGAGCTGTTCGTCGGGGACGGGCACCTCGCCACAGGATGGGCAGTGGATGATGGGGATGGGGCAGCCCCAGAAGCGCTGCCTGGACAGGAGCCAGTCGCGCAGGCGGTACTGGATGGTGTCACGCCCGGTACCGTCGGCTTCGAGTTTGTCGATCATGCGACGAACGCCCGACACCTTGTCGGTGAGCCCATCGAGTACCTCGGAATTGCGGTATGCGCCGTCGCCGACGGTGGCCACGCCAGTCTCAGCCGGGTCGGTGCCGTCGACGTCGAGGACAACGCGCACAGGCAGCCCGAACTTGCGAGCGAAGTCGAGATCTCGCTGATCGTGTGCCGGAACGGCCATCACGGCACCGGTTCCGTAGTCGGACAGCACGTAGTCAGCAGCCCAGATGGGAATCTGTTCACCGTTGACCGGGTTCACTGCGTAGGCCCCGAGGAAGACGCCCGTCTTCTCTCGTTCGGTGGACTGTCGCTCGATTTCCGTGGCCCTCTTCGCGGCCTCGACGTAGGCGTCGAACTCAGCCTTATGCTCATCGGTAACGAGCTCGGCGGCCAATTCGGAATCGGGCGCGACTACGACGTAAGTGGCCCCGTACAGCGTGTCCGGGCGGGTGGTGAACACCGTGATGGGCTCGTCGCGGCCATCCACATGGAAATCGACGTGGGCGCCCTCGGAGCGGCCGATCCAGTTGCGCTGCATCGCCAGCACATGTTCGGGCCAGCCGTCTTGCAGCTGCTCCATATCGTCGAGCAGGCGGTCGGCGTAGTCGGTGATCTTGAAGTACCACTGGTTGAGCTTGCGCTTGGTGACCTCGGTCTTGCAGCGCTCGCAGCGCCCGTCCACCACTTGTTCATTCGCAAGCACGGTCTGGTCTTTCGGGCACCAGTTAACGTAGGAGTCTTTTCGGTACGCCAGGCCGCGCTCGTAGAAGCGCAGGAAGAGCCACTGGGTCCAGCGGTAGTACTCCTCGTCGGAGGTATGCAGGCGCCTGGACCAGTCGAGGCTGAGGCCGTAGCGCTTGAAGGAGCCAGCCTGCGTCTCGATATTGTTGTAGGTCCACTCGGCAGGGTGCGCATTGTTGCGGATGGCTGCGTTCTCGGCGGGCAGACCGAACGAGTCCCAACCGATGGGATGGAGCACGTCGTAGCCCTTCAGCCGCAGATAGCGCGCCACCACGTCGCCCATCGCGTAGGCCTCTGCGTGGCCCATGTGGAGATCACCCGACGGGTACGGGAACATGTCGAGCACATAGCGGCGTTCACGCTCGCCATCGTCGTTCGCTTTGAACGTCTCGTCTCGTTCCCAGAAAGCCTGCCACTTCTCCTGGGCTGTTTCCCTGTCGTAGTGCTCGCGACTCACGTTGATCCTCCTGTGCACGGTGCTGGGCCAATATATCGTGCCCAATGTGGGGTTGGTGTCGGCTGACCGTCAGGCGAGGACGGCATCGACCTCGTCGCTCGTCGGTGGCTGAGCACCAGCCTTCGTACACACCAGCGCCGACGCAGCCACGCCTCGTCGCATTGCTTCTTCGAGGTTGTCGCCGTTGAATGCCTGCAGGAATCCGGCGTTGAAGGTGTCACCTGCGCCGACGGTGTCTACCACCTCGACGCGCCGACCAGGAACCCTGGCGAGTTCCCCGTCGCGCCCTACAGCGACGGCGCCGTCGCTGCCCAAGGTAACGATGACGAATTCGACGGAGTAGTCGCGGCAGTACCGCTGGGCAACATCGAGAGGTTCTTCCTTGAAATCGACGAGCCAGGCGAGGTCTTCGTCGGATGCCTTCACAAAGCCACCCGATTGTCCAACGAGCGAGGCCATGGCGCGCACCTTGCGCACGTACTCCTCCCTGTCGCTCAGCACATTGGGGCGGACGTTGATGTCGAAGCTCTTCCTATTGGGAGTCTTTGACAGGAAGCGGTGGACCTGCGCGAACGACGGCTCGAGCACCGCGACGAGCGACCCAAAGTGCAGCCAGTCGGACGGATCGAGTTCAGGGAAATCTTGTTCGGCCCAGTTGAAGTTCGTGGTGCCGACGGTATGAAAGGCATAGCTGGCTTTCCCGTCATCGCTCAGCGACACTACGGCCAGCGTGGTCGGGTCAAACGTGCGGATGGCGTAGTCGGTGCCGACCCCGTTGTTTTCGATATGCTTCGTGAGCTGTTGCCCGAAGGAATCCTCACTCAGCCGACCGAGGAACTGCACATCGCACCCAAGCCGCCCGAGCCCGATGGCGGTGTTCATCGGCCCGCCTCCTGAACGAGCGACCCATGAGCTGCTCGCGGAGGTCTTGTTTCCGTCGGGGATGAGGTCGATGAGGGCTTCACCTAAGACAACAAAGCGCATGGCCCCTACATTAGATCAGCGTTCGTCCCAGCGCGACGGAGGGACGCCCAACTTGAGTAGCGTACCCACCGTGTGAGCCAACGGGTGACGCTGCTCGTCGGGGCTGATTTGGATGAGGCACTCAGCAGCGAGCGCACCGGCACCTTCCAGCCAGTAGGCGAGCGCCAGTAGCGAGAGCACACTGCCGACGTTGCGCGCGGGTGCCTGCACGCGTGCGGCCAGTAGGGCTGCACGTCGCGCTGGCGCCACGTCGCGATTCATTTGTGCCACTACTTCACCGAATGGTTCCTCGTAGCCCACCAGTACCGCCAGCTCGGCAGCGTCTGCGTCTGTGAGGGTGCCGTCCAGTAACACCTCGAGGCGTTCCATGCGCTCCGAACCACTCAACGCTTCCACACGACGTCGTGCGGCAGTTGTGAGAGCTTTCGAGGGCTGCCAGGCGTACACGGCAGCGACGGCCTCGTCGCGCGATGCAGCCACCTCCCCCGGCCACAATTCCGCGATGTACTCGGTGAGCGCGTCGGAGACGACCGCCGCTTCTTCATCGATCAACGTGCCGTTCACGACTTCCCAAGTGCTGGCCCCGTCAGTCAGCACCATGATGGAGACCGCGTCTAACTCGTCGGCGAGGCTGGTCATCAACGCGGCACCCAAATTTGGGGAGGCTGTGTAGCCGAGCAGCATCCAGTGCGAATCAGGAGCAGGGTTGCTCGCCGCCATCGTCATGATGCTGCGCGCCGCGTCCTGGCAACCCTCCCCGACGTGGGAGAAATCGATGCGGCCCATGAACAGGACATGCTTGCCGGACATGCGTATGGCGACGACGGATTCTCGGGGCGAGAAGCCAAATTGGGCGGGCGGCAGCGCGAGGAGCTCGGCGCGGCTGCGGCAGCGGACAGTGCGGGTTTCAGTAATCGTCATGCCCTGCACTGTGGCAGCGAGCGCACGCAAATTTGCATCGGAATCTGAATCTGTGGATAACTGCGGCGGCTACGCTTCAACACATGAGTAACCAGCAGTGGCCCGGCGGACAGCCAGGGCAACCCGATCCGTGGTCGCGCAACGACACGAATTGGCGTCCCCCGCATTTTGAGGAACGGGTGGAGCGAGACCCACGGCAACCGTTCGGCCAGCGTCCCACAACGTCGCCAGTGGTGCCGGACTTCGAACCCCTGCGCAAACCGATGTGGCCGTGGGTGGTGGGCATCATCGGTGCGGTTGCTGTGCTGCTCATCGTGCTCGTGGTGCAACCGGCACAACCCGAACCCGAGGCCTCCGAGCAGCCGCCCGCATCTGCGTTTCCGTCCCCCAGCGTCACCGGGAACGCCATCCCGTACGACGGCAACGGCACGGGCATCTTTGAGATCACCTCGCACCGCTGGACGTCCGACGGACTGCAGCTCGAGTACTCCATCACCGCCGACAAGGAACGTCGACGGTTCTCCTTCTTCGTCTTCACGAATGAGACCCGTGACAGTTACGCGCCAGACGGGAAGCCCGTCGTGGATGTGTCACCCGACGCACCCACCACCGGCACGCTCCAAGTCAGGATGCCGCGAGGCGATGCCACGTTGGTGCTCACCACCGCGAAGGGCCGCGCCATCACGGCGCTGCCGATTCCTGGCTAGTTTGTGGCCGACTCATCAGCGGCTTCCCGACGCTTGCGCTCGGCGCGCTCCTTGATGGCGTCGGGGTGGTAGTGGCTGAGCATCACGACGCCGTAGATGGCGACGGCGCCCATCACCGTCATACCGATCCCAGCCCACACCCCCATGTGCGCGCCCTCAGCGAGCACGACGAGACCGAACAGCACCGCGACAACCGGGTCCACCGTCGTCATCGTGGCGACGGTGATCTCGGCCGGGCCGGAGGCGTACCCCTGCTGAATCATCCATACTCCGCCGAGGAACCCGACCACCATCAAACCGATCGCCACCAGCACTTTCACGTCAAGCCATGGCTCGTGGTACGTCAGCACCATGTCCGCAGTGGCTTTCAACATGCCCGTCGCCATCCCGTACAGCATGGCTCCAATCGACGACCAGAGCATGGCTTTCAGCCAAGGCGTCACACGCGGCGTGATGGCCGATACCCCGAGTGAGATAGCCACGACCACCCCGAACGTCACCAACAGCGACACCAGGCTTGCTTCCTGATTGCCGGTGGCGTTGCGCGTCGAAATGACGGTGAAACCAACGAGGCCTACGAATGTCACGAGCACCGCAATCCACAGATGCCCTGAGATTCGATGTTTGTGGATTCGAGCGGCCAATAACACTGACCAAATCACCGCGACAATGCCGATGGGTTGCACCACAGCGATGGGCGCCAACGTGAGCGCCGCGAAATTAATCGCTGCACCGAGCAAGACACACAGCAAACCAAGCGACCACTTCGGGATCAGCACGAGCTTCAGCATCCCGCCAACGGACAGGCGGTTGTCCGACGCGGGGGTGTCATCGTCGAACGTAGATCGAACGCCCAAACTCTGGAGCGCCGCTCCCCCGGCAAACAGGAATGACCCGAGAACCTGAAGGAGGATCGCAAGACCGATCAACGTGGTGCACCTTCCGAAGTTGTTACTACGTCAGTAGACAATCACCTTGTCGCCCACCTTCGCCAATTCAAAAAGCGTGGCGACGGCGTCCTTGTCTCGCACATTCACGCAGCCGTGCGAGGCTCCGTTGTAGCCACGGGCCCGGAAGTCGCTCGAATAGTGAATGGCCTGACCCCCGCTGAAGAACATGGCGTAGGGCATCTTCGAGTTATATAGCTTGGAGACGTGGTGGCGCGACTTGAACTCCACCCGGAACGCGCCCTCCCTTGTGGGCGTGCGTTTGGAGCCGAAGCGAACATCCGTCGTGAGGCTGACCTTGCCGTCGACCACCCACGCGAGCTGACGCGCCTGCTTCGAGATGCAGATTGCTCGCCCGCTCAAGCAACGAGGGTCCAGTTTCATGCCTCCTGTGGTGGCTTCCGTCTTCTTCGGAATCTTGTTCGCGAGCTCGTCAGGGGTGGGATCGTGCGTCATAGCGCGCAGGCGGTCGAGCGTGCGCTGGTCGACCTCGCCGGTGACAGGAATATCACGCTTTTCCTGGAATCCGCGAACGCCCTCAACAGTTGCAGGGCCGTACACACCGTCGACGGTGGGCCCGTACCAACCGATCTGCCGGAGGCGGGACTGCAGCTTACGAACCTCGTCGCCCTTGTCACCGGACTTCATCAGCGCTGGGCCGGGCTGGACCACGTTGTACTTCTCGTCGTGCGTGGGCGCTTTCGTCATCTCGACGAGCCGCTTCCACGTCGTAGCATCGACGGCGCCCGTCACGGGGAGCTGCCGCTTGGCCTGGAATCCTTCGACTGATGCCTGCGTCGTCGGGCCGTAAAGGCCTGTGATCTTGCCTTCGAACCAGTGGAGCTGGAGGAGGCGGTGCTGCAGCTCGCGGATTTCCTCACCCTCATCCCCTGCGCTGTACAGCGCGGGCTGCGCGGTGGGCGTCGGGCTTGGCGTTGGGCTTGGCGTCACGGAAGGCGACGGCAGCGCTTCGCTCGGGGTTGGCGTGGGTGTCGGCGTCGGGCTCGGCGATGGCGTCGCCTGGGCGGGGGTCACCGTCGCACTGGGAATACTCTCAGGCGATGGCACTGCCGTCGACGACACAGCCCGCACGTCGCGATGTGCGGGGATCGCGGAAGGGGCCGGCGCACAGGCTGCCAAGGGGAGCACCGTCGTGAGCGCGACGATTGCACCAAACAACGCATGTCGGTTACGCATGAGACCCTCCGACTGGCCTAGGGGGAAGACGCCACGTGGCTGCGGCGGGCCTAGAATTGCAGATGGATAGTGATTTTCTACGTCGCCACGCCGAGTTGATTGATCACCTTAATCAGATCGTTGCGGAGTGGCTCCGCGCGCTCGGCAAACCCGCGCTGAAGCTGAGCATACTCATGGCGTCCTTCGGAGGTCTCCACACGAATAGGTTCGTGCCCCCACTCGGTGAGGTCGTAGGCGGAAGCTCGCATATCGACGACGCGAATCTCGCGCGCAAGCTTGAAGGCTGCAAACAGCAGCGACGACGACACCGCCGGCCAGAGCTTGCCCGCCCATCGGTAGAGGTCCATGTTCACGTGCAGGCAGCCTGGCTGGTCAAACGCAGTTTGCAGCTCCCGCGTCGGGGTCACCAGGTTGAGCGGCTTCGCTTGCGGTGTGAAAAACCGGAACGCGTCGAAATGGGAGCAACGGCAGCCCACCTCGTTCAAGATCTTCGCCCGTTCGTCGACGCCATAGCGCAGCGGAAGGTACGGGTGCCTGGTCTCGTGTTGTTCGAGGCCGTGCACCATGGCCCACTCGTGCATACCGAAGCACCCGAACTTCGGCTGCATCGCGGCCGCGGCGGCGAGTAGGCGTCGGGCAGTCTCGACCGTGCCTCGGCGTTTGGCCAGGAATGCATCCGCGTCAAAGTGGGCTATGCCGTCGTGCACGCGGTAGTGCGGTGGCTGCCACGATCCGTCGTCTTCGAGCTCGACGCCCACTCCGGGATGCCACTGCATGAGGTGCGAGGGGCGGAGGTTGTAGTAGTGGAAGAGGAAGTCGTCGACGGGTTCCTTCAGGCCGCGGTCTCGGCGCCACACGACGTCGGCGAGTTCGCGTCGCGCTTCGTCACGGTGCTCGGCCGCCCGTGATTGCCACTGTTCGCGCGTCAACATGGCACTCACCCTATCCGCGCGGTGGAATGTAGTTGCGCAGCTCTGCCCGGCGTCGCCTCCAGTCTGGCAGTGCGTGATCGAGCACGGCGTAGAAGCGCGGCCCGTGCCCCGCTTCGACGAGGTGTGCCAGCTCGTGTGCGAGCACGTACTCGAGCTCTGCTTCGGGGCGCTGCACGAGCCAGGTGTTTAAGGTGATCGCATGGGTGCGCACGTTGCAGCTTCCCCATCGCGAGGTCATGGCTCGATACCGGAAGGCCGACGGGGTCCGCCCGATGCGGTCTTGCAGCGGCGGGGCAAGCTGCTCGACGGCTTCTGCCAGCAAGCGTTGACGCAGCGTGTGTGCAGCGCGGGTGGCGGCGGCATCGTCGGGTGCGGTGATGCGCACGCGCCCGTCTTGGAGTGTCGCTCGGGTGCGGCCTGCGAGTCGTTCCACTGCGACGCTGCTCCCCCACAGCGTCATGGAACCGCCGTCGGTGAGGTCATCGACGGGCATCTGCCGGCTGCGTTGTCTCTGCATGGTGCGCAGCAGCCAATCCCGGTTGTCAAGGACGAATGCCCTGAGCTGACGCTCGGACATGCGCTGCGGAGCGCTCAGCCTGACGCTGCCGTCGGGGCGAACCACCAGGCGTGCGTGCTTGACGCTGCGACGCGTCACCTCCACAGTGAGATCGTCCACGTGAAGCAGACGGTGACCAGGCGACGACATACCACCAGCCTAGAGCCCCGTCCCCCAGACACGGGCAACCTGTGCGGCTCACTCCCGGCACAAGTGTCACCTGCCCGCGCGCGACGAGGCACCGTCGGGAGGCAGGTGACACTTGATCCGCTCAGTTGCCGCACAGGTTGCACCTACTTCCGGGGAGGCACACGTTTCGCGACGAAGCCCCTCACCGCGAGCGATTTCCCTTTCCCGGACGAGTGCGCTAATGTTCTGCGAGTCGCAAGTGCGATCTCGGGGCTATGGCGCAGTTGGTAGCGCGCTTCCATGGCATGGAAGAGGTCAGGGGTTCGAATCCCCTTAGCTCCACAACGATGAGACCCAGCTGCCCGACGAGGAGCCGCTCAGCGAGGCCCCTGCCGCAGCGCATCTCACACTCACCCGACGAGCTTCCGCAGGCCGCATCCCCACCGACAAAAAACGGGCCTCCCGGCCCGTTTTTCTCGTTCCTCGGCGCTACTTGCCGGTAATCTCCTTGAGTTTCTCCGCCACCGCAAGCACACCCTGGTCGTCCTTCGACGGTGCCACCATCGCTGGCTCGACGCCACCGTCGCGAAGCACCTTGGCGGAGTCGTCGTCCCAAGCGAATACGGCCACCTGCTCGTTGCGCGGCATCAGGTTGAGGAAGCTCTGCGCCACGACGGGCGAGGTGAGGAGCACTGCGTCGTAGCGGCCGTTGTTCCAGCCCTCCAGCACCCACTCAGCCACCTGGTCGATGTCGCGCATGCGGTACACCGGCATGCGGATAACCTCGTAGCCACGCTCCCCCAGGCCCTCGGCGATCCGATTGCTGAGGTCATCAGCGCAAGGCACCACAACCCGGCCTGAGCCCTCCGGGAACATAGCGATGAGGTTCGGCGTGCTGGCGGTGCCCTCCGGAGACAGCGTGACGTGCACGCCGTAGTCTTCGAGCATCTCACGGGTGGTGGTGCCGAGCGCCGCCACCTTGGCTCCCTCGGGAAGCTTCCAACCCAACTCCCGCAGCGCCCAGATGGTGTGCGCAGTCGGGAACACCAGCCAGTCTGCTCCGTCGAAGTGGTTCTCAGCGTTCGGGAGCAGCTCGGCAATCTGCAATGGTGCCGTATCGACGCTCACGCCCTGCTCGCGGATGGAGCGAGACATGCGCCCCTCCTGGCGGGGCAGCAGCAGGTGGGGCGCGTTTGGCCCCTGCTCGTCGAGCGTGCCAGTCTCGTCGTCGTGTTCCTTCGTGAACTTCACGTTCGCGAGCGCTTCCTCGTTGATGAAGCGCATGACGTCGCGCTCCAAGAACGCATCGGCCAGCCGCGTGCCGGCTCGCTTCGCGTGCAACAACGACGTCGGCATGCCGATCTCGAGCTGCAGGTGCTCGGAGCCATCGACGCTGGCGACACAGGCCTTGAAGTTGAGGATGGACTTGCGCGAAACCAACGCGGCCACCGGCATCCGATAGTTAGCACCCAAGCGGTACATGAGGTCACGTTCGGCAGCCACGCAGATGCGCGTCTCGAGGTCTTCGATCCCTTCGAGCGCCTGGATGACGTCGGTATCACCGACGCGGCACTCGATGGACTTCGCGCCCTGACCCGGCGCTGGGAGAATCGGAAGATATTCCGTCACCATCTCAGTTTTGCCAGTGCGCTGGAGAGCCGACGCGGACAGCACCAGCGCGTCAAGGTCACCCGGCTGCACGCGGGAGATGCGTTCCTCCATGGTGCCGCCGACATCGACGAAGGTGAGATCGGGGCGCAATCTGCGGATCTGCGCGATGCGTCGCAGCGACGTCACACCGATGCGGGCGCGAGAGGGAAGGGCAGCAAGAGGCATGCGGTTCTGGGAAATCAGAGCGTCGCGCCAGTCGTCGCGCGCCGGCACTGCGGCGATCACGAGGTCGGGCTGACGCTGTTCACCGATTGGGAGGTCCTTCGTGGAGTGCACGACGGCATCCACTTGCCCCTCGCGAAGGGCCGTACGCAGCTCTGCCGCAAAGCCGCCCTGGAACGACTGCCCGTCGTGCATGTGGTTGGCGTCGGGTTCGGCGCTCGTGACCGGCACCACCTCGACGTCGTGCCCGAGCTCGCGCAAACTTTCCGCCACCTGATTGGTACGCGCCATCGCGAGGTCTGTGCCTCGCGTCCCTAGCCTCAGCTTCACCGCCGACTCCTCCTCTGGAGCTGTTTGTCCCACTCTCTCACGTTTCGCTCTCGCTCGCGCAGTACTACTTACACACCGTGCGGTTGCGCCCCACCGAGGTTATACCCCAATAGCGTCCAGCCCACATGGTCGTGACGCAGCTCGGCCCAATGTGCATTACCCAGGGTGCCGAGCCCCCGGCCAAGGCCTGGCAGCTCCAGCAGCGACGCCACCGTCACCCGCGTAAAGAACCCGTGCGTGGCCACGAGCACCGTCTGGTCAGGGTGCTTGGCCGCGATCTCATTCAGGGCGAGGAGGCCTCGTCGGGCCATTTCTTCGGCGGTCTCCCCCGCATCCGAGCGACGGAAGTCCTCTCCCGCGCGCAACCGCTCCGCCCACTCTGGGTGCGCCTTCGACACTTCCGCCCAGGTTTTGCCTGCCCAGTCGCCCATGTCGATCTCGCCGAGTCTGGCATCGACGTGAACGTCCAAGCCTTGCGCAGCCGCCGCAGTGCGAGCCGTCTCCAGCGCCCGCGACAACGGCGACGACCACACCGCGTCAAAGGCATACTGGGCGAGTTCATCGGCGGCGCTGCGAGCCTGTTCGCGGCCGTGTTCGCTCAACTCGACGTCGGCTTGGCCTTGCATCTTTCCTTCGCGGTTCCACAGCGTCTCGCCGTGGCGCAACATGATGACACGGGTCACGGTTGCGGCAGTTCCAGGTCGATCGTCGGGCAGTCCTTCCACAACCGTTCAAGGTTGTAGAGGGTGCGTTCCTCGTCGTGCTGGATGTGGATGACGACGTCGACGTAGTCGAGCAGCACCCAGCGGTTCTCCCTGTCGCCTTCGCGCCGCACCGGCTTGCGCCCATCCTTCAGCAGCGCTTCTTCCACCGCATCTACCAGTGCCCCGACGAGGCGCTCGTTGCCCGCCGAGATGATGAGGAACACGTCGGTGATGCTGAGCTGCTCGCTCACATCGAACGCGACGATGTTCTCACCGGATTTCTTCGACGCGGCCAGCGCCGCGGTGCGGGTGAGGGCCAATGCTTCGTCAGTGGCTGTCACGGGGAACTCCAGAGTCGGGGGCGGGATACAAACCGCGTTTGGCAATGTACTGCACGATACCGTCCGGCACGAGATACCAAATGGGCATCCCCTGCTGGGTGCGCTCGCGGCAATCCGTCGACGAGATCGCCAGCGCGGGCACCTCCAGCAGCGTGACGGAATTGAGGGGAAGGTGGCTGAGATCCTTCTTCGTGAGCGGTACGCCGGGCCGTGTAACGCCCACGAAGTGCGCGAGGTCGAACAGCTCGTCGGCGCCGCGCCAGGTGAGAATCTGCCGAACTGCATCTGCGCCGGTGATGAAGAAGTAGTCGACGTCGTCGCCGCGTTCGGCGCGGAGGTCTTTCAGCGTGTCGACGGTGTACGTGTTGCCCTCGCGGTCGATATCCACCCGCGAGACGGAGAACTGCGGGTTGGATGCCGTTGCGATCACCGTCATGAGGTAGCGGTCTTCCGCCAGCGAGACGTCGCGGTCGGCCTTCTGCCAGGGGATACCGGTGGGGACGAAGACAACCTCATCGAGGCTGAAGCGCGCGGCGACCTCGGATGCGGCCACGAGGTGGCCGTGGTGGATGGGATCGAACGTTCCACCCATCACGCCCAGGCGATAGCGACGGGACCGCTCGCTGCGAGCGATGCCGAGTTCGGTTGACGTCACTTCGAGTTCGGGCGCCCAGAACCCATGCCGATCACCCAAATGAGGGCGCTCAGCAAGGCAACAAATGCGGCCAGGCCTGCGAGCACGGGAGGCAGGCCTTCGGTCGAAGCTTCGAGCAGCACAAGATTCATGGTCAGCACACTATCGAATCACGAGCGGATTTGCCCTGATCCTTCGACGATGTACTTCGTCGAAGTCATCTCCGGCAGCGCCATCGGCCCGCGTGCGTGCAGTTTCTGCGTCGAGATACCAATTTCGGCGCCGAACCCGAACTCGCCTCCGTCGACGAATCGGCTCGACGCATTCACCAACACCGCAGCCGCATCAACGCCACCGACGAAGGCCGCGATTGCGCGTCGAGATTCAGAAACGATCGTCTCGGAATGGCCCGTGGTGTGCTGACGGATGTGTTCGACGGCCTCGTCGACGCCGCCTACCACCTTCACCGCGATGTCGAGCGCGAGATACTCGGTGTCGAAATCCTCTGCTGTGGCGGGCACGACGTCGGCAGAGTATCGACGCACCTCCTCACCGCCGTGCACCGTGACGCCGGCATCGGCCAGTGCCGCAAGCGCGGTGGGGAGGAACTCGTCGGCGATGTCCGCGTGGACAAGCAGCGTCTCGACGGCATTGCAGACGCTGGGGCGTTGGGTCTTGGCGTTGAGGAGGATCTCGAGCGCCATGTCTTGGTCGGCTGCAGCATCGACGTAGAGGTGGCAGTTGCCCGTTCCGGTTGCGATGACGGGCACCGTCGCACCCTCAACGACGGCGTTGATGAGGCCAGCTCCCCCGCGCGGAATAAGCACGTCGACGATGCCTCGCGCCGTCATCATCTCCGACGTGATCTCGCGGCCGCCTTCGACGAGGTGGGCGGCGTCGGGGTCCATCCCGGCGCGCTCGAGCCCTCGTCGCAGCGCGGCGAGGGTGGCTCGGTTGGACTCAAGCGCCGAGCTGGACCCGCGCAGCAGGCAGGCATTGCCGGACTTGAGCGCGATCCCGGCGGCGTCGGCGGTGACGTTGGGGCGGGCCTCGTAGATGATGCCGAGCACGCCGAACGGCACGCGCACCTGCCGCACGGACACCCCGTTGGGCAGCCTCCAGCCGCGGACGACGTCGCCCACGGGATCGGGCAGGGCGGCGAGGTCACGCAGCCCCTCGGCCATGGCCTCGAGCCGGTCGTCGGTGAGCGTCAGCCGGTCCACGAGCGACGACTCGGTGCCGACCTCGACGGCGCGCGCCACGTCGCGAGCGTTGGCCTCGAGCACGCTGGCACGGTCCTCCAGGAGTGCATCGGCCATGGCGTGCAGCGCACGGTCCTTCTCGGCCCTGCCTGCGGTGGCGAGGGCATGGCTGGCTCTGCGGGCGGCGACGGCTTGGTCCACGAAGGTCATGCCGCCATCCTAGGCGGCACTGCCGAAGGTCAGGCGGCGGTCCGCACTGCGACGGTGGGCATCGCGCGCACCAGTGCCGCGCGCCGGTACACGTAGTACGCCAGCACGACCGAGCAGACCGCCAGCTGGGCGGCGGAGGAGCACCGCAGCGCCCACTCGACGACCAGCACGCTGTAGACGAGCCAGAGCGCGTTGGCGGTCACGTTGAGCAGGAGGCACTCCTTGGACACGCCGTGCAGGTCCGAGGTGCGCACCATGGTGCGGAGCTGGAGCACCTGCCCGAGCACGGGGGCGGCGACGGTGGCCCCGAACACGGCCGGCCCGAAGGCGAGATCGAAGAGGATGAAGACCGCCGAGCCCAGCAGCGGGAGGAGCATCGTCGTGTCCGTCCGCAGGTGCTCGTTGTGGCACACGAGCGCGAGGATGCCGAGCTGGAAGACCAGCAGCACGAGTGTCGGCCAGGCGAGCGCCGGGGAGTCGATCCAGAAGCCGTGGAAGACCCACGCGGTGGCGCTGCAGATACTGAGCTGCCACAGCCGGGTGGAGACACCGGTGGTGACCCGGGTACGCCAGATCTTCACGAGTTGGGGTAGTGCGGTGGCCATGCCGAAGCCCGCTGCGAGCCACGAGATGAGCCCGACGATGTCCATCTTTCACGCGTCCTGGAGGAGAAGAGAAACGCTGGTTGTCGAGAGCACAGTAGACCCTCCCGAACGGGCGAGCAAACCAGGGCGACCGACGCTGCAAACGCCCTTGTCGAACACCTCATATCGCACGCTTGAACGTTTCCCGCCGAGGCCTTTCCGGAGGGGTTCGGTGAACCCCGCGATAGGCTTGCCCCGACCCTCTCGGAAGGCCCCATGCTCCGCCTCATCTTCTGGCCCGTGCTCGCCCCCTCGTTCCTGTTCGGGGTGGGTGCCGGCGCGGTGATGCCGATCCAGGTGTTGGCGGCCCTCCAGCTCGGTGCGAGCGAGGCGCTGGCGAGTGCGCTGGTGGCCATCGCCGGAGTGGTCTCGTTGCTGTCCACGGTGCCGGTCGGCGCGACGATCGACAGCCTGGGCGACCGCAGGACGATGACCTGGGCGACGGCCCTGGCCGGCGTGCTCTTCGGTCTCACCGCCCTCACCCTCGCGTTCCCCGGGGCGTGGTCGCTCCCGGCCTTCATCGCGGCGATCGTGCTGCGCGCCCCCGCCGTCGTCGCATGGAATCTCGCGCGGCAGGCCGTCGTCGCGGAGGCGCTCCCCGCCCACCAGCGCGGCAAGGCCATGACGGCGCTCGGCGGCGCCATGCGTGCCGGAGCGCTCGTCGGGCCCCTGTGCGGCGCCGGGCTGCTCGTGGCACTCCCTCTCTGGTCCGTGTTCGTGTTCGCCGTGGCCACGGCGGCGGTGGCCACCGGGCTCCTGTACGTCCCCCGCCTCAACGCCACCTTCGACGAGACCACCCAGCGTGCGAAGGCGTCGCGGACCGACGAGGAGCTGGCGCTCGGGGTGCGGTGGAAAGCGGCCTGGTTCGCCGGCATCGCCATCACAGCCCTCGGCGTCGCGCGCGTCTCCCAGCCCGTGCTCGTGGCGCTCTGGGGCACGCACCTGGGCTGGTCCGAGGCACAGATCTCCCTGATGGTGGCCGTCGGCGCCGCCATCGAGATGCTGCTCATGGTGCCGGGTGGCTACCTGAAGGACCGGATCGGCCGCTCCCCCATCCTCGCCATCTGCCTCGCCGTCTACGGCGCCGGCTTCGTCCTCGCGCCACTGGCCCCCACCGGCGCGGGATTCATCGTCGCCGTGGCGGTGATGAGCGTCGGCAACGGGCTGGGCGCCGGCATCAACATGACCATCGGCGCCGACCTCAGCCCCGCGGTGGGGCGTGCGAGGTTCCTCAGCAAGTGGGCGATGTTCTCCCAGGCGGCCACCGTCGGCGGCCCGCTGGCGGTCTCTGGGGTGCTCCTCGTGGCGTCGCTGCCCGTCGCCATGACGACGATCGGGTCGGTGGCCGCCCTGGGCGCGGCGTGGACCGTGCTCACGCGGAGGGTGACGAGACTTCCCTGAGCGGTCGGTCCAGCAGCAGGTCCTGGAGGTACGCCACCAGCGCGAACCCCACGACAACCATGACGAATACGAGTATCCCGAGCCATTGTGGCCGCAGCAGCAGGACCGCGACTGGCGCGGCCGACAGGAGCAGGCACAGTGCCGTCCGCGGCAGCCGCGCGATCGCCAGGCGTCCGGCGAGCCCGAACACCCGCCGCAGCCCGTGGCCCTCCGCCAGCAGCGGGAAGGCCCACACCGACCACAGCGCGACGACGAGCATCCCCGTCACCGTGAGCGCCTGCACCATGAGCGACGCCCAGCCGCCGCCCATCGCCCCGATCACCCGGTACTCCCACACCAGCAGCACGCCGAGCGCGACGACGCCCACCCAGGCCACCGTCGCCCCCTTCCAGTGCCGTGTGAAGTGCCGCAGGAACGTGGCCGCGGGGCGGGCCCCCTCCTCCCGGGCCACTTCGAGCAGGGTGCCGTGCGCTGCCGTCCAGGCCGCCCCGAAGGTGACCACCGGCAGGGAGGTGACGACGAGCAGCAGGTTGACGATGACGGCGTCGGTGAACGTGGCGAGCCCGTCGAGCAGGCCGGTGCGCGGTCGTGCGTCGCTCATCGGCTGCCGAGTGAGTCGCGGACCAGCAGCTCGCCGGGGAACACCACGTGCTGTCGCGGCCGGCCGTCCTCGATCTGGCCGAGCAGCACGTCGCAGGTGGCCTCGACGAAGCGGTCCAGCGGCTGCCGCACCGTCGCGAGCTCGGGGTGCACCCAGCTCGACTGCTCGATGCCGTCGAAGCCGACGACCGAGAAGTCCTCGGGGATCCGCAGACCGCGCTCGAGGATGGCCTTGTGCGCGCCGAGCGCGATGGTGTCGGACGCCGCGCAGATCGCGGTGACGTCGGTGCCGCCGTCGATGAGCTCGCCGGTCAGTGCGTGGCCGTAGCCGAACGTGTAGTAGGAGTCCTGGTCGGCCTCCGCGAAGAGTTGCAGGTCGGGCCCGCAGTCGAGGCCGTGCTCGGTCATGACGTCGATGAACGCCCGCAGCCGCACGGCACCCGAGGAATGCTCCCCCGGCGGCATGCCGATGTACGCGATCCGACGGTGGCCCCGATCGATGAGCGCCTCCACCTGGAGCCGTACGGACTGCTGCTCATCCACGCGTACGGAGCTGTACGTGGCGGGCTCGATGACGTCCAGCTCGGGGGTGGTGCACAGCACGAAGGGCACCCGGAGCCGTTCGAGATCGGCGGGCAGCGGATCGATCACGCCGCCGAGGAGCACGAGGCCAGCCGGCTTGTCGTTGCGCATCACCCTGCGCGCCACCTCGTACTCGTCCTCCGCGTTCGAGGCGCGGGCGGTCTCGAGCATGAACCCCCGCTCCCGGAGCGCCTCGGCGAGCTGGTCCACGAGCACCTGGAACATGGGGTTGGTGGGACCCTTGACCACGGCGATGACGACCTTGCGGTTGGTCTTCACCTTCAGGTTGCGCGCATGGGGGTTGGGGGTGAACTGCAGCTCCTCGGCGACGGCGAGGATGCGCGCGCGGGTGGCCTCGGAGAGCCCTGGCTGCCCGTTCAACGCCCGGGACACCGACGTCATGCCGACGCCGGCCTCCCGGGCGATGTCCTTGATGGTGACCAGGGGCACGGGGGTCAGCCCTTCACCGATCCGGCGACGACGCCCTCGATGATGTGCTTCTGGGCGAACATGTAGAACACGATGATCGGGATCACCGCGAGCACCAGCATCGCCATCATCGCGCCCATGTCGCGGTTGCCGTTGGAGCCGACGAACTGCTGGACCACCACGGGGATCGTCTTGAACTCCGTGGACAGGCCGATGACCAGGTACGGCAGCAGGTAGTCGTTCCAGATCCACATGGCGTTGAGGATCGCCACCGTGATGCTCACGGGCTTGAGGATCGGCCACACGATCTGGAAGTAGCTCTGTACCGGGTTGCAACCGTCGATGTGCGCAGCCTCCTCGATCTCCAGCGGGATGGACTTCACGAAGCCAGCGTAGATGAAGGTGGACAGCCCCGCGCCGAAGCCGAGGTACAGGACCACCATGCCCCACGGGTTCGACAGGTGCAGCATGTCCGCGAGCTTCACCGTCGGGAACATCACCATCTGGAACGGGATCACCATGGAGAACACCAGCAGGTAGTAGATCAGCGACGTCCACCACGTCTTCACGCGCGTGATGTAGTAGGCGAGCATCGCGCACAGGAAGACGATGACGACCACGGAGGCCACGGTGATGAAGAACGACCAGCCGATGGCGCCGAGGAAGCCCTGCTTCTCGAGCCCGGTGACGTAGTTGGCGAAGCCGGCCCACATGTCCCCCGTCGGGATCGCGAACGGATCCGAGGAGATGGAGAACTTGTGCTTGAACGAGTTCAGCGCGATGAATCCGATCGGGCCAAGGAACACCCCGACGAGCGCCAGCAGCAGCACGTAGGTGAGTACCACGCCCACGGGGTTGCGCTTGATGGAGTGCTTGCTCATGCCTCGACCTCCCTGCTCCTGGTGGCGCGCAGCTGGAGCAGCGCGATCACGACGACGACGATGACGAACAGGACTGCCTTGGCCTGGCCGACGCCCTCACGGCCGATCTGCGAGAACATCGTCTTGAAGATGTTGAGTGCCACCATCTGCGTCTTGTCGAGCGGGGCGCCGTCGGTGAGCGCCAGGTTCTGGTCGAACATCTTGAAGGCGCCCGAGAGCGTCAGGAACAGGCAGATCGTGATGGTGGGCATGATCATCGGGATGGTGACGTTGCGCAGCACCTGCCAGCGTCCGGCGCCGTCGATCTCGGCGGCCTCGGTGAGCTCCGGCGGGACGTTCTGGAGCCCGGCGATGTAGATGACCATCATGTAGCCCACCTGCTGCCAGTTGACCAGCACCACGAGGGCGACGTAGCCGTACTGCCAGTTGGCGACGAGCGTCGTGCCGTAGTTGGACAGGATGGCGTTGATGATCGACTGCCACGTGTAGCCGAGCACGATGCCGCCGATGAGGTTCGGCATGAAGAAGATGGTGCGGAAGACGTTGGTGCCCCGCAGCTTCTGGGTCAGCAGCTTCGCGATGCCGAACGCGAAGAGGTTGACGGTGATCACCGAGGCGATGACGACGAGCAGCGTGAAGCTGAACGAGTTCAGGAAGTTGTCCTTGGGATCGACGGCGCGCGCGTAGTTCTTGAGGCCGACGAACTCGGCGTCGGTGATCGTCGTGAATTCGGCGAACGAGAGGTACAGACCGATGACGAACGGCGCGAGGAACGCGATGACGAACGCCACGGACGTGGGCAGCACGAACAGCGGGAAGTACTTCTTCAGCGTGCGCTCCATGACCTACCTTTCCTTCCGTGGGTGCGGAACCACCGGCCGTGGGGCCGGGGGCGAGCCGTCGTCGGCGCGTCCCCGACCCCATCGGGTGGTGCCGGTCAGTTGAGGGCGGCCTTCTCGGCGGCCCAGGTCTCGTTGACCTGCGCGACGACGTCATCCCAGGTCATGTTGCCCGAGGCGTACTGGGCGAGCATCTGGGCGTAGTCGTCCTTGAACTTCGAGGACGGGAAGGTGGTGAAGTCCCACGAGACGGGCTTCAGGTCCGAGGTCATGTAGCGGGCGATCTCCTTGGCCAGCGGATCCTGCGGAGCCGAATCGCCGAAGGACTTGAAGGGAGCGATGAAGCCGAGCTCCTCGGTCACGATCTTCTTGCCCTCGTCGGAGGAGAACAGCCAGTTCACGAAGTCGATGGTGGCCTGCTGGTTGGCCTCGGAAGCCTTCTTGTTCACCGACATGAAGGCCTCGGTGCCGATGGCGATGCCCATCTGCTCCTCGTCCGGGTAACCGCCGTAGATGGGGAGGAACTTGATGTCGTCCTCGCTGACGGTGTTGCCCTCGACGTCCTTGATCTGGCTCCAGGCCCAGTTGCCGTTCTGGACCATGGCGGCCTTGCCGGTGGCGAACTCGGCCATGGAGTCGGTGACGGTCTTCGACGGGGTCAGCGCCCGCTCGACGGTGGAGTCGTCGAGGTAGAGGTCGAAGGTGTTCTGGAACTCCTTGTTGTAGGTGAAGGCGAGCTCCTCCTTGTCGGTGACACCGTCCGCGACGTACTCGAAGTGCACCGGCAGGTTCATGAGGTGGGTCTGCCAACGCCAGGCCTCACCAGTGGCCAGCGAGGTGGACGCGAACACGCCGTCGATGCCCAGCTTGGCCTTCTTGGCCTGCATGTCGTCGGCGACTTCCTTCAGCTTGGCGAAGTTGTTGACCTCGTCCATCGAGGCGGCCTTGGCGCCGTCGGTGGCGAAGTACTTCTCCATGATGGCGTTGTTGTAGATGATGCCGTAGCCCTCGACGGCCAGCGGCACGCCGTAGACCTTGCCGTCCTCGCCCTTGAGGGCGAGTGCCGGGTCGTTGAGGTCCTTCGCGAAGGCGGCGTCGGTCAGGTCGGCAGCGTAGGGCTCCCAGCTCTTGAGGCCGACGGGGCCGTTGATCTGGAACAACGTGGGGGCACCGGACTTGGTCATCTCCGACTTCAGGGTCTGCTCGTACGTACCGGAGGCGGCGGTCTGGACCTTGACCTCGACGCCGGTCTCTTCGGTGTACTGCTTCGCGATGTTGTTGAAGGTCTCCTCGGACTCGGGCTTCCAGTTCAGGAAGTAGACCGAACCCTCGCCATCCTTCGCCCCGGAACCCTCGTCGTTGCCACAGGCTGCGAGCGAGCCGGCGGCGAGTGCAGCGGTGGCCAGGAGGGCCACGGTGCGCTTCATGTTCTTCATTGGACACGTGCCTTTCTGACTTCTTCGTCCTCCCCAGCCGTGGGGCGAACGGAGGAACCGTTTCCCGGAAACGATTCCGTTGGCGGTGATCCTACCCCTCTTCGTAGTGGGGTGCCAGCCTGATTGGACACGATTCGGTAACGTTTCCGTCGTGCTGGCTTGGGAATCGATCGCGCCTTCGACGGCGGTCAGCGCAGGATCAGGAGATCCCGGTGGACGACGGGGCCGTGCATGCCCAGCGCGTCCTCCGAATCGTCCGAGCGGAGCGCGTCGCGCAGCTCGTGGGAGTCGTGCCCGGCGAACCCGCGCCCGACGGTGGCGCCGTCGGGGCCGATGATCTCGATGGGGTCGCCCTCCTCGAACGCGCCCTCCACCTGCGTCACCCCCACGGGCAGCAGGGAGGCGTGGCGCTCCGTGATGGCGCGCACCGCTCCCCCGTCGACGTGGACCCGGCCACGCGGCTGGGCGGCATACGCGAGCCACAGCAACCGTCGGGGACGACGCCTGCCCACGGGCGTGAAGAGGGTGCCCACCTCGTCGCCGCGGAGCGCCGCGGCCATGTGGTCGGCATGGGTGAGCACGACGGCCACCCCGGCGCTCGTGGCGATCTCCGCGGCCTGCAGCTTGGTGCGCATGCCACCCGTGCCCACCTTCGAGCCCACGCGGGAGGTGTCGACGTCGAGGGCCTGGATTTCCTCCACCCGATCGATGCGCTCGGCGCCCGGCGTGTCGGGGTGGGCGGTGTACAGGCCGTCGACGTCACTGAAGAGCACGAGCGCGTCGGCGCGCACCAGATGGGCGATCAGCGCGGCGAGCCGGTCGTTGTCGCCGAAGCGGATCTCCTGCGTCGCGGTGGTGTCGTTCTCGTTGACGATGGGGATGACGCCGAGGCGGAAGAGCCGGGAGAAGGTGTTGAGCGCGTTGCGGTACGTCGTGGGGCTGAGCACGTCCTCCACGGTGAGCAGCAGCTGCGCGATGGTGATGCGGTGCGCGGCGAACGCGTCCGAGTAGTGCCGGATGAGGAGCCCCTGCCCCACGGCCGCGGCGGCCTGCTGGGTCTCCAGGTCCTTGGGCCGACGGCGCAGCCCCAGCGGGCGCAGGGCCGCGGCGATGGCGCCAGAGGTGACGAGCACCACCTTCTGGCCGGCCGCGTGCAGCGCCGCCAGGTCGGCGGCCAGCTCGCCGAGCCGGGCCGCGTCGAGGTGACCGTCGGCGGTGGTGAGCGAGGAGGAGCCGATCTTGACGACGATGCGCGACGCCTGGGCGATCTCAGTCCTCATCGTCGTCCGGCAACCCTTCACTCATGTAGTCGATGCCCGCGGCCTTGGCGGCGTGGTACTCCGCGTCGCGGATCTTGCGACGCTGGGCCGCCGGGCGCTGCGACTCGAAGCGCTCGTCCGTGCCACGGCGGCTCAGGATCTCGGCACCGGAGTCGATCTGCGGGGCGAAGTCGAACACCACGGCGTCCTCGCCGCCGACGGCCACCGCGTCGCCCGCGCGGGCGCCGATCTCGAGGAGCTTGTCCTCGACACCGAGGCGGTTGAGCCGGTCGGACAGGTACCCGACGGCCTCCGGGTTGTTGAAGTCGGTCTGGCGGATCCAGCGCTCCGGCTTCTCACCACGGACGCGCCACACGAACCCGCCCATGTCGTCGCCCTTCTTCTCGATGGTGAACTCGGTGCCGGCCTGCTTGCGGCCCACCGCCTTCGGGCGGATGACGGGACGCGGCTCCGGCGCGGGCATCGTCTGACGGCGCTCCTCGACGATCTCGGCCATCGCGAACTTCAGCTCGTTGAGCCCCTCTCCGGTCTTCGTGGAGATGGTGAACACGCGGTGGCCGGCGGCCTCGAGCTCGGGGCGGACGATGTCGGCCATCTCGTGCGCGTCGGGCAGGTCCACCTTGTTGAGCGCGACGAGGCGCGGTCGGTCCTCCAGACCGCCGTGTGCAGCGAGCTCGCCCTCGATGATCTCGAGGTCGGAGATCGGGTCGCGGCCGGGCTCGTAGGTGCCGAGGTCGATGACGTGGACGATGGCCTGACAGCGCTCGATGTGGCGCAGGAAGTCGAAGCCCAGACCCTTGCCCAGCGAGGCGCCCTCGATCAGGCCGGGCACGTCGGCCACCGTGTAGGTAGTGGCGCCGGCGAGCACGACGCCCAGGTTCGGCACGAGGGTGGTGAACGGGTAGTCGGCGATCTTCGGCCGCGCCCGCGAGATCGCGGCGATGAGCGAGGACTTGCCGGCGGACGGGAAGCCCACGAGGCCGACGTCGGCGACGACCTTCAGCTCCAGCTGGATTTCTCGGGACTCCCCTTCCTCGCCGAGCAGCGCGAAGCCGGGGGCTTTCCGCGTCGACGAAGCCAGCGCAGCGTTACCGAGGCCACCGCGCCCGCCCTCGGCGACGACGAACTCCTGGCCATCTTCGGTGAGGTCGGCCAATTGTTCCCCGGTGGTGTCATCGGTGACGACGGTGCCGCTCGGCACGCTGAGCACAATGTTCTCCCCCGCAGCGCCGTGCTTGAAGTCGCCTTGCCCGGGGTTCCCGTTACTCGCGCGACGGATGGACTGGCGGTGGAATTCGAGCAGCGTGTGCAGGCCACCGTCGACGCGCAGGATGACGGACCCTCCGTTGCCGCCGTTGCCGCCGTCAGGGCCACCGAGTGGCTTGAACTTTTCGCGCTTCACAGAAGCACAGCCGTGTCCGCCGTTGCCGGCGGCGACGGTGAACCGCACGCGGTCTACGAACGAGGGAATGGCCATAGTGGCAAGCCTATCGTTTGGAGGAACACGAAAAGCGGCCCCGAAGGACCGCTTTGCGCTAGAAACAGATTCGTCAGGCGGAGACGACGCTCACGACGCGACGGCCGCGCTTCACGCCAAACTGCACGCTGCCCTCAGCCAGTGCGAAGAGGGTGTCGTCGCCACCGCGGCCGACGTTGTCGCCGGGGTGGAACTGCGTGCCGCGCTGACGCACGATGATCTCACCCGCGCCGACGACCTCGCCGCCGAAGCGCTTCACGCCGAGGCGCTGCGCGTTGGAGTCGCGGCCGTTACGGGTGGAGGAAACGCCCTTCTTGGATGCCATGGTTCTTACTCCCTCAGCTCTCGATGCCGGTGATCTTCACCTGGGTGTAGCGCTGGCGGTGGCCAAGGCGCTTCTTGTAGCCGGTCTTGTTCTTGTACTTCATGATCCGGATCTTCGGACCCTTGGTTTCGCCGAGCACCTCTGCAGTGACGGAAACCTTGTCAAGGCCCTTGGCGTCGGAGGTGATCTTGTCACCGTCGACGAGCAGCAGGGGCTGCAGGTTGACGGTACCGCCGACCTCTTCGGACACCAGATCGATGTCGAGGATGTCGCCAACAGCAACCTTGTGCTGGCGTCCGCCGTTGCGCACGATTGCGTACACGCCTGACCTACCTTCTTGGAAACTTTACTTCACGTTAACCAGTGCACCGGCATCACAACAGCGACACCCGGCAATGCACCGAGGGATTACTCTACGACTTCGGCGGCACCTGGTCAAACTACGGGCCCGTTATCTGGGGACGCACTCGACCATGGCCGCTACAACGTAGCGAATCAAGCCGCGACGATATCCGCTCAGGTCGTGATCACCACGGGCACGATCATGGGCCGACGTCGAAGCTTCTTCGAGACCCACTGCCCGATCGTGCGGCGCACCACCTGCTGGAGTCGGTGCGTGTCCTCCACGCCGTCGCGCATCGCCTCCTGCAGCGCGTCGTAGATCTGCAGATGTACCGCGTCGAACACCGTGTCTTCTTCGGCAAATCCACGGGCATTGATGATGGGCCCGGAGATCACTTCCTTGTTGTGCAGGCTCACAACAGTGATGATCGAGATGAACCCTTCCTCGCCCAGGATGAGGCGGTCACTCACGGCGTCGGACACGTCGCCGACGGTGGAGCCGTCAACGAAGATGTAGCTCGCGTCGACTTTGCCGACCACCTTGGCCTGCCCCTTCGCCAAGTCGACGACGCCGCCGTCCTCGACGATGACGACGTTCTCTTCCGGGATGCCGGTCTTCTTCGCAAGATTGCCGTTTGCGACGAGGTGCCGCATCTCGCCGTGCACCGGCATCACGTTCTTGGGGCGGAGAATGTTGTAGCAATACAGCAGCTCGCCCGCTGATGCATGCCCGGAGACGTGCACGAGCGCATTGCCCTTATGCACGACGTTGGCGCCGAGCTTCGTGAGCCCGTTGATCACGCGGTACACCGAGTTCTCGTTGCCCGGAATCAGCGAGCTAGCAAGCAGGACGGTGTCGCCCTCCCCCACCTCAATGTGCGGATGCTCACGGTTCGCGATTCGGCTGAGCGCGGCGAGCGGCTCGCCCTGGGAGCCCGTCGAGATCACCACTACTTCGTCGTCGCGGTAGTTGGAAAGGTCTTTCAGCTCGATCATGATGCCTGGCGGCACTTTGAGGTAGCCGAGATCACGCGCGGTGGACATGTTGCGCACCATCGAACGTCCCACGTAACACACCTTGCGGCCGTGCTGTGCCGCCTGGTCGAGCACTTGCTGCACGCGGTGCACATGGCTGGCGAAACACGCGACGATGAGCTTGCCCTTGGCCTGATCGAACACCCTGGTCATAGCGGGTTCGATGTCGACCTCGTGCGTCGTGAATCCTGGGGTTTCCGCGTTCGTGGAGTCGACGAGGAACAGGTCGACGCCCTTCGTCCCCAGTCGCGCGAACCCGCGCAGGTCTGTGATGCGGCCGTCGAGCGGCAGCTGATCCATCTTGAAGTCGCCGGTGTGCAGCACAACGCCAGCCTTCGTGCGGATGGCGACGGCGAGCGCGTCGGGGATGGAGTGGTTCACCGCGAGGAACTCGAACTCGTATCCGCCGACGCGGACCTCGTCGCCTTCTTTCACGTCGATGAGTTCGAAGTTCCGCAGCCGGTGCTCGCGCAGCTTGGCCGCGACGAACGCCAGCGTGAGGCGCGACCCGTAGACGGGGATGTCGGGGCGCATCTTCAGCAGGTACGGCACGGCGCCGATGTGGTCTTCGTGGCCGTGGGTAAGCACAAGCGCCACCACGTCGTCGAGGCGATCCTTGAGGTAGTCAAGGCCGGGCAGGATGAGATCGACGCCGGGGTGCGTATCCTCCGGGAACAGCACACCACAGTCGACGAGGGCGATCTCGCCGTCGATTTCGAAGGCCGTCATATTGCGCCCTACATCACCTAACCCGCCTAGAGGGATGACACGCAGTGTGCCGGGCTTCAGCTTCGGTGGCGTACGCAGTTCGGTCATACCCCCAACGCTATCGGACAATAGACTGTGCGCATGATCAACACGGTCCGTCTTGCCATGCCCGCCGAAGCTGTCGACGTCGCGCGCATCCAACGTCGCGTGTGGAACACACAGCCCAGCCTCGCTGTGATGCTCAACGAGGTCAGCGCCGAGCAGGCCACCCAACTGTGGCACGCGGCCATCACCCGTCCCCCACTGGCCACGATGCGGGTGCTCGTCGCACTGGGCGACGCGGGCATCGTCGGGTTCGCCGTCACCAAGCCATCGGATGACCCCGACGCCGGCCCCACCGACGGTGAACTCGCGGAGCTGGTCGTTGACCCCGACGCGCACGGGCAGGGCCACGGAACACGCCTCATGCAGGCCGCCGTGGACACGCTTCGCACCGACGGGTTCACCGTCGCCACCATGTGGGTTCCCACTACCGACGACGTCATGCACGCGTTCTTGATCTCCGGCGGCTGGGGTGCCGACGGTGCCCACCAGGAAGCAGCCACCGAAGATGGCGAGCATTCGCTGAGGCTCACCCGGTTCCACACCAGGATTGCGTGAGGGAGAGCGGTTGGTTGTTGCCGGTGGTTGAGTGGCCCACGCAGTGGGCGTATTGAAACCCGCCGGGATGATTTCGATACGCGCCCTTCGGGCGCTACTCAATCATCTGTGGCGCGCGGACGCTACTCAATCATCAGGCATCCTTCCACCCGATGATTGAGCCGCCGCTGAAAGCGGCGAGTCGAAATCAGCTAGCGCCAAACTGCAAAACTCGCCATCAGCTGATCGCCTCGTGCAGCAATCACGCGTGAGCGCTCCAACTGATGTCTAGTTTTGCAGTTTTCAGTTGCGCACGGCTCGCTCACACCTCTGATGTGGATGATTTCGATACGCGCCCTTCGGGCGCTACTCAATCATCGGTGATGCGCGGGCGCTACTCAATCATCTGTGGGGCGCGGACGCTACTCAATCATCAGGCATCCTTCCACCCGATGATTGAGCCGCCGCTGAAAGCGGCGAGTCGAAATCATCCGTGGTGCGCTGGGAGGCGTCTCGATACAGTCATGATGGTGGTGTTCTGGGGCTCGCGTTTGGCTGTTCTCGATACTGCCGGGTGTGGCATTTAGCCGATGTGTCGGCGTGGGTTCTGGGGCATTTTCCTAGTAGAGGCGT
>JAEZVO010000035.1 GCA_023443125.1 Actinomycetes bacterium
TGTGGGACATGAAGACCTCTGTGTTGGTGGTGCGGTTATGTGGTAGTTCCACACCCCATCGGGGGTCTTCACCCTTTGTCCAGCCAACCCGCCGATCCCCATGTACCTAACCTCCGTGGTCAGTACACCAATCGTCGTCACGCAAATCTGGAGGCAGCGATGCCTCTGTGTCAGGAATGCCTTGTTCCTTCGCGACCTTGTCCGCCGTCGATAGCAGGCGCCGAATGCGTCCCGCCACGGCATCCTTGGTGAGCGGCGGATCGTGCAATTTACCGAGCTCTTCCAAGCTGGCCTGGCGATGTTCGACGCGCAGCAAGCCTGCAACGCGCAAATGTTCAGGCACGTCGTCGCCGAGAATCTCCAGTGCCCGCTGCACCCGTGTGCTCGCCGCCACCGCCGCGCGCACAGAGCGTCGTAGGTTGGCGTCGTCGAAGTTCGCTAGCCGGTGCGCTTGGGCGCGAACTTCGCGGCGCATCCGACGTTCCTCCCACAGCAGGCGCGCTTCCTGGGCTCCCATGCGCGTCAGTAGTTCAGCGATCGCTTCGCCGTCGCGCAGTTGGACGCGAGTCTGGTTGCGAGTTTCTCGCGATTTCGCCATGAACCCAAGACGTCGGCCTGCGCCAACGAGCGCGAGAGCCGCTTCCGCACCGGGGCAGGTAACTTCCAATCCCATGGAACGCCCGGGTTCTGTCAATGAACCACGCGCCAGGAAGGCACCGCGCCAGACCGCCGTCGCATCGACGACCGAACCTGCCACCACCTTTGGTGGCAGCCCTCGCACGGGGCGCCGTTTGTGGTCGACGAGTCCAGTGAGCCTGGCCAGACGTTCGCCGTCAGCGACGACGCGGATGGTGTATCGCGGGCTGCGATGAATTCCGGATGGGTTAATGACCACGAGTTCCGACGCGCAGTCCCACAGGTCTGCGATGAACGTGCTGAGTCGACGCGCTGCGGCAGACGAGTCGAGTTCAGCTTCGAGGACGATCTTGCCCGCGACGAGATGCAAACCTCCTCCGAAACGGAGCATAGCGATGGCTTCCGCAGCTCGTGCACTGGATTGCGGGATGTGTACTGCGGCCAGCTCAGACTTGAGTTTTTGGGTCAAGGCCATCGGCCCGTTCACCTCTTCCCTTGCCCAATCACCTCGGCGAATACTGCGGCAAGTCGTTCCGGATCATGTGTTGGCGCCCCGTCGCTCGAGGCGACGTCCGCCACGACGAGTTCTGCTCCGAGCGCCCGGACGTAGTCTGCCATGTGGGGATCCCTCTGAGCGAACCCCGCATCCGCGATCACGGCGTCGAGCCGCAGCTCGGGGGCGTGCTCGGCAAGGATCTCGATGTGCCGCCCTGCACTCATGCCCGCCGTCTCATCGCGTGGCGCGATGTTGAACACGAGGACGCGTTGGGCCTGCACGGCCATGAGGGCATCGCGCAGCTGAGGCACGAGGAGGTGGGGAATCACGGAGGTGAACCACGACCCGGGCCCCAAGACGATCGCGTCAGCGTGCTCGACGGCCTCCAACGCGCTCGGGTGCGCCGGGGGTTCGTGTGGCACCAAGCGAACGCTGCGCACCTCGGCATGCGCCTTCGCAACGCTCGCCTGCCCGATCAGCGTGTTGATCTCATCAGGTGCGAGCGGGTCGAGCCCCAGCACGTCGGCTTCGATTTCCAGCGGCACCGTGCTCATCGGAATGACGCGCCCTTGCACCCCAAGTAAGTCGCCTACCATGTCGAGGGCCGCCAGCTCGTCGCCCAGCTGTTGCCACAGTCCGGCGATCAGCAGGTTGCCGATGGCGTGGCCGGCGAGTGGCCCGTCGCCTTGGAAGCGCGCTTGGAGCACCGCAGCCCAGGTTTTGCCGGCGTCGTCGTCGGAGCACAACGCCGCGAGCGCCATGCGGAGATCGCCGGGCGGAAGAATGTCGAACTCGTCGCGGAGACGCCCCGACGACCCGCCGTCGTCGGCTACCGTCACGATCGCGGTGAGTTGCTGCGTCACCTTGCGTAGGGCCGTCAGGCTGGCGGCGAGTCCATGGCCACCTCCGAGGGCCACGACGTTGGGCCCGAGCCTCGCATCCACGTCGCTCATTCCTTCCCCAGATCGCGGTGCATGACCGTGCACGCTACGCCCGCTTCGGTGAGACGCCGTCTGAGCTCCTCGCTCATCGCGGTGGAGCGGTGTTTCCCACCCGTGCACCCGATGGCGAGCGTCACCTGCCGCTTGCCTTCATGCAAGTAGCCGGGCGAGGTGGTGCGAATGACCGCCATCATGTTGTCGAGCATGTCTTGCGCGGCGTCCACCTTGAGCACGTACGCGGCGACGTCGCGGCTGAGGCCCGTCTTGGGGCGCAGCTCTGGGATCCAGAACGGGTTGGGCAGGAACCGCACATCGAACACGAGGTCAGCGTCGATCGGAAGCCCGTGCTTGAAGCCGAAGCTCATGATGGACACCGCGAGGGCGTCGGTGGTGTCACTGCCGAAATGGTTCGCGATGCGCTGGACGAGTTGCCGGGCGCTCAATCTTGAGGTGTCAACGACGATGTCAGCGCGCGCTCGGAGATCCGCCATGAGGTGGCGCTCTTTGATAATGCCATCCATGAGCCTCCCCTCGCCCTGCAACGGGAGCGGGCGGCGGTTGGATTCCTGCCGTTGGACGATGACGTCGTCGTCGGCTTCCAGGTACACCAGCGCGAGCTTCCGCGTCTGGTGACGGAGGCGCTCGATAGCTTCGGGAAGTTGCTCGAAGAAGACGCGGGTTCGCACGTCAGCCACGACGGCCAGGCGATGGATGCCGAACCCGGAGATGGTGTCGGCAAGTGAGGGCAGCATCACCGGAGGCAGGTTGTCGACCACGTACCAGCCGAGATCCTCCATCGCGTGCGCGGCGGTGCGTCGGCCTGCCCCAGACAGCCCCGTAATGATCGCGACTTCACTCACCATGCGCTCAACCTTATCTGGCTTCACCGACGGCCGTAGTGTGCGCGGCTGCATTCCTCGGCGTCGCTACGACGGCGAAGCGACAGGGGGTGATTTCGGTGTCGTTCTCAGCCAGGCCGCGTGCATGCACCGCATCTCCTGTTCGCTGCGCATACGAGACGGCGTCCACCAGCGTCGGTACGAGCAGCGAAACGAGGTTGCCGTCACGCCCGCGCGCGCGGGCAGCGTCGCGGGAGGTCTGGAACGAGCCGAGCAAGTACGGAATGGAGCGCACCATGATGGCGACGGTGAGCGCTATCTGGTCGACGTTCACGCCCATCCGCCGCAGTGGCGAGAGCCCACGCACCAACGCGTCGAGCAAGTCGGGTGTGCTGGTGGTGAGGGTGAGCATCCGGGATGCGAGCACCGCGACGAGCAAGTTGCCGCTGGTGATGAACGCGAGCAGCGGGCGCAACGTGACGATCTGAAACACTGCGATGCCGGCGAGCAAGATCCACAACATCGAACCGATGTTGAGCGCACGCCGGAAGGTGACACCCGAGGTGCGCAGCAGCATCAACACGACAGTGAGCGCCAGCGCCGTCATCCACCATGTGCCCATGATGAACGTCGGCAGCGTGACGATGATGAGCAGCAGGTATTTCCAGCCAACGCCGATGCGGAACATCCAGCCGTCGCCGGGTTGGTAGATGCCGAGGAGGCTCGCGTGGACGTTCACTGCATGCGCGCCTTGTAGTACGCGACCGCGGCGGCCGGGTCGTCGTCGGCAACAACCCTGCCATCCTCCACGACGAGAGCTCGCTCGGCAAGCAACGCAAAGTCGAGGTCGTGCGTGGAGAAGATGAGCTGCTGGTCGAGCTGCTCGAATACCCTTCGCAGTGCCTGTTTGTTGCGGAGGTCGAGCAGCGTCGTCGGCTCGTCGGCCACCACCACGGTGGGAGATACGGCGAGCACGCTGGTGAGCGCGACGAGTTGACGCTCGCCGCCCGAGAGATCGTAGATGGATTGGTGCGCGACACCTCCGATCCCCCGAGCGTCGAGCAGCTCCTGGGCGCGGGCAAGGCGCTCTGGCTTCGATTTGATGACGCTGCGCAGGCTGAGCTCGATGTCCTCGATGGGTGTGGACATGAGCAACTGCGACAGTGGATCAGTGAAGATGAACCCGACGAGTTTGCGAACCTGCTTGCCGTCTTTTGCGGTGTCGTACCCATCGACGGTGACCGTCCCACTCGTGGGCAGCCGAAGCCCGTTGAGCAGGCGCAGCAGCGTGGATTTCCCAGAACCATTCGCCCCGATCACGACGATGCGCTGCTGTGTCAGCTCCAGCGAGATGCCGTCGAGGAGCACTCGCTCCGGGTCACCTTGCCGCAACGGGGGTACGCTCAGCCGAACGTCGCTGAGCTCGATCATCGGTGCATGAGTCTCGGGAACGCCTTGAAGATCGCCAATGCAACCACCACCGCCACGATGGTCTTGAGGAGATCACCGGGCCAGAAAACGAGGTCGGCTGCGACGAGTTCCATGATGGGCTTCTTGAGGGTGATCGACATGCCGATGGTGGCCAGCGGGTACATAATGAGCACCCGGCATGCGAACACGGTGAGCGTCAGCCACAGCCAGGTGAGCTGTTGGAGCCCGTTACGCAGGATGCGTCGAGAGATGAGCCCCACCACGATGGTGCACACCACGAAGGCAATGAGGTAGCCAACCGTCGGCCCAAACCAAGGCGCGAGACCCGCCTTGCCCTTAGCGAAAATCGGCAGCCCTGCGGTGCCCATCAAGAGGTACAGCGCCACCGCCGCGGCGCCTCGCCACGGCCCGAGCACCAGCGCGGTGAGGGTGACGCCGAGCGTCTGCAGCGTGATCGGGACGCCCAGACCGCCGACGGGGATCGCGGGCATCACCGATAGGGCCGCGATGAGCGCGGCAAACACGGCGATGTAGGCCATATCGCTGGCTTCAAAGGTGCGGGGGGCCGGCCGTGTGGTGACAGAGGCGTCGGACATGGGGGTCTCCTTCTAGACAATCATTGAACAGCATTCAACACCATCGCTTGAATAGCGTTCAAACCGGGGGCGTTATGTGTGCAATGTCCTCACGTTTCCGTCACCTCACCCGTGGTCAGGTTGATCGCTTCGCCACCGGAGGCCTGCACCACGTCGTAGATGGCCTTCGCCAGCCCCGGCCCGATACCGGGCACCTCGTCGATCTCATCGACGGTGGCGGCACGCAGCTTCCTTACGCTGCCGAAATACTTCATGAGCGCCTTACGGCGGACGTCACCGAGGCCGGGCACGCCGTCGAGGATGGAGTCGATGAGCGCCTTACCGCGTCGCTGCCGGTGGAAGGTGATCGCGAAGCGGTGTGCCTCGTCGCGGGCGCGCTGCATAAGGTACAGGCCGTCGGATGTGCGCGGCAGGATCAGCGGGTACTCCTCCCCCGGCAGCCACACCTCCTCCAGCCGTTTCGCGAGCCCGCACAACGCGATGTCGCCACTCAGGCCGAATTCCTCTAGCACCTTCGCCGCCGCAGCCACCTGCGGCGCCCCGCCGTCGACGATGATGAGGGACGGGGCATACGTGAAACGCTTGGCCACCCCCGTCGTCGCATCGACGAGATCGTCGGCCTCGTTGTCTTTCAGGCGCCGCAGTCGGCGGGTGAGCACCTCACGGATGGCGCGGACATCGTCGGAGCCCTCGAAGCCCTTAATCAGGAAGCGCCGATACTCCGAATTGCGCGCGAGCCCGTCTTCGAACACCACCATGGAGCCGACGACTTCTTGACCCATGGTGTGCGAGATGTCGTAACACTCAATCCTGAGCGGTGGAGCCGGTAAGGCGAGCGCCTCCTCGATCTCTTCGAGAGCGCGGTTGCGGGTGGTGAGGTCCGTTGAGCGCTTGCGTTTGTACTGCTCCAGGGCGAGTTCCGCGTTCTTCACGACGGTATCCAGCAGCCGCCGCTTCTCTCCCCGCAGCGGCACACGCACCTCCACCGATGCACCGCGCCGGGCAGTGAGGAGCTCCGCGACGGCGGGTTCGGCCTCGACAGAGGTGTACACCGTCGGCGGAATGTCGGCATCGTCGGCGGCGTAGAGCTGGGCGATGAATGCGTCGACGAGCTCCGTGATCGGCCGGTCGTCGGAGCGATCCGCCACCCAACCACGCTCGCCGAGAATCTTGCCCCCGACTACGTGAAATACCTGGACGGCCACCTGGGTTGGGTCTTCTGCGAATCCGACGACGTCGGCGCGTTTGCCGTCGTTGAATACGACGGCCTGCTTCTCTTGCACCTTCTTCATCGCATCCAGCGCGTCACGTAGCGTGGCGGCGCGTTCGAAGTTGAGGTCGGCAGACGCGTCGTACATGGCGCGTTCAACCCGCCCAATCACGTCGCCCGTTCTGCCGCCCATGAAGGCCATCAGCTCGCCCGCGATCTCGCGGTGTTCCTCGGCGGAAACGCGCCCGATGCAGGGCGCGGAGCATTTGCCGATGTCTCCTAGCAGGCATGCGCGCCCGGAGCGGCGTGCGCCGTCGAACACGCCTTTGGAGCACGAGCGCATCGGGAACACGCGTAGCAGCAGATCGAGCGTGTCGCGGATGGCCCAGGCCTGCCCGTAGGGGCCGAAGTACCTTGTGCCACGCTTCTTCGCGCCTCGCCCCACCATGACCCGGGGGAATTCCTCGCTCCAGGTGACGGCCAGCCAGGGGTACGACTTGTCGTCGCGGTATTTCACGTTAAAGCGGGGGTCAAACTGCTGAATCCACGTGTATTCCAGCTGCAGCGCTTCCACTTCGCTGCCGACGACGGTCCAGTCGACGCGCGCTGCGGTGCGCACCATCGTTTGGGTGCGGAAGTGCTTGTTCTCGAGATCGACGAAGTACGAGCTCAGGCGGTTGCGAAGGTTCTTCGCCTTGCCGACGTAGATGACGTTGCCGAAGGAGTCAAAGAACCGATACACGCCCGGCGAGGTGGGGATATCCGACGTGCGCGGACGGTAGCTGGCCGGATCAGCCATGCGGTGCCAACATCTCGCGGAGGAACTTCCCCGTCTCGGAGGCATCGTTGGCGGCCACGTCCTCCGGCGTACCCGTTGCAACGACGAGACCGCCTCGCGAGCCGCCATCGGGCCCCATATCGATGAGCCAGTCGGCGCACTTGATGACGTCGAGATTGTGCTCGATGACAACCACCGTGTTGCCCTGGTCGACTAGGCGTTGCAACACGGCGAGCAGTCGTCGGATGTCCTCGAAATGCAGGCCTGTGGTGGGCTCGTCGAGGACGTAGAGTGTGCGGCCGGTGGAGCGCTTTTGCAGCTCGGCGGCCAGTTTGACGCGCTGCGCTTCGCCGCCGGACAGCGTCGTGGCGGGCTGGCCGAGGCGTACATACCCGAGGCCTACCTCGTCGAGCGTCTTCAGGTGGCGGCTGATGGAGCCGATGGCACCGAAGAAGTCGACGGCCTCAGCGATGGGCATATCGAGGACATCCGAAATGGACTTGCCCTTGTAGTGCACTTCGAGTGTCTCGCGGTTGTAGCGGGCGCCGTCGCAGACCTCGCACGGCACGTACACGTCAGGCAGGAAGTTCATCTCGACGCGGATCGTGCCGTCGCCCTTACATGCCTCGCAGCGCCCACCCTTGACGTTGAAGGAGAAACGCCCGGCCTGGTAGCCGCGCACTTTCGCTTCCGGCGTTTCCGCGAAGAGCTTGCGGATCTTGTCGAACACACCGGTGTAGGTGGCCGGGTTCGACCTGGGCGTACGCCCGATGGGCGACTGATCCACCTGGATGATCTTGTCGATGTGTTCGAGGCCCTGCAGTTTGCGATGCTTCCCGGGGACGTTCCTCGCGTTGTAAATGGCCTTGGCCGCAGCGGGGTACAAAATGCCGTTGACCAGGGACGACTTACCAGAGCCGGAAACCCCGGTGACAGCGATAAACGTGCCGAGCGGAAAGTCGACGTCCACCTCGCGCAGGTTATTGTGTCGGGCACCCTGCACCGACAGCGTCACCCCGTTACCCTCGCGGCGCACCGCCGGAACGTCGATGGCGAGGGTGCCCGAAAGGTACTGCCCTGTCTTGGAGTCTGGATTCGCCAGGAGCTCGTCGAAGCTACCGGAGACGACGACCTCGCCGCCCAGTTCCCCCGCACCTGGCCCGATATCGACGATCCAGTCCGCGTGCCGAATGGTGTCCTCGTCGTGTTCGACGACGATAAGCGTGTTGCCCATGTCGCGCAGCCGCTCCAGCGTCGCCACGAGCCGGAGGTTGTCGCGCTGATGCAAACCGATGCTCGGTTCGTCGAGCACGTAGAGCACGCCCACCAGCCCGGCACCGATCTGCGTCGCAAGACGGATGCGTTGCGCTTCACCGCCGGAGAGCGTGCCGGCTGCGCGCGAGAGTGTGAGGTAATCGAGCCCCACGTCGATCAGGAACTTCAGCCTCGCGAGAATCTCCTTGATCACGCGGGCGGCGATCGTCGCCTCCGTTCGAGTGAGTTCGAGAGAGTTGAGCCATTCGAAGGCCTCCCCCACGGAGAGCGACACGAGTTCCGAGATGTTCTTGCCGTACACCGTGACTGCGAGCGACGAGGGCTTCAACCGCTCGCCTTGGCACGTGGGGCAGGCGAGTTCACGCATGTACTGCCCCCAGCGCTCCCGTGCGTGGTCGGTTTCCGCTTCGTCGTGGCGTCGTCGGATGAACGGAATAATGCCTTCATACTTCTGCGAGAAGGTACGAAGCCTGCCGAATCGGTTGCGGTACTTGACGACGACGTTGCCGGGCATGCCCTGCAGGATGAGTTTGCGTGCCGATTTAGACAGCTCACGCCACGGCACCGTCATCGAGAAGCCGTGCTCCTCCCCCAACGACGTGAGCACGTGCTCGTAGTGGTTCTTCAGGTGGGCGTTATTCCACGGTGCGATGGCGCCGTCGCGCAGTGAGAGGTCTTCGTCGGGAATGATGAGTTCCGGATCCGGGTCGAGCACCGCACCGATGCCGGTGCAGTCGGGGCACGCGCCCCATGGCCCGTTGAATGAGAACTGCCGCGGCTCGAGCTCCTCCATCTGCACGTCGTGATCGTTCGGGCAGCCGAGTTTCTCCGAGTATCGTCGCAACCTATCGGGGGCATCGTCGGGAAGGTCGACGAAGTCGATCGCCACGACGCCGCCTGCCAACTCAAGTGCAGTTTCGACGGATTCCGTGATGCGCTGCTGCGCCTTCGCTCGGACGACGGCACGGTCGACGATCACCTCGACGTCATGCTTGCGTTTCTTGTCGACCGTGGGCAGGTCGGTGAGCTGGTAACTCTCGCCGTCGATGCGCACACGCGAGTATCCGTCGCCGAGGAGTTGCCGGAACAGCTCGGAGAATTCGCCTTTCCTCCCACGCACCACGGGGGCGAGAATCTGGAAGCGGGTGCCTTCATCGAGTGCCATCAGACGATCGACGATCTGCTGCGGGGTCTGCTTGCCGATGGGCGCACCGCACTCGGGACAATGAGGGATGCCGATCCGTGCGTACAGCAGACGCAGGTAGTCGTAGATTTCTGTGATGGTGCCGACGGTGGAGCGCGGGTTCCTGCTCGTCGATTTCTGGTCGATCGACACTGCCGGCGAAAGGCCCTCAATGAAGTCCACGTCGGGCTTATCCATCTGGCCCAAGAACATACGCGCGTACGCGGACAGCGACTCTACGTATCGTCGCTGCCCTTCGGCGAAGATCGTGTCGAACGCGAGTGAAGACTTCCCCGAGCCGCTCAACCCCGTGAACACAATCATCTTGTTGCGGGGAAGATCGAGGGAGACGTTCTTCAGGTTATGCACCCGCGCGCCACGCACCACAAGCTGATCAGTCACGCCTCCAACCTTAGTACATCTGTTCAAAAACCGCCTGCGTCGACGGCACGGATGCGTCGGCACACGACATGCAGAGAAACATCGCCTCATGACCCTCCTACCAATTACAGTCAGGGCGTTGACTGGGGAACTGCGCCTTATTCGGCGCCCTCCCACCACGTAGCCCCACGGCAAGGACCACCATGAGCACACCCCAAGGGCCCAACGGGCCGCAGCAGTTCCCTGGCCAACAGCCTGAGCATCCCGACCAGGCTTTCAACCAGCCCGGCCAGCATGGGCAACCTTTTGGCCAACCCGGTCAGCCCGGTCAGGCGTTCGGCCAGCCTGGTCAGCAATTTGCCGGCCAGCATCCTGGACAGCCCATGGGGGCACCAGGAAGGCCGAAACGCTCGGCGTTCCAGCACTTCAAGCTGGTTCTCTCGGTGATTATCGTGATCGTCATTGTTGGCTTCACAGCTTGGAATTGGTACAGCGGACAGCAGCGCGACAAGGCTCTCACCGTCGGCCAGTGCGTGCACATCACAGGCGAGCGGGATGATGCCGAGGTTGAATCCGCCGATTGCAACGCCGACGCCTCGGAGCAAGTCGTCTTGCGCGTCATTGAGAAACACGACGGCGCGGCCACCTGCGACGACGGCATGATCGTGTATTCGGAAACCAGCAGGCGACGTCGCACTGGCACCGAACGCACCGATAAGACGGTGTGCCTCGCCGAAGTTCTCAACGAGGGCAAGTTCTACAAGACCGATAGCTCTCTCGGCTCCGGTCTTCGCGAGGTGAAGTCCGCCGAAGAAGCCACATTCAAGGTATCGAAGGTACACGACGCTGCTGACGGCAGCTGCGGCGCCGAGGAGGAAGCCATTAGCTATCCCAAGTGGCCCCGCACCTACTGCCTCGCACAGCCGTAGGACCACGGGCCGACCTGACTCAGCGTTGAGGTGAGGCCGGCCCATCCACAGCCCATCGGAACATCGAGACACGATTCCTGCCACAGTTCCCGTCGGTTTGATAGTTTGACAATATGACCCAGTCGCTCGCCTACCCGGAGGTTCTGGACGCAATCCGAACCCAGACGACGCGCCTACTCGGAACCACGATTGAGTTTGGCGAAGACGATTGGGCAGAACCCACGGTGCTACCTGGCTGGACGCGGTCGCATGTGACTGCGCACCTCGTCGAGCAGGCAACGCGCTTAACCAAGGCGCTCAACGCGGGGGAAGACCACGAGCCAGAGTCCAGCCCCTCCCGCTTGCGGTGTCAGTGGGAGCGTCAAGCCATCGAAGACGGTCTCGCTCTGCAGACTCGGCTCGACGAGTCTGCTGGGCAACTCCAAGAGGCCCTCGCCAGGCTTGAGCACCGCGATCAGACCGTGCGAATCACCGACGGCTGGGACGCGCCAGCTTCCCTCGTGCCAGCCTTGAGGTTGCGCGAGCTCGTTGTGCACCACTTCGATCTCATCGGCCGCGAAGCCCTCGACGTTCCCCCCGCAGCGCTGCTCACGATCGCAGAATTCGAGACGCTCCGTCCCCGCAATGCAGAGCTTCCACCCGTGCTATTGGTGGCTGACGAGGGTTTCTCCGCGCGAATTGGTGCAGACTCGGGCGACACCACGACGGTCATCGGCCCACTCGCCGACCTCTGCCTCTGGCTCGCGAGAGGCATCGCATCGGACCACATCAGTGGTGCGAGCGCAGTGCCCATGCCGCTGAGCACCTAAACCGGGGTTGGCGAATACGTGTATCGAGTGCTGGTAGGCCATCGTCCGCGCCCCTGAGCCTGGTTCGAGCATTCCGCACACTGAACTCGGTGTGTTCTAAGCTGTCGCAGACCCTACGTGCTGGGAGGAACCATGACGCAGCCCCCGAATTGGCAGGGCAACGGCAATACTGGCGGTGGCTGGAATCAGCCGGGCCAGGGGCAAGGACACCCGGGCTATGGACAGCAGGGCCAGGGATTCTCAAGCCAGGGCCAAGGCTATCCACAGCAGTACGGACAGCAGCCCTACGGCCAAGGTCCGGGCCAGCAGTTCCCTCCCCCAGGCGGTCAGCCGTATGGATACCCGCCCCAGGAGCCGAGGAAGGGGTTCCCCACCGTCGCAGTCATCTCTGTCCTCGCGACGCTCCTGATCGTCGCGGGCGGCATCGGCATCTTCCTCGCCACTCGGGGCGAGGAGCCCACCGCTCAACCGTCCACGTCCGAGAGTAGCGAGCCGAACGATTCGCCGAGCGAGTCTCCTTCCGACGACCCGAGCGAGACGCCCGAGGAAGAGCCCACTGCAAGCCCTGAGGAAGAGCCCTCGACAACACCCTCGCAGGATCCGTCCGATGAGCCGACGCAGCCGGCGAATGAGGACCCCCGTGATTTCCCGGCCAACACGTGTTACGTCGTCCAGGGTTCCAAGAACAACCCGACGCTGCAGAGGTCGTCATGCGGGCAAGACCCTGCTGACGGCGTGACGCTCTATGCCATGTCGTCCCATGCTGGTGACCATGAGTGCGGCAAGGCGCTCTACTTCAAGCGGACGCAAGGCACTAAGGTCGTCGCGACGGTGTGCCTCGGCCACGAGTTTGTGCAAGGCCACTGCTACAGCGAAACCAGCCACCCTTCCGGGTACGAACCCGCGAAGTGCCCCAGCGGTGATTTCAAGGTGGCTTCCATCGTTCCGCGCGCCAATGCCACCTGCTCCGGCAACCAGAAGGCCTACGGCTTCGAGTCAGCTTGGCAGCGCACCTACTGCCTCGCGCCCCCGAAGTAGCGCGGCCGCCTGACATCGGGCGCGTAGGCTAGGAGTTATGCGCCCGATCGAAGAACTCCAACGCCAAGTGGCACCACTCAAGGTGCACGCTGATTTCGAGCCTTCGGGAGATCAGCCGAAGGCGATCGACGAACTCGAGCAGCGCATCCGAGCAGGTGAGCAAAACATCGTGCTCCTGGGCGCGACGGGCACGGGCAAGACGGCGACGATCGCATGGCTCGCGGAGCGCCTGCAGCGCCCCATGCTGGTGATGCAGCCCAACAAGACGCTGGCGGCCCAGTTCGCAGCCGAGCTACGTGATTTCTTCCCTGACAACGCCGTTGAGTACTTCGTGTCGTACTACGACTACTACCAGCCCGAGGCGTACCTGCCGCAGACCGATACCTACATCGAGAAAGACTCCTCGCTCAACGAGGAGGTCGAGCGGATGCGGCACGCCGCCACGAGCTCGCTGCTGACACGCCGCGACGTGATCGTCGTCGCTACGGTTTCTGCCATCTACGGTCTGGGCACGCCCGAGGAATACCTCGACCAGCGTGTCACGCTACGCGTGGGCGACGAGATGGATCGCGACGATCTGCTCAGGCACCTCGTCGACATCCAGTACGCACGCAACGACATGGGCGGCGGTCGCGGCACCTTCAAGGTGAAGGGCGACACGCTCGAGGTCTACCCCATGTATGAGGAGAACGCCGTCCGGATCGAGTTCTTCGGCGACGAGATTGAGCGGATTGCCACCATCCACCCCGTGAGCGCGGCCACGCTGCACGAGGATGAGCAGATCTACATCTTCCCCGCGTCCCACTACGCCGCGGGCAACGAGCGCATGGAGCGTGCGATCAACGGCATCGAGGCAGAACTTGCCGCGCGCTTGCAAGATCTCGAGGCGGCCGGCAACCTCCTGGAGGCGCAGCGCCTGAAGATGCGCACCACCTACGATCTCGAGATGATGCGCCAGATCGGCACGTGTTCCGGCATCGAGAACTACTCACTCCACATCGACGGGCGCGAGCCAGGCAGTCCCCCGTCGTGTTTGTTGGATTACTTCCCGGAAGATTTTGTGCTCGTCTTGGACGAGAGCCACGTGTCTGTGCCGCAGATCGGCGGCATGTTTGAAGGCGACGCGTCCCGCAAGCGCACGCTGGTGGAACATGGATTCCGGCTGCCCTCCGCGCTCGACAACCGCCCGCTGCGGTTCGACGAATTCCAAGAACGCATCGGGCAGACGGTGTACCTCTCGGCCACGCCTGGGCCGTACGAGCTGGAGCGTGCCAACGGTGTGGTCGAGCTCATCATCCGCCCGACGGGCCTCGTCGACCCCGAGATCGTGCTGAAGCCCACCAAGGGCCAGATCGACGACCTCATCGCCGAGGTGCAGGCCCGCACCGAACGTAACGAACGCGTGCTCGTCACCACTCTGACGAAGAAGATGGCCGAAGACCTCACCGACTTCCTCGTCGAAGCGGGCATCCGCACCCGCTACCTGCACTCCGATATCGCTACCTTGGAGCGGCTCGATCTGCTGCGCGATCTGCGGCTTGGTGAGTACGACGTCCTCGTCGGCATCAACCTGCTGCGCGAGGGCCTCGACCTGCCGGAGGTATCGCTCGTCGCCATTTTGGATGCCGACAAGGAAGGATTCCTGCGTTCGGAACGCTCCCTCATTCAGACCATCGGGCGCGCGGCGCGTAACGTCGGCGGTCAGGTGCACATGTACGCCGACTCGGTGACGCCGTCGATGCAGGCCGCTATTGACGAGACGAACCGTCGCCGCGACATCCAGATGGCGTGGAATCGCGAGCACGGCATCGATCCGCAACCGCTGCGCAAGCGCATCGCGGATGTGAGCGAGTTGCTCGCCCGCGAAGACGCAGACACCCGCGATCTCCTCGAAGGTGCAGGCAAACGGGCGCTGGATACCTCGTCGATGGCAGAGCAGGAGCTCGCGCAGCTCATCGAAGATCTCACCGCACAAATGCATCAGGCGGCCGCAGAGCTGCAATTCGAGCTGGCTGCCCGGCATCGCGATGAGATCGCTGACCTCAAGAAGGAGCTACGCCAAATGATCGAGGCGAATAAGTAAGGCACCTCTTTTTTCGCTGCGGCGCATCCCGACGGAATCTCTGCTGCTACGCTCAGACTTGTCGCCCGGGAGAATCGACATCGATGCCGAAGGAGCAATCGCCCCGACAATCTCTCAGGCCCCAGAACCGGGCGATACACAACTCTGGAGAGTGGCCACGAGGCCCGCCGAAGGATCAAAGATCTCAGGTACCGAGGACAGAGGGGGCGCCGACCCCGTCGGTTCTGCCCGCTCGACCACCGTGGAGGCACCGCAATGACTGCCCTAATGACCACCCCACTGCACGACTTCCATATCGCCCATGGCGGTTCCATGGTGGAGTTCGCCGGCTGGGATATGCCGGTGCATTACACCGCCGGTTTGCTCGCGGAACACAAGCACACTCGTGAAGCCGCGAGCCTGTTCGATGTCAGCCACATGGGGCAGGTGCTGCTCCGGGGTGACAGCCTCGAAACAGCCGGAGCTGCGCTCGAGACGCTCACTCCGGCGAGCGTGCTGGGGCTGAAGCCTTGGCGGCAGCGCTACGGGCTCTTCACCAATGCCCAGGGCGGCGTTCTGGACGACTTCATGTTCGCCAACCATGAGACGCACTGGTTCCTCGTCGTGAATGCTGCGAGGACTGATCACGACCTGGAGCTTCTGCAGCAGGTCGACAGGTTGGACGTGGAGCACGTCACCAACCGGGCGCTGCTGGCGGTGCAGGGGCCGAAGGCCGAGGCTGAGCTCGCCCGTCTCGTGCCGGGCGTGAAGAGCATGATCTTCATGGATTCCAAGCTCCTCGACTGGGATGGCACGACGGTGTGGGTGTCCCGATCTGGTTACACCGGCGAGGACGGGTTTGAGGTGTCGCTGCCAGCGGAATGCGCCGTCGAATTCGCGGAAGCGCTGCTCGCAGGCGACGTGGTTCGCCCCGCCGGGCTGGGCGCCCGGGATTCGCTTCGGCTGGAGGCCGGCATGTGCTTGTACGGCCACGACCTCTCCCCCGACATCACGCCCGCCCAGGCCGATCTCGGCTGGGCCGTGCCGAAAGTGCGGCGCCCTGGCGGCAGACGGGCAGGCGGATACCCCGGCGCGGACATCGTCGCCAGGGAACTCACCGACGGCGCCTCGCGGGTGCGCGTCGGGCTCCGCCCCGAAGGGCGCGCCCCCATCCGCGAGGGCGCCCGCATCTTCGCCGACGACACGAGCACCGATCCGATAGCCGAGGTCACCTCCGGATCGTTCAGCCCGACCCTACGCGCACCAGTAGCCATGGCAATGTTGCCGCACGGGTACGCGGTCGGCGATGCAGTCTTCGCAGAGCTACGCGGCAAACGGGTGCGGTGCACCGTCGCAGAACTACCGTTCATCCCACTCAACTACAAGCGCTGAAGGAGCCAACATGATCAAGTACACCGAAGACCACGAGTGGCTGGAACTGCACGACGACGTCGCCACCGTCGGCATCACCACCCATGCCGCGGAGCAACTCGGCGACATCATTTTCATCGAGCTCCCCGAGGAGAGCACGGACGTCGCGGAGGGTGACGAGATCGTCGTGATCGAGTCGGTGAAAGCGGCCTCAGATATCACGGCTCCGGTGAGCGGCACCATCGTCGAAGTGAACGCAGCGGTGGTCGATGATCCTGCGAGCGTGAACGACGACGCTATGTCGGCCTGGTTCTTCAAGATCAAGCTCGACGACCCGTCCATCGTCGAAGGGTTCATGGACGAGGACGCCTACGAGGCCATGATCAGCTGATATGTGGACCGCAACGAACTACGACCCGGACGATTTCGCGCACCGTCGACACATCGGTCCCTCTCCCTCCGAGCGCGAGCACATGCTCGAGACCATCGGCGTGACCTCGGTGGAGGAGCTCATCGACCAGACCATTCCTCGCAGCATTCGGCAAGCTTCCGAGTTGGATTGGGCGCCGCTCACCGAAGGTGAGGTGTTGGCCCGCGTTCGCGAGGTCGCGACTGGCAATCAGCTCATGACGTCGCTCATTGGCCAGGGCTACTACGGCACGGTCACCCCGCCTGCAATCCAGCGCAACATCTTCGAGAACCCAGCCTGGTATACGGCCTACACGCCCTACCAACCCGAGATCTCCCAGGGCCGCTTGGAAGCACTGCTGAATTTCCAGACGATGGTCTCCGACCTCACCGGGCTGCCCATCGCCAATGCGAGCCTCCTCGACGAAGCTACCGCCGTGGCTGAGGGCATGGCCATGGTGAGGCGCGCGTCGAAGGCGAAGTCGAACGTGTTTTTCGTCGACGAGGAGCTCCACCCGCAGGTGATCTCCGTCCTCCTCACCCGGGCACGTCCCCTGGGCGTGGAGTGCGTCGTCGGGCCGTTGGATTCGTTGCGCGCCGACCAGGTGTTTGGCGCCGCGCTGGCGCATCTCGCCACGCACGGCGAGCTGCGTGATCTGTCGCAGCAGTGCGCCGACTTGCATGCCGCGAAGGCACTCGCGGTGGTTGCTTCCGATTTGTTGGCGCTCACGCTGGTGAAAGAGCCGGGCGCGATGGGTGCCGACGTCTGCGTAGGCTCGGCGCAACGCTTCGGCGTGCCGATGGGTTATGGCGGCCCGCATGCGGCGTTCATGGCGACGACGGAGGCGCTCAAGCGCACGATGCCTGGACGGCTCGTCGGGGTCTCGGTGGACGCGTCTGGCGCCAAGGCGTACCGGCTCGCACTGCAGACGCGCGAGCAGCACATCCGCAGAGAGAAGGCGACGTCGAACGTTTGCACGGCGCAGGCGCTCCTGGCTGTGATGGCGTCGATGTACGCGGTGTTCCATGGCCCAGAAGGGCTGAGGGCCATCGCCGAGCGCGTGCACCTGTGGACGGTTGCGGTCGCCCATTCGCTCCGTGTCGCCGGCTTCCGGGTGTCGCCGGAGCATTTCTTCGACACGCTCACCGTGCACGTCGGCGAGCGCCAAGCTGATGTGCTGATGAACGCCGAGCGCCGCGGGTTGAATCTTCGCCGCGTTGGGCGCGATGCCGTCGGGATGAGTTTCGACGAGACGACGAACGCCGACGTCGTGGGGCGCCTGCTCGACGCGTTTGGCGTCGACGCGGCTGCTGCGCCCGCCACTGAGCCCGCTATTCCCGACGAGTGGCTGCGCACCAGCGCCTACCTCACGCACGAGGTGTTCCACATGAACCGGGCCGAGACGGAGATGATGCGCTACATGCGTCGTCTTTCCGACCGCGACCTGGCGCTCGACCGCGCCATGATCCCGCTCGGGTCTTGCACGATGAAACTCAACGCTGCGGTCGAAATGATGCCGGTCTCGTGGCCGGAATTCGCCGGGCTACACCCCTTCGCGCCGGCCGACCAGACGCGAGGCTACGCGGAACTCGTCGCGGATCTTGAGCAGAAACTCTGCGCAATCACCGGATACGACGCGTTCTCGATGCAGCCCAACTCCGGCGCGCAGGGCGAGTTCGCGGGGCTCATGACGATCGCTCGCTACCACCGCTCGCGAGGTGACGAGCAGCGTCGGCTTTGCCTCATCCCCACCTCCGCCCATGGCACCAACCCGGCATCGGCACACATGGCTGGCCTCAACGTCGTCGCGGTGAAGTCGCTCGACAACGGCGACATCGACCTCGATGATTTCCGCGAGAAGGCGGATGCTGCCGGCGACGAGCTCGCCGCCGTGATGATCACGTACCCGTCGACGCACGGCGTGTTTGAGGACACGGTGCGCCAGGTGGCGGAGATCACCCATGCGCATGGCGGGCAGGTCTACATCGACGGCGCGAACATGAACGCCCTCGTCGGGCTGGTGAAGCTTGGCGAGATTGGCGGCGACGTGAGCCACCTCAACCTGCATAAGACCTTCGCCATCCCACACGGTGGCGGCGGTCCGGGGATGGGCCCCATTGGGGTGAAACAGCACCTGGTGGAGCACCTGCCGACCGATCCGGCGACGGGCGAGGAGGGCGCGGTCAGCGCTGCGGCGTTCGGTTCTGCCTCGGTGCTGCTGATCTCCTGGGCCTACCTGTTGCTGATGGGTGGCCAGGGGTTGAAGCACGCGACGGAGTCGGCCATCTTGAACGCCAACTACATCGCGGCGAGGCTGGGCGAACGCTACCCGGTGCTGTACGCGGGTGAGGCGGGGCGCGTCGCGCACGAGTGCATCCTGGACACCCGTGTGTACGCGCCGAAAGTGACGGTCGATGACTTCGCGAAGCGCCTCGTCGATCACGGCTTCCATGCGCCGACGATGTCGTTCCCGGTCACGGGGACGCTGATGGTGGAGCCCACCGAGTCGGAGACGCTGTTTGAGTTGGATCGCTTCTGCGACGCCATGCTCGAGATGGCCGACGAAGCCGACGCGGTACTGCGTGGAGATATCGCGCCGGAGGATTCGCCGCTTCGGCATGCTCCGCATACCGCGAGGAGCCTCATCGGAGAATGGAACCGGGCGTATACGCGTGAGCAGGCCATGTTCCCGGCAGGAACTCGCAATGTCGACAAGTACTGGCCGGCGGTCGGCCGCGTCGACAACGCGTACGGCGACCGCAACCTCATCTGCACGTGCCCACCGTGGGGCGAGGACAACTTGGACGCCTGAGCGCCTCCACGAATCGGGGTCCGCCCCGCCCGGAGCGTCCAGCGTCTCCTCCTCATCTCCCCTTCCCTGCGGCCCGTTCCCGTGTTACACTCGCCGAAAATTCGGCACCGCTGCCGACGGGCCCAAGGAGAACCCCATGCCCGCTCGCCCCAACTGCAACAGCACTTGGAATGCAGCTCTGGCAACTGCGGAGGCTGCTTGGAACGCGGTCCCAGAGGTGTCGTTCAAGCGCGTCTCGACGAAGACTCCTGCCACCTCCAGCACGATCACGGTTGCGAGCCACACCGCTACTTGGTATCGGCTCTACACGCCTCGTTAACAGCACACCAGCATCATGAAGCACTTTGAATCACTGATCGCAACTCTCGCTGTACTCGCGCTGGCGGGCTGCGGCGCCCAGCCCGCCGAGCCGGCTCCATCTGCCCCCGTCACGATGCACGTCGACGGGCCTTCGTACGACTCTCTCGACCAGCTCGACCGTGACGCCGACGTCATTGCCTCGCTCGAGATCGTCTCCTCGAAGCAGGACGAGCTGCTGCCCGAGTACTCCGGTGACAATCCCAGCACCAACCCCGCAGCCGGGGCGCCCGCCGCTCCCAGCTCGGAGGACATCCGCGACGGAGCCGTCCCGATCACCGTGCATACCGTGCGCGTCGTGGATGCGCTGCGTGGAGCAGGCGATGGGGAGGAGCTCGCGCTGATCGAGCTCGGCGGGTTGAAGGCCACCGTGCAAGACTGCCCGAAGCTCACCGAAGCTCTGGGCCCGGACACCGTCGCCTTCCTAACACGGCTTCCCGACGGCCGCTACGAGGTGCTGGGCCAAGGGCAGAGCCTCCTCCAGCGCAGCGACGGCCAGTACGTGAGCCTCACCGAGCCGCGAATCAGCGTCGACGAGCAGCGGGTGACCTCACTACGCTGAGCCCTCGCCCGACGCTCGGCTCCGCAGGCGCGCCATCGTCGTCTCCACCTGCTCGCGGGCTTCCTCGGGGCTGCCTGAGTTGTCGATGACGTGGGTTGCTGCGGCGAGCCGCTCCTCCCGCGTCGCCTGAGAATGGATCCTCGCCCATGCCTCGTCGTCGGAATAGTTGTTGCGAGCGATCAGCCGCGCATGCTGAACCTCGACAGGCACGTCGACCACGATGACCTCGTCGAATCCACGCTCCAGCCCGCCCTCTACCAGCAGCGGAATCACCGAGATCGCCACGACGTCCGCCGGCACTCGGCACAACAATTCTTCCCGGCGTGCAGCCACCAGCGGATGCGTGATGGCACCCAGATCACGGCGCGCATCGTCGTCGCCGAAGACAATCGCCCCCAACGCAGCACGGTCGAGCTGACCATCGTCGGTAAGAACTCCGTCCCCGAAGCGCTCGACGACTGCGTTCAGCCCAGGCGTCCCCGGCTCGACCACCTCCCGAGCGAGCACATCCGAATCCACGATGACCGCCCCAAGGTCGGCAAACATGTCCGCGACGATGGACTTGCCCGAGGCGATGCCTCCGGTCAGTGCGATACGCGTCATGCAGACGATCATGCCAGCTTCCAGCAGTCCACGGCGAGCACACCCACCTCTTCGTAGGCGTCCGACCGGTCGTAACACCTACTGGACCATCACCGGAGGAAGCAGGCACGAGGATAAAACTGCAAAACTCGCCAACAGCTGGACGCCTCCCGCATGCGCCGAGCGTAAGACTTCGCACTGTTGGCGAGTTTTGCAGTTTCTGGCTGCGTCACCCACGCTTCCCTGCATCCCGCCCAGAACGCCAAACGGCGCCCCTGCCAAAGGGGCGCCGTTTGTAGGTTTTCAGCGGATCAGTTACCGCCGGTCAGCTTCTCGCGGAGAGCCTGCAGGGCCTCGTCAGAAGCGAGCGAGCCCTCGTCGGAGGTTTCGGAGACGTAGCCGGTGCCAGCTTCGACTGCGGCTTCGCGGGCCTCGGTCTCGGCGTCCTCGACCTGACGCTTGTGGGCCTCCCATAGAGCCTGAGCTTCGGCGTACTGGGCTTCCCAAGCAGCGCGCTGCTCCTCGTAGCCTTCCTTCCACTCGTTGGTCTCCGGATCGAAGCCCTCGGGGTAGATGTAGTTGCCCTGCTCGTCGTAGCTGGCCGTCATGCCGTACAGCGACGGGTCGAACTCGTCGGCTGCGATATCGACGCCCTCGTTCGCCTGCTTGAGCGAGAGGGAAACGCGGCGACGCTCGAGGTCGATGTCGATGACCTTGACCATGACGTCGTCGCCGATGGAGACGACCTGCTCGGGGATCTCGACGTGACGCTCAGCGAGCTCGGAGACGTGCACGAGGCCTTCGATGCCTTCGCCCACGCGAACGAATGCACCAAACGGCACCAGCTTGGTAACCTTGCCGGGCACGATCTGGCCGATCTGGTGCAGGCGTGCGAAGGTCTGCCACGGATCTTCTTGAGTGGCCTTGAGCGACAGGGACACGCGCTCGCGGTCCATGTCGACTTCCAGCACCTCGACGGTGACAGGCATGCCCACTTCGACGACCTCGTTCGGGTGGTCGATATGCTTCCACGACAGCTCGGAGACGTGCACGAGGCCGTCGACGCCTCCGAGGTCGACGAATGCACCGAAGTTGACGATGGAGGACACGACGCCCTTGCGGATCTGGCCCTTCTGCAGCGCGGTGAGGAACGAGTGGCGCACCTCAGACTGGGTCTGCTCAAGCCATGCACGACGCGACAGCACAACATTGTTGCGGTTCTTGTCGAGCTCGATGATCTTGGCTTCGAGCTCCATACCGACGTAGGGCTGGAGGTCGCGTACACGACGCATCTCGACCAGCGATGCGGGGAGGAAGCCACGCAGACCGATATCGACGATCAGGCCGCCCTTGACGACCTCGATGACGGTGCCGGCAACAACGCCATCCTCGTCCTTGATCTTTTCGATGGTGCCCCAAGCACGTTCGTACTGTGCACGTTTCTTCGAGAGGATAAGGCGGCCTTCCTTATCCTCCTTCTGCTGCACCAGAGCCTCGACCTCATCTCCGACCTGAACGACCTCGGACGGGTCCACATCGTGCTTGATGGAGAGTTCCTTAGAAGGAATAACGCCTTCGGTTTTGTAACCGATGTCGAGCAGGACTTCGTCGCGATCGACTTTGACAACGGTGCCGGAGACGATATCTCCGTCGTTGAAGTATTTGATGGTTTTATCGACGGCTTCAAGGAAAGCTTCCGGGCTGCCGATGTCGTCAACCGCTACGGCCGACGCCTCAGTAGGGGAGGTCATGAAAGGTGGGCTCCGATTTGGATGGTATGAACTTGGACGCACCGCAGTTGTGAAGCACACAGCAGTGCTTCGCGTCGGCCCCCCTCCGTCCGAGGGCACAACAAACCACAATGCGGTTCAACATTAGGCCATCACTCCAAGCGGGTCAATCCCCGCTCTATCTGTGCGGCATAGCACCTCTTGTATGGCGCTGTAGAATCCACTGCGTGAACACGCGTAACAAGATTATCGCCATCGTTGCAGCCGTCGTGGCGCTTATCCTCGTGGTCGCCGGCGGCCTCTATCTCGCCCGCCCGAAGGACAAGCCCGAAGCTGCACCGACGCCTAGCGCGTCGGCATCAGCACCGGCTTCGTCTGCAGCGCCCTCCTCGAGCCCGTCGAAGGAGCTCACCTGCACCACCACAACCGACGGTTTCGTTCCCGTCCGCTACACCTTCTCCGGAGCGCTCGAAGCTGATGAGAAGGTGCTCTCACTCGGGCAGGACGAAGAGGGCAACATTCCCGCTCCCCCGCCCGCCGAGAAGCGCACTGCGGCTTGGTGGAACGAAGGGCCGAAGCCTGGAGCCCCTGGCAAGACGGTGCTCTCGATTCACACGTACCGCAACGGCAAGGCGCTCGGCAACGAGATGTACAAGGATGGCACCTCGCAGATGAAGCCTGGCGACGAGATCAAGCTCTACGGCGAGAATGGCGAGGTTGCCTGCTACAAGTTCACCGAAGCCAAGAAAGTGATGGTGGACGAGTACGACCCGGATTCCGACATGATGGTCGATTTCGAGGGTGACTCCGAGGTCGTCATCATCATCTGCTGGGATTTCGACGGCAAGCTAGAAGAGCAGGGCCAGCATCCCTGGCAGTCTCGCGTGTTCTTCTACGGAGAACTCTTCTGAGGCTGCCGTAACGCGTTGGCTGCTTCGGGCTAGTGGGCGGCGCTGTGCCAGTTGTCGCCCACCCCGATCGATACCGCCAAAGGCACCTTGAGATCAGCTGCCCCACCCATCGCGTCAGCAACCAGCCGGGCTACCTCATCTCGTTCTTCGTCGGCGATTTCTAGCACGAGTTCGTCATGCACCTGCAACAGCACCCGACTGCGCAACTTCGACGATGCCAGCGCGGCGTCGACGGCAAGCATGGCGAGCTTGATGACGTCTGCAGCCGAGCCCTGGATGGGGGCATTCAACGCGGCGCGTTGCGCCATTTCACGACGCTGACGGTTCGACGACTGCAAGTCAGGCAGGTAACGACGCCGCCCGAGCATCGTCTCCGTGTATCCCTTGGCTCGGGCATCATCGACGAGCCCGGCCAGGTAGCGCTGTACCCCACCTACGCGGGCGAAGTACTCTTCCATCAGCTTCTTCGCCTCCGGCACAGGGATGTCAAGCTGGTTGGAGAGCCCATACGCGCTCAGCCCGTAGGCGAGACCGTAGTTCATAGCTTTGATCCGCGCGCGCATTTCCCCCGTCACCGCAGACGGCTCCACGTGGAAGACCTTCGCAGCCATCTCGTTGTGGAAGTCACGGCCCGAGTGGAACGCGTCGATGAGCCCTTCGTCGCCAGAGCCGTCGGCCATGAGACGCATCTCGATCTGCGAATAGTCGGCGCTCATCAGCGCCGTGTAGCCGTCGCCTGGCACGAATGCCGTACGGATGCGTCGCCCCAGCTCGGTGCGGATGGGAATGTTCTGCAGATTCGGGTCAGTCGACGAAAGCCTCCCTGTGGCGGCGATCGTCTGTTGGAACGTGGTGTGGATGCGCCCGTCCGTGCCTACCGCGGAGATCAGCCCGTCCACCGTCTGCCGCAGCTTGATGCGGTCGCGGTGGTTGAGCAGGTGCTCCAGGAATGGATGTTCGGTTTTGGCAAACAGGTCGGCTAGGGCTTCCGCGTCGGTGGTGTAGCCCGACTTGGTGCGTCGCGTCTTCGGCATGCCGAGCTCGTCGAACAGCACCGCCTGCAACTGTTTCGGCGAGCCTAGGTTGACCTCGTGGCCGAGCACCTCGTAGGCCTGCGTCTGCGCCGTCTGGACGGCCTCATCAAACTCGGCGCGCAAGGACTGCAGGCGGTCCAGGTCGACCGCGATGCCGGTACGCTCCATGCTCGCGAGCACTCGCATGAGTGGTTGTTCCAGATCGACGAGGAGCGATCGCTGCTGCTGTTCGTCGAGCTTGCGTTCGAGCACCTCCGCCAGGTCGAGTGCGGTGCGGGCGCGCAGCATGGCGTTGTCGGCGTCGGTGTCGTCGCCGAAATCCAGCGTCTGCTGAGCCGGCGCATCATCGTGGCTGAGCGAGCGCTTGAGGTAGCGCATCGCCAAGTCTTCGAGCGCGTACGAGCGCTGCTCCGGATGCAACAGGTATGCCGCGAGCAACGTGTCGCATCGTACCCCGTCGAGTTGCCAGCCCCGTTCCCAGACACCCAGCTGAGGGCCCTTCGCGTCGTGGATGATCTTGTATCGTTTCGGATCGGCCAGCCAATCTGCGACTGCCTGATCATCCTCAGGGCTGAGGTCGGACGTCGCGAAATACGCGGCCGCCCCGTCGGCACATGCGACGGCGATTCCTGCGACGTCGCCAGTGCCTCGCGCGTAGTGCCCGACGAAGTGCACGCCCACCGGATTCGCGGTGTGCTCGGAGAGCCACTCCCCGACGGCACCGGGCGCGAGCACCGACCCATCCACCTCCACGTGCTCCGTTGGGGCGGGTTCTTCTGCCTCTCCTCCAAGCTCTTCGAGCCGAGTGCGCAGCACTCTGAACTCCAGTGCGTCGAACAACCGAGCGACGGCGTCTGAATCCCATGGCTCACGGCCAAAATCGCCCGGAGCGACGTCGAGCTCCACCGTGCGCACGAGCGCATTCAGCCGACGGTTGCGACGAACATCGTCAAGGTGGGCGCGGAAATTCTCACCCGCCTTGCCTCGCACGCTCTCCGCGTTGTCGACGAGATTGTCGAGGCCCTCGTATTCCTTCAACCACTTCGCTGCGGTTTTCGGGCCGACCCCCGGAACACCCGGCAGGTTGTCGCTCGTCTCACCGACGAGCGCGGCAAGCTCTGGGTAGCGGGCGGGCGGCACCAGATACTTGGATTCAACGGCCTCCGGGTTCAACCGAACGAGATCGGAGACGCCCTTCCTCGGGTACAGCACCGTGATGTTCTCATCGACAAGCTGGAGGGCATCGCGATCACCCGTGACGATGTCGACGGTGAATCCCTCCCCAGCCGCTGTGGTTGCCAGCGTGGCGATAATGTCGTCGGCTTCGTAGCCTTCCTTCTCGATGTGCACGATGCGCAGTGCGTCGAGCACCTCTTTCACCAATTCGACCTGCCCCCGGAACTCGTCGGGCGACTTCGACCGCGTCGCCTTGTACTCGGGGTACTCGTCAGTGCGGAACGAGTGCCGGGACACGTCGAAGGCAACGGCCACGTGCGTCGGCTGCTCGTCTTTGAGCAGATTGATGAGCATCGACGTGAATCCGAACACCGCGTTCGTGTGCTGGCCGGTGGAAGTCTGAAAGTTCTCGGCGGGCAGACCGAAGAAGGCCCGATACGCCATCGAATGTCCGTCGATCAGCAGAAGTTTCTTCACCCAATCGACTCTAGCCGCTCACTACGACGTTGTGGGCTGCGATACGCGGGCCGCGTCTGCCAACAGCTCTGCAGCGTGTCTGCGGGAGGCATCCGTGTCGGCAGAACCACCCATCATGCGCGCGAGCTCCGTCACGCGATCCTCACCCCGCACCTCCGCGACGTCTGAAACCGTCACCGCTCCGTCGCTGGATTTCCGCACGACGAGGTGCTGGTCTGCAAATGCTGCGACCTGCGCGAGGTGGGTGACGACGATCACCTGCGACGTGGCAGCCAGACGCTGCAGGCGTCGGCCGATTTCCAAGCCGACGGCGCCGCCTACCCCCGCATCGACCTCGTCGAAGATGAACGTGTGGCTCTCGGCGTCGGCGAGCACCACTTCGAGCGCGAGCCGCACCCGCGAGAGTTCACCACCCGATGCCACCTTGGCGAGCGGCGCGGGCTCGGAACCCGGGTTGGCGCTGAAGAGCAACTCCACCTTGTCCGCTCCGTGCGGACCGAGCGGTGCGTCGCTGACCTGGAACGTGAGCCGAGCATGCGGCATGGCGAGGGCAGCGAGTTCCGTCTGGGCCTGCTCAGCAAGAGACTCCGCAGCGCTGTGCCGGCTTTGGGAGATGGCGTTGGCGAGGGCGACGAGTTCCCCTTCCAGCTCTTCCTTGCGCCCACGCAGCTCCGTGATGCGCTCATCGGAGCCATCCAGCGTGTGGAGGCGCTGCGCCGAAGTTTCCGCCCAGGCAAGTACCTCGTCGATGGTGGCACCGTATTTGCGCGTCAGCCCGGCGAGCACGGCCCGCCGCTCGACTACCGCCTCGAGACGGAGTGGGTCGTCGACGAGATCTGCCAGGTAGGTCGCCAGATCCGCTGCAAGGTCGTCCAACAGCACTTGCGCTTCCTCTACCCGCGTGTGCAGGGATGACGCCGCGGCATCGTGAGAGGCGAGTTCGCGCAGCGCCTTGCGCCCCTCCCCGACGAGGCCAACCGCACTGGGAGCCTCAAAGTCCTGCTCGTCCCCGCTCAGCGCAAGCGACGCGCGTTGAGCGAGTTGACGCAGCGCGTCGAGGTCCTGAAGTTTCGCTTGCTCAGCCTCGAGGGCAGCGTCTTCTCCGGCGACGGGGTTCGCTGCCCCAATCTCTTCCAAGCCGAAGCGCAGCATGTCAGCTTCGCGTGCACGCTCCATGGCAGCCGACTCGAGTTCCTCGAGCTCCGCGACGACGGCTTCGTGTTCGCGGTAGGCCTCGCGGTACCGGTCGAGCTCAGCGGGATTGGCGTGCGCGTCGAGGAGTTCTCGTTGTCGTTCTGGGGTACCCAGCCGGAGCTGCTCTGACTGGCCATGGATCGTCGCCAGTTCCAGTCTGGCCAGGGCGCTCACCGGCACGGGGCTGCCGCCCACGACGGCGCGCGAACGCCCGGTGGCGCTCAACTGCCGCACGGTAACGAGCTCGCTACCGTCGAGCTCCGCCCCCAGCCCAGCCACGGCTTCACTCGTCGCCGCACCGACCTCCCAGCGCCCTGCAACCACGGCCTTCGAGGCTCCTCGACGTACCACACCGGAGTCTGCCCGGGCACCCAGCAACTGACCGATGCCGTGCACGATCATGGTCTTGCCCGCGCCCGTCTCCCCTGTCACGGCGATGAGCCCAGGGCGCAAATCAAGCTGCGTGTGCTCCACCACACCGAAATCGGTGAGGGTGAGTTCTTCCAGCACGTCAGTTCCTTCCCCAGCCGCGAACCGGCAGGGCGAACTTCTTCACCAGCCGAGTGGTGAACGGCTGTTCCGACAGACGGGCGATGCGTAGCTTGTGACTCGACGACGTGACGATCACCTCGTCGCCAGATTCGAGCTCGTAGCTGATGCGCCCGTCGCACCACAAGATGCCGTGCGGGCCCTCGATCGACTGCTGGAGTAACACGGTGGATTCGGGGCTCAGCACCAGCGGGCGGTTGAACAGCGCATGCGCGGCGAGCGGAACAATGAGCATCGCCTGCACGTCGGGCCAGATCACTGGGCCTCCAGTGGAGAAACCGTAGGCTGTTGACCCGGTCGGTGTGCTCACCAGCACTCCGTCACAGCTCCAGCGGCTGAGCGGCCGCCCATCCACGCTCACAAGCACCGTGAGCATGCGCTCCCGCGCGATCTTCTCCAGCGATACTTCGTTGATGGCGGAGGCATGCCAGCGCTCCACGCCGTCGCGCACGACGACGATGTCGAGCACCAGGCGTTCCTCAACGCTGAACTGTCGTTCATCGACGACGAGTGGGAGCGCCCCAATGTCCGATGGCTCCATTTCGGCCAGAAAACCGACGTGGCCGAGGTTTACACCCAAGACGGGGATGTCATGGTGCAGCGCCCACGCAGCCGCCCGCAGCAAGGTGCCGTCGCCACCGAATACGACAGCGAGTTCGCAGCCTGGAACGGCGGCGTCGTCGACGAGGACGTCCAGCGGCTCTCGCACGCTGTTGGCGAGACGCGCTTTGTCTACCGCCCGGACCGCGACACGAAACCCACGCTGAGTGATGTCGTCGATGAAGGCGGTAGCGCCGTCGATCGCTTCTTCCTTCTCCGGGTGGAGAAACACCGCTACGCTCCTAGTCACGGCATCCACCCTAGGGCATTGCTGGCGTACGCGCTTCAGAGCACAATCTTCGCGTACTCCGGGTTCCATACCGCATCGACGACGGCCTGCACCGGGTCGTCGATCTGCACCCGAGCGAGCCCCTCCTCCTGCGCGCATCGCACCACGGCGAGCGCAACGGTAGATGACACCAACCTTAGCTGGTCCATGGCGGGGAGCAGCGATGCGCCTGGCCGCTTGTCGTCATAGGTGAGCGATGCGACGGCACGAGCCGCAGCAATGATCATCCTGTCGCTGACACGTCTGGCTCTACTGACAGCAACGCCGAGCCCCAAGCCGGGGAACACGAGCGCGTTGTTGGCCTGCGCAATCTCGTAACGCAACTCGCCGCGTTGCACCGGGTCGAAGGGGGAACCTGTGGCGATGAGCGCCATCCCTTCGGTCCAGTCCAGGAGGTCTTCGGGCACAGCTTCCGCGAGGGAGGTGGGGTTCGACAGCGCGAGGATGATGGGTTCAGGAGCGTGCTGCTGCATCGCTTCGACGATTTCCCGCGTGAAGGAACCCGTCTGTGCAGATGTGCCGATGAGAATCGTCGGCTGGGAGTGCTGCACCGTCGAGAGCAGGTCGATGCGGCCTCGCTCATCGCTCCATCCGGTCACTTCGTCCTTGCTGCGTGCATAGGGAGCTTGGAAATCCCGCACGGGCATGCCCTCGACGATGAGCCCGCGACTGCCGAGGCACCAGAAGCGCTGGTTCGCCTCTTCATGGCTCAGCCCCTCTTCCACCATGGCGTCGCGAATGGCGTTGGCGATGCCGATGCCCGCAGAACCTGCGCCATGCACGACGATGCGCTGGTCGCATAAGCGGCCCTTCGCACGATGCACTGCGGACAGCACCGCGGCGAGCACGATGGATGCGGTGCCCTGGATGTCGTCGTTGAACGCACACATCTCATCCCGATACTTATCCAGGAGCCGGTGTGCATTGCCGGCTGCGAAGTCCTCGAAGTGCAGCATGGCATTGGGGTACAGACGCTGGACCGTCTTCACGAATTGGTCGACGAACTCGTCGTAGCGTTCGCCGCGTACGCGTGCGTGACGCTCACCGACGTACTGGTCGCTGTTGAGCAGCTTGAGGTTGTCGGTGCCAACATCGAGCACGACGGGGACACAGCGCCGCGGATGGATGCCCGCCGCTGCGGTGTAGACGGCGAGTTTGCCCGTCGCAATGGCGATGCCGCCCACACCCTGGTCACCGATGCCCAGGATGCCTTCCGAATCTGTGACCACGACGAGATCGACTTGGTCTGCGCCAAGCCCGTAGTTCTGCAGCGCCGTTTCGATGAGCTCCGGATGATCGATGGAGAGGTAGACGCCGCGCGGGCGCTGGTACCACTGGCTGTACTCCTGGATGACCTGGCCAATCGTGGGGGTGTACACGATCGGCAGCATCTCTTCGATGTGTTCGGCAAGCAGTCGGTAATAGAGCACCTCGTTGCGGTCACGCATGTGCGTCAGGTAGAGGCTCTTCGCGAGGTTGTCTGGCTGACGCAGATACTGGCGGTACACCCGTCTCACTTGGTCTTCGATGGGGCGCTGGCCAGGTGGCAACAAACCGATGAGGCCGAGCGCGGCGCGCTCCTCATGCGTGAACGCAACACCGCGGTTCAGCATGGGGCGGTTCAGCAGCTGGTAGCCGCGCACCGTGATAGGGATCTGTTCACCATTATCCAGTTCGAGGAACGGGGGTTCGATGTCAGTCATATGAGAAAGTCTATTCCCGTGTGCTCACCCACTGCTGCGCATGGCGAGAAATACCTCGACGTTGCCATGCGTGCCCGGCAACTCGCTCGTTCCGCGCCACCACGGTTCCCAACCCAGCCTGGCAGCAGCATCAACTACGCGCTCGACGGCGTGCTCCCGCTCCTGCTCATCCGCGACGATTCCCCCCGCTCCGAGCTTCTCCCGCCCCACCTCGAATTGTGGCTTGACCAGCAGTAATGCGGTGCCTCGGCAGACAGCGAACAGTGGTTCGAGCAGCAGCGTAAGCGAGATAAAACTGACGTCCCCCACCACGAGATCCACCTGCTCATCGTCGAGGTGCCGAATCTCCAGATCGCGCAGGTTGAGGCCCTCGTGCACCACGACGCGGGGGTCATCGCGCAGTTGCGGCACGAGCTGCCCGTGCCCCACATCGACGGCATACACCCGGTGAGCGCCGCGCTCGAGACACACCTGGGTGAAGCCTCCCGTCGACGCCCCCGCGTCGAGTACTCGCGGTGGCACGGCGATGCCGGCTTGGTCGAGCGCCCCCATGAGCTTGTATGCCGCACGGGAAACCCAGCGCTCGGTATCTGCCTCGATGATGTCGCCGTCGCCGATGTTAAGCGACGCCTTGGTGGCAGTCTTTCCATTGACGCGCACGCGACGCTCGGCGATGAGCCGCGCCGCACGGTTTCTCGACGAGGCCAGCGAGCGCTCCACGAGCGCGGTGTCGAGCCTCACCCCACACCTGGGATCCGCAGCTGCGACACGTCGGCGTTATGCAACACCCCGGACAGCAGTTCTTGCGCCTGACCGAGCTGCACGAGCTGCACGTCGATGGGGAGCTCTTCGACCCCGTCGAGTGATGCCATTGCTTCTTCCACCAAACGGGAACGTTGCACGTCGTGCGGTGCGGCCTCGGCCGGGGTAGGCATCAGCGCACATCCTGGAGGCTACTGGCCGCGTCAACAACGTCGATACCGTGCTCCCAAGCCAGCTGCAGCAGCACCCACAGCGCGTCGAGCTGACTCTGAACGCCCGACGGCGTGGTGAGCAACACGGCATGCCCGTCCTCGACGGCGACCCGCTGCGCATTGCAGACCCACTCGAGGTCACGGCGCTCCACGTTCCGCGGCTCCTCCAGTAGTGCGGAGACGTCGTAACCGATGTGCGTCGGACGCTCCCCGGCCTGGGCTGCAATCAATTCGTGCTTCCCGTGCGCGCCAGTGAAGACGAACAGTGACGCCATACCCACATTGTTGGCTCCAAGGATGTCGGTGTCGATCCGATCACCCACGAAGATCGGGCGCGCAGCGCCCAGACGCTCGACCGTCTCGACGAGCAGCGGCGGGTAGGGCTTGCCCGCGATGCCGGGCTGGACGTCGACGCAGGCTTGAATGGCCTGCACCTGGGCACCGCAGCCGGGGACGATCCCCTCGTGCGTCGGACGAGTCATGTCAGGGTTGGTGACGAACCATCGCGCCCCATCCTGGATCGCGAACGCACCCATTTCCAGGCGCCGCCAGTCGAGGTCCGGGTCATACCCTTGCACGACGGCGTCGGGACGATCACCACGCTCGGTCACGACGGTGTATCCAGCGTGACGAAGCTGGTCTTCAAGCGCTGACGAGCCAACCGGAAGCACCTTCGCGCCAGCGTGAAGCTCCTCGCTCAGCATGCGCAGGGTGGCCATGGTGGAGTTCACCACGTCGGCTTCGTCCGCCTCGATACCGAGATCTTGCAGATGCGCGGCGACGACCTGAGGCGTGCGAGCGGCGTTGTTGGTGACGAATCCCACCTTGGTGCCCCCCTGCCGCAGGGCACGAAGCACCTCGGGCACACCGTCGATGGCGTTCGGGCCAAGGTAAATGACCCCGTCGAGATCAAATAGCGCAGCGTCATGCGTGCTGATCAAGCTCATTCCGCGTCCTCCTGTTCGGTGTCGTCGGCGCTGCCCATGTGGCTTGGCAACGTCACACCATCGAGCTCAGCGATGCGATCCGACGTGTCGAGCAGCCCCTGCCGGTCGAGTTCACCCGACGTCACGAAGGACGCGCGAGCACCTGCCTCGTCGCCGGCGGCAAGAAGCAGGTCCGCCAGCGCATAGTGGAGCCTCGCCCTGGCAAACGCCGGACCGACGTGCTGACCGGCAACCTTGCGTAACAGTCGAAGTGCTTCGTCGCGTTGCCCCAGGTCGGAACGAACACCCGATTCAACAATCACGGCTTCGATCACCACGGCTGGGTCCGTCTTTCGGGTGTCAAGCTCAGCCAAGAGTTCAAGAGCGTCGCGTGGGCGACCAAGCGCACGCTCGCAGTCGGCCATCACGGGGATAAGTTCATCGCCACCAGACATACGTCGAATGGCTCGGTATTCCCGCAGCGCGATGGCATATTCCTCAGCCGCATAGGCAGTCTCCGCCGCCGCTTCGCGCACGACGGGCAAGCGCGGGGCAAGCTGACGCGCGGTCTCAGCGTGCTGGAACGCCAGCGTAGGATCCTCGTCGACGAGCACCCCCGCCGCCCAAATGTGCGCAGCCACTCGGTCGGCTCGCTCCTTCGACAGGCCGCGAAGCTCAGCGCGAACACCGAAGGGCAGCGCCTTGTCATCGAAACCTTCAGGGATCGGAGGACCGGTAATCACTTTCTCTTCGCGCTGAGCATCGTCCCGCCGCGGGCTTCGACGCTCACGCGCCTCGGGACCACCCGAACCACGACGTGGCCCTTGACGAGGATCCTGCGCCGACGAACGCTTGGCATCGTCGCGAGACGATCGACGTTGCCCACCAGCGCGATGCCCCGCTCCCTGGGACGAACGGCCAGTGCCCGTTTTCCCTCGACGTTGCCCCTCACCGCGGGGACGCCCACCACGGTCGTGGCTCTCTGAACGCTGGTCGTCGCTGTTTGCAAGCATGTTCCCATCTTCCCACCTGCTGGTTCGATGCGCGAACCAGCAGATTGCTCAGTCCCAGTAACGGACGAAAAATCCCTGAAAAGCACAAAACCCCCGAACAATGTCGGGGGTTTTGTGTAAAGAAGTCCGGCGGCGACCTAGTCTCCCACACCGTCCCCGGTGCAGTACCATCGGCGCTGAAGGGCTTGACTTCCGGGTTCGGAATGTGACCGGGTATTTCCCCTTCGCTATGACCACCGAAACACTATGGAGATAGTGATCGGAACCAAACAATGTTGAATTTTGGTTCCCGACCGTATCTCGGGAACCTCACAGTGGACGCGTAGCATCTTTGTAGAAACAAGCCCTCGGCCTATTAGTATCGGTCAGCTCCATGCCTTGCAGCACTTCCACATCCGACCTATCACCCAGTGGTCTACTGGGGGCCTTACCAGATTATTCTGTGGGAGCCCTCATCTTGAAGTGTGCTTCCCGCTTAGATGCTTTCAGCGGTTATCACGTCCCGACGTAGCCAACCAGCCGTGCTCTTGGCAGAACAACTGGCACACCAGAGGTCAGTCCGATCCGGTCCTCTCGTACTAGGATCAGCTCTTCTCAAGACTCCTACGCGCGCAGCGGATAGGGACCGAACTGTCTCACGACGTTCTGAACCCAGCTCGCGTGCCGCTTTAATGGGCGAACAGCCCAACCCTTGGGACCGACTCCAGCCCCAGGATGCGACGAGCCGA
>JAEZVO010000040.1 GCA_023443125.1 Actinomycetes bacterium
TCGAGGCGGTCGCGTCCGTCGGCAGCAAGGGCGACTCCTACGATAACGCGATGGCCGAGGCGCTGAACTCGCTGTTCAAGGCCGAGTGCATCCGCAACCCCGCGATGCGACCCACAGGCGGCTGGAAGCACGTCGGCGACGTCGAGATCGCCGTGGCCGAGTACATCGACTGGTACAACCACCGCCGCCTCCACGGCGAGCTCAGCCACGTCCCGCCCGTCGAGTTCGAGACCAACTACTGGTCCCGACACCCCACCACCCACTACCGTGAGGAGAAGGTCCTCACCAAGGCCTAAACCAACTAACCAAGTCTCCACCGATCCCGGGGCGATTCAATCCGAGGGTGGCCCGTCGTGGCTGACCTCTCGATTCTGCAGGCCGCGACCGACCGTTTAGCTGATGCGGAGGCGGCTGTTTCCGCCGCGCAAGACGCCCGCAACCGTGCCATCGTTGATGCCCTCGATAGCGGTGCCAGGGTTTTGGAAGTCCAGATGGTCACGGGGCTATCTGGTGCCCGTGTTTCACAGATTCGCTCCAGATTGAAGGCCAAATTGTGACAGGCGGGCGAGACGAGCAGGATAGGGAGGTACAGTACGAGCATGAGCACGATGCAGGCGGTAGTGAACGGGTACCGGAGCCTCAACATGTTCCCGAGCCGACGACTTCGCGACACCCGGACGCGATTGGAGCGGGCGCAGATGATCAGAATGGCCCAGCTCAGCCGCCCATACCGGGAATACCGGGGCCAGGAGCGTTCTTCGACCAAATAGTTGCGCAGTCCTACTCGGGGCCGATCCCGCCGGAGGTGCTGCTGATGTATGAGGACGTTGTGCCAGGGTCTGCCCAGCGGGTCTTAGAGGCGACATTGCTTGAGCCCGAGAATCGTATTTCCCGGCTGGCTGACGCAGAGATTGAGACTGCTCGTCGCGGGCAAGGGTGGGCTATCTTCTTGGCACTGGCGTGCATCGTTATTGCTACCGTGTTTTTCGCTCGGGGCTCGAATGTTGCCGGTGCCGCGTTCATGAGCTACCCGCTCGTGATGTTGATAGGCACATTCATTCCTGCCATCGGCGGGAAGCGAAAGTAATCGGCACTGACTTATCCTGATGGTGTCGCTGGGCATGTTGGCCGGCTCAGCGCCATGAAATAACGGAACCGCCCTGACTGGGTATGTCACCTTGTCGGGGCGGTTCTGCGTTGGGTGTCCTGCGGTTGGTGCGCGACTGTACCGAAACCGTACTGTTCCCGGTTTGGCTAGGGGTTTGGCGCCTTCCCAAGCTGAATGTTGCGGGTTCGAATCCCGTTGTCCGCTCCAATGTGAAGCGGCGAGATAGATCAAGTTCGTGGTTGGTCTACCCGCCACGAACTTGATCTATCTTTCGGTTTGCCGCGGGGGAGCGCCGATAGCGGCTAGTCGTCAGTGAGGCGCTCGGTGGGAGCAGTTGCTTCAGCGCGGATATCCGTCGGGAAAAACGGTACGACGACGACCGCCCGTCCGGTGACTGTGGCCGACGTGGTATCGCCGCGACGATGCACCGTCGCCGACACGTCCGTGAGCGACCCGTTGGCGGTGGCGTCGTGAGCGGCGTGCTGACCGGCAGCTTCCGTGGCACCGTAGGCGGCAGCGGCGCGGGCCGCGTCCTGTGCTGCCGCGTGGGCCGTCGTCTGCGCCCATGACATCATCGCCCACTGCACCGCGAGCAAGAAGATGCCGATGACGACGGGTAGCAGCAGGGACACCTGCACCGACCCGCTCAGCCCTCGCTCATCTCGCATGGCACATTCTTAGCTGATCGACGGGTCACCTCGCGCCAGAATCGTCCCCCTGTGGATAACTCGACGGTCGGAGTGCTGACGCTCGGTGGTTGAGTAGCGGCCGTAGGCCGCGTATCGAAATCCGGGCGCTGCGTCTCGATAGGGCGGCTGCGCCACCTACTCGACGATCAGGGGGGAAGGGTCGGCGAGTGTACGTCGGCACCGGTGGTTGAGCCGCCCGAGCAGCGGGCGTGTGGAACCCCCGCCATCCCGGTGATTGAGTAGCGCCCGAAGGGCGCGTATCGAAATCACCTGTCACGAAACTTCACAATCCGTACGCAGATGAGATGAAGGGCCCGATTTTGGGGCGTTAGGTCAAACTGCGTACGGATTGTGAAGTTTTTTCTCTCGCTGCGTCTCGATACGGGCCTTCGGCCCTACTCGACGAACGGGGTGAGGTAGGCGGGCCCTACTCGACGAACGGGGTGAGGTAGGTGGGGCCTACTCGACGAACGGGGTGAGGTAGGCGGGTCCTACTCGACGATCGGGGTGAGGTAGGTGGGGCCTACTCGACGGTCGAAAGGGCGCCGCCTGCTCGACGATCGGGGGAGGCGGCGCGCTGCCTACTCGAAACGCTCGAGGGCCGCCCCGCACACAGCGAGACGGCCCTCGAGCGCAACAACGGCGCGATCAGCCGGGGATGACGTCGCCGGATGGCCACTCGGACTTGATGAATTCCTTCACCTTGTCAGAGTGGAGCAGCTCGTCGAGCTTCTGCACGCCCTCGTTGTCGTTGTCCTTGCGCCACGCAACCACGTTGGCGTAGGGGTTGTTCTCCACCTTTTCGGACAGCACGGCCTTCGACGCGTCGAGGCCAGCGGTGAGTACGAAGTTGGCGTTCACGATGGCGAGGTCGATGCCGGGATCGTCCACCATCTGCACTACAACCTCAGGCTGTAGCTCCTCAAACTTCAGCCCCTTCGGGTTCTGCTCGGGCTTCAGATCGAGCACCGACGACTCCAAGGTGATGTCCTTCAACAGACCGCCTTCCTGCAACAGCAGGAGCGCACGCGCCTGGTTGGACACGTCGTTCGTAATGGCAACCTTCGCACCCTCGGGCACCTCGTCGATGGACTTCACCTCGCGGGCAAACACGCGCATGGGCTCGATGTGCACGCCCTCGCCGTGCTCGAACTCGTAGCCCTTGTTCGCTATCTCCGCTTCGAGGTATGGCAGGTGCTGGAAGTAGTTGGCGTCGAGTTCGCCGCTGTCCAGCGTCTGGTTCGGCAGAACGTAGTCGTCGAACTCCTTGATGGTGATGGAGATGCCTGCGTCCTCGGCGAGGTTGTCGCGCACGTACTCGAGGATCTTCGCATGGGGCACCGGGCTAGCGCCCACAACCACTTCGGTGGCGCCCCCCTTCGCGTCGGCGCCGCCGTCGTTCGACGCTGCCTTCGAGCTGCCGTCGGACGAGGCATCGGTACCGCCGCAGGCGGTGAGAGACATGGCGGCTGCCAACGAGGCAGCAACTACAGTAAGAAGCTTTCGCATAGGAATGACTCCTTTGCTCGGGGCCAACAACAAGTTGACCAGTTCTTCAATGCCGGCCTGAGCCGACGCCCCACGGGATGTGGGGACAACCTAGGGAATGTCAGCGGTGGTCAACCAGCCGAACCAGCAGCTCACCGGCCAGCTGGATGACCTGCACCACCACGATCAGGATCACGATGGTGATCACCATCACCTCGGGAATAAAACGCTGGTAGCCGTAGTTGTAGGCCAGACGCCCCAGCCCGCCACCACCGACGAGCCCGGCCATCGCGGAATACCCGACGATGGTGACGAGCGTCGTCGTCATCGCTGCAATCAGCGACGGCAGCGCCTCCCTCAGCCACACCTTCCAGATGATCTGAATCTTCGACGAACCCATCGCGCGGGCGGCATCCGTCTTGCCCGACGGCACGTCGCGCAGCGCGCTTTCCACCAGCCGTGCGAAAAACGGAATCGCGGCAATCGTGAGCGACACACTGGCCGCGATCGGCCCGACCGCCGTACCGATGAGCATCGTCGTAAATCCGATGAGCGACACCATCAAGATGGCGTACGGGAACGACCGCACCACGTTCACAACGACGCCGAGCGCACCACCAGCGACGCGTCCCCAGCGCCCAAGCGTGTTGAAGTTGAACAGCGCGACGCCCAACGGCAGCCCGACCAGGATCGTGAAGAACCCGGAGATGCCGAGCATCAACAACGACTCCCACAAGCCCACCTGAATGGCGTCCCACATTTGCGGGGTCACGGCAGAGAAATCCATCAGACCGGCACCTCCTGCAGCTCAGACGTGAGGCACGCGTCGGCACCCTGCTCGAGGAACAACTGCACCACCCGACGAGGGTCCGTGCCGTCGGGAACCGCGATGCGCAGGTGCGAAAACGTGGTGCCAGCGAGATGCTCGACGCTGCCCGCGATGATCGCCAATTCCGCTCCGACGAGGTTGGATGTATGCGCGATCACCGGCCCGGCAGCCCGAGAGCCGCGGGACAGCACGTCGACGAGTGTGCCAGACACGTTGTCGTGGTGGGGGATGCCGAGCAGCATCTGGCTGAGCCTGCCGTCGAGGGAGGACACCACGTCGGTGAGCGGCCCGCTCTCGATGATGCGCCCGTGGTCGAGCAGCGACACCGAGTTGCAGATGCGCTTCACGACGTTCATCTCGTGCGTAATCACGATCACCGACCGCTCCGGGCTGCGCAGGCTCAGGATAAGCTCGAGAATCTCGTCGGTGGTGCGTGGGTCGAGGGCCGACGTCGGCTCGTCGAACAGCATCACATCGGGGTGGGTGGCGAGCGCGCGAGCGATGCCCACCCGCTGCTGCATACCGCCCGAGAGCTGCGACGGGTACAGTCGCGCGGCGTCCGCGAGGCCAACCTGCTCTAACAGTTCCATCGCGCGAGCGTGGCGTTGTGCGCGGGGCACACCGGCGATCTCTTGTGGGTATGCGACGTTGTTGAGCACCGTGCGCGAATCAAACAGGTTGGCTTGTTGGAACACCAACCCAATCCGACGGCGCGCCCGGCGCAGGTTGCGATCTGTCGCGCGGGTCAGCTCTTGTCCATTGATCTGGATGCTTCCCGCGCTCGGGCGCTCCAGCATGGCGAGGCAGCGCACCAACGTCGATTTGCCCGCGCCTGAGTGCCCGATGACGCCGTGCACTTCGCCGTTATCCACGGTCAGCGACACGCCGTCGAGCGCCAGCACGGTGCGGGATGCACTCACATACTGTTTCGTGAGGTCGGTGACGGTGATCAACTGCTGCCTTTCCTTTCCCGCTCATTCAACCAGCCGGGCAGGGGCAGCCCCAACTTTCGTCCAGCCCGACTAGGCGAGATTCACCCACAGCTGAACGAGATCCCGGACTACGACGGGTTACGCCCAGCGCGCGATGCCCTCAGCCACCTCGTCGAAACGCTCGCGATCGAGAATCGCACCGATCCGGCGCACGGCGTTGGGGTCGATGCGCAGGAACCGGTTAACGCGCACCTCGGATTGGCGACGCTTGCGGTCCCAATCGCCGCTGCCGATGTCCACCCAGTAGCGTCCGGCGCGCGCCTCCTGCGCCGCGTCGACGTCGTGATCCTTGCTCGTCACCTGCAAGCCGATCAGCCAATCGCCGTCGCGCCCGATCAGCAACACGGGGCGATCTTTGCCCTGGCTGTGGTCTTCCTCGTAAGGCACCCACGTCCACACAATTTCGCCCGGGTCGGGCACACCGTCGACGTGTGGGGCGTAGACGGGCTCGATGCGGCCGGTGAAATCGCCGGGGTAGGGGCCGCCCGGCGCCGGGGTTTCGGGTTGGCTGTGTTGCTTCGACGGCTTGGGTTCCTGCAGATCGCCGGGGGAGGGGCGCACCGTCGTCGGGGCAGCCTTGGAGCGCTTCTGCAATGCCCGGCGTCCTTGCTTCGTCGCCTCGTGGACGCCATCCATCACGAGACGCTTGAACAGTCGTCTCCAGTTCACGCGGTACCCCTACTTTCTGCGTCGTCTCGTTCGAGGCTAGCGGAAGCGCGGCAGGCGCCCGTAATAGATGGTGTCTGGGCAGGAATAGCGTTCCGGCTCGTGCGAGCGCACTCGTCGCCACTGCTCGAAATAGCCGTTCACCGGAGGCAGGAACAGCAGCGCGCCTCCCACCAGCACCAGCCCCAAGGCAATCAGCCCGTACAAGTTGATCAACAGCGCGACGAGCCCCGCCAGCCCTGCGGCGACGAGCGCCCCGACGCGTGCCCAGCCGCGCCCATTCCAAGCCTGGAACCCGACGACCCCCGCGGCCCCACCGGCCAGACCCGCGAGCCCGGCGTACACGAACTCCAGGAACAGCGAGAACCACTTGCCCGGCTCAGGCTCCACCCACCCGGTGAGGTGCGCGGAAGCGAGGTACGACTCGGGGTGCGCGGCGCGCCACCAATGCCACCCGTAGCTCCACGCCACCGCAGCCACCGCCACGTACAGCACGATGGAAGCGACGACGAGCACCGCCGGGCGGCGCGGCTCACCCGTCCGCGGGCTGAGGGGGACGTCGTCGCGAAGCTCCTCGATGGGTGGGAGCGTCGCGATCTCTTTCGGCTCGATATCCGTCATCCGAGCTTGCCCAGCACCAGTTCAGTGAACACCCGCACGCCATCGTCGAGCACACCGTCGTCGAACTGTGCGAAGGCCGAATGGTTGAACGGCGCGGTGGCGGGGTCGAGGTCTTTCGGGCATGCGCTCAGCCCGAAGAAGCAGCCGGATGCCGCCTCGAGCACCTGCGAGAAGTCTTCCGAGCTGGTGAGTGACTGCTCCCAGCGGACGTGACGCTCGGGGCCGAGCACCCGCGCGATGGTGTCCGCCACGTACTGCGTCTCCGCTTCGTCGTTCACGGTCACCGGGTACGGCGGGTGCGATGGGTGCACGTCGGTTCGCAGCCCGTGGGCGTCGCCGATACCTCGGGCGAGGCGCTCGAACCGCTCGATCACCTTGTTCCTGGCCTCGGGGGAGAAGGCGCGGATGGATGCCTCGAGCCGCGCCGATTCCGGGATGACATTCGCGGACTGGCCGGCGGCGATGGTGCCGATGGTGAGCACCACCGGGTCGAACACGTCGAATTGGCGAGTGACCATCGCGTGCGAGGCAGTGATGAGCTCCGCCAGCGCAGGCACCGGGTCATTCGCCTTGTGGGGAGCGGAACCGTGCCCGCCCTGCCCGGTGTAGCGCACCTCGATGAAGTCGTGCGAGGCCATGGTGGTGCCGGGTTTCGTGGTGAAGGTGCCGTAGGGCTCAAGGCCAGCCCAGACGTGGATGGCGTAGGCGGCGTCGATCTTCCGTCCGGCAGCCTCCAAGGCGCCCTCACGGATCATGTAGCTGGCGCCGTTGCGAACTTCCTCACCCGGCTGGAACATGAACAGTACATCGCCGGCCAGCTCGTCGCGGCGGGCGCACAGCTCACGGGCGGCGCCGATGAGCATCGTCATGTGGAGGTCGTGCCCGCAGGCGTGCATGGCCCCATTCGTCGACGCGTAGTCGAGCCCGGTGGCTTCCTCAACGGGCAGTGCGTCCATGTCGGCTCGCAACAGCACGATGGGGCGGTCGCCGTCGGAAGGTTTCGTGCCGCGCAGCACGGCCACGACGCTGCTCAGCGATTCGCCCAGCGTGATCTCCAACGGCAGGCCTTCGAGCGATTCCAACACGAGCGCCTGGGTCTGGGGCAGATCCAGCCCAACCTCGGGAATCTGGTGGAATCTGCGTCGCAACTCGACGAGTTCAGTCACGGGTGCCTCCTTCAACAACGTTTCCTCAGCCTACTCGGCCTCAGGTGCGCGGAGCCTGTTGTTCATTCGGGGAACGCGAAGGCCGCGACGGCGTCGAGCCGGGGGAAATCGACGGCGACGTCCGCCTGCGCCGCAGTGACCGGCTTCGCGCAAAACGCGACGCCCAACCCCGCCGTGGCAAGCATCGTGAGGTCGTTCGCGCCGTCGCCAGCTGCCACGGTCCGCTCCAGCGGCACGTCGTGGGCGGCGGCGAACCCGCGCAGGTCCAGTGACTTGTGCTGCCGGTCGACGATGCGCCCCTCAACCTCGCCCGTGAGGTACTCGACGCCATCGCGGCGGGCGGTCTGCAGCTGGTTGGCGGCGAAGAAGTCGAGGCCGAAATCGTCGGCAAGTCGGCTCACGAGCTGCGTGAATCCACCCGAAGTGACGCCGACACGCGCCCCACGGGTGTGCGCGATATCGACGAGCTCCCTCGCCCCCGGAGTCGGGCGCATCAAGGGGTAGACCTCGTCGAACACAGTTGTCGGAAGCCCTTTCAAGGTGGCGACGCGTTGACGCAGCGACTGCTCAAAATCGAGCTCTCCGCGCATTGCCTGCTCGGTGATGGCAGCCACCTCGTCGCCTGTGCCGGCGTGCTCGGCGAGCAGGTCGACGGCCTCCGTCATCGTGAACGTGGAGTCGACGTCGCACATCACGATGCCCGCGTCGCGTGCGACGAGCGCCCCGTCGATGACGCCCACGGCAACGCCGTCGGCAGTGGTGCGCAACTCGGTACGCAGCGCTTCCGGGTCGTCGGAATCTGCGAACGCGTGCACGACATGGCCGAACGCGGCCTCAGCAGCGACGATCCGCGTGGGTGCGCACCGGGCCACCAGGTCGTCGGGGATGGGGGAATCGGATGCGAACGTCACGCGGATCTGCATGCTTCGAGCCTATGCGCTAGCGCTGTGAGGCCACCAGTTTCACCTTGACGGTGTGCTCTTCGTCGTTGCGTAGATAGGTCACGTTCACGCTCTGCCCCACCTGCTGTGCGCGCACGAGACCCACCAGCTGCGCCGTTGACGACACCTGCCGCCCACCAATTGCAGTCACCACGTCGCCGGGGCGCAACCCCGCCTCGGCCGCGGGCGAACCGTCGATGACTTCAGCGACCTCAGCGCCCATCTGCCCGGTGGCTTGCACATCGCGTGCGGTAATACCGATCTGCGGGTATTGCGCCTTGCCTTGTTCGATGAGCTGTTCGACGACGTGCTTGGCCTGGTAGGCGCCGATGGCGAAGCCGATACCAATGTTGCCCGACTTCGTTCCGTCCTGCTGTTCGCCCGAGAGCGACGCGATGGAACTCGTGATGCCGACGAGCTGCCCCGATGAGTTCACGAGCGCGCCGCCGGAGTTGCCGGGGTTGATGGCCGCGTTGGTCTGAATCGCGGCGGTGACCACCGCGTCGGAGCCACGTCTCGTCGGCGACTGCTCCGAGCCCACCGCCTGGGTGGTGACGGGCCGATCCAACGCGGAGACGATGCCGGTGGTGACGGTGTTCGACAGCCCGAGCGGGTTACCGATAGCCATCACCGGGTCGCCTACCTTGAGCTTCTGCGAATCGCCCCACGCCATCGGCTGCAGGTTCGACGGTGGGTTCACGATGCGGATCACCGCGAGATCCGTCGACGGATCGGTGCCGACGAGCTCCGCGTCGTAGGTCTGGTCGCCGAGTGTCACGCGAATCTTCTGCGCGCCGTTCACCACGTGGTTGTTGGTGACGATGTTGCCGGCCTTGTCCACCACCACGCCGGAGCCCTGGCCGCCGCCGCGCTGGGATGCCACTTGAATTGCCACCACCGATTTCGACGCGCTGTCCGCCACTGCGGTCCAGTTCGGGTTGTTCGGATCAGCCTGCTGCACCGTCGCGCCGGAACTCGCACCCTGGGTGGCCCCACCGTCGGTGGTGCTCTCCGACGACGACACTGCGGACGGCTGCTGGCTGAGCATGTACTGCGTGGTGAGCGCCGCGGAACCTGCGCCGACGCCGCCCGCGAGGAGGGTGAGCCCCAGCACACCGGCCATGAGCTTCCCGCCCCTGCGCTTGCGCGGAGCTTCGACGGGGCCCTTCGCGGCCGTCGGTGCGGAGGGTTGGGCCTGAGGCTGAGGTTGCTGGAACGCCTGGCCCGGGTAGCCCTGGCGCAGAGGCTGGCCGGGGTAGCCCTGGCTGGGCGACTGGAACCCCGACGGGTACTCCGGATGCGGCTGGTGCGCGCCACCGTTGCCAGAGGTCGGTTGGCCTGCGTCCCTACTCCACGGATTGGGGTTGCTGCTCATAGTTGCTCCTCGTTCGATGTTCTGTACCCAGCTTCATCGGGCAGCCTGTGCGTTTCCTGTGCGGGCGCACCGGGCTGCCTGTGAGTGTGTCAGCCGTCGGATGGAGTCTCCTTGCGGTGCCGGTTGAGGTATTCCGGGCTCACCGTCATCGCGGAGCGTTTGCCTGAGACGAACGTGATCAGCCAGCGAACGAGCGTGCCCACCTGGTTCTTGAAGCCGGCGATGGTGAGCAGGTGCAGGAAGCACCACGCCAGCCAGGCGATGAAGCCGCCGAGCTGGAGCTTGCCGATCTGCACCACGGCCTTCCACTTCGCGATGGTGGCCATGGAGCCCTTGTCCTTGTACACGAACTTCTCTTCGACGGGCTTGTCGTCGATGCGGTTCACGATGGTACGCGCGGCGAACTTCGCCGGCTGGATGGCGCCCTGCGCGACGCCGGGAACGCCGTCGACGGCCATCATGTCACCGATCACGAACACTTCGGGATGCCCAGGCAGCGTGAGGTCGGGGAGCACCTTCACGCGCCCCGCGCGGTCGGTTTCCGCACCGGTGCGCTCGGCCAGCTTCTTGCCCAGCTCGGAGGCCTGCACACCTGCCGACCATACCTTGCAGTAGCTGGGGATGACTTCTTCGGAGCCGTCCTTCGCCTTGAGCGTGATGGATTGTTCGTCGACGTTGGTGGCCATGGTGTTCATGCGCAGCTCGACGCCCAGCGCCTCGAGGTCGCGTGCGGTGCGCTTACCAAGCTTCTCGCCGAACGGTGGCAGCGGGTGCTCGACACCGTCGACGAGGATCACGCGCGCCACCGACGTGTCGATGCTGCGGTACTGCTTGTGCAGCGTCTGCGCGGCGAGCTCGCGAAACTGCCCGGCCATCTCGACGCCGGTTGGCCCCGCTCCCACTACGACGAACGTTAAGAGTCGACGCCGCTCCTCCTCGTCGGGCTCCACTTCCGCGTGCTCGAACGCATGCACGATGCGGGCGCGCACTTCGAAGGCGTCGTCGATAGTCTTGAGCCCCGGAGCGAACTCCTGGAAGTGGTCGTTCCCGAAATACGACTGCGTCGCGCCGGCGGCCACGATGAGCGAGTCGTAGGCGGTGCGATGCTCCTTGCCGTCCTGCTCCCAGATCACCTCGCGCGCGTCGACGTCCACGTCGGTGACTGAACCGAGCAGCGTGCGAACATTGCGCTGCTTCGCGAGGATTTCGCGCATCGTCGGGGCAATCTCATTCTGCGACAAGATGCCGGTGGCTACCTGGTACAGCAGCGGCTGGAACAGGTGATGGGTGGTGCGGGAAATGACGGTGACGTCAAGGTCGTCTCGTTTGAGGGACTTCGCTGCGAAGAGCCCCCCGAACCCCGAGCCGACGATGACAACACGATGCTGGCCCATAACGCTCCCTGGAAGTGGTCTCCTATCTGATTACCACTGTAGAAGCAGGCGAAAACTGTGGACAGTGCGCGCACAAGGCCTTCTCAGTGAGCTATCTCGCTTCGCAACACGCGACGGTGTAGTGCGGGTTCTGCGCGACGACACACGTGCGACCTAATCGCACGTTGAGCTCCTTGCGCCACGGCAGATGCGAGTTGTACACGCACCACAGCTGGCCGCCCGGGCGCAGCAGGCGGCGGGCGTCGTCGAACAGCGCCAGTGTGGCGTCGGAATCCTTCGCCGTACCGCGATGGAACGGCGGATTGGTGACGATGGCGTCGAAGCTCGCTTCCGGGAGGTCACTGGTGCCGTCGGCCCAGAACGCCTCGACGTCGACGTCGCTCTCGCTGGCCGCGATCTGTGTGGCCGCGACAGCCGACCAGCTCACGTCGACGCCCGTCACCCGCTTGTCACGCCGCGCGAGCCAGCACGCGATGGACCCATTGCCGCAGCCGAAATCCAGCACATCGGTGCCGTCGACGTCGAGCACCTCGAGCAGGAGCTTCGTGCCGGGGTCGATCTTCGTGCCACCGAACGTCGCTCCATGCGCGGCCACGGTGAGCCCGAGCGCGTCGTGATGTTTGAGTTTCGGCCAGTCGGATTCGGCGTCGGCCTCCGGCCCCCAGGCGCGCAGCACGCGCGACTTCTGGCGTCCGAGGCTCGCGTTCACCGCGGTGAAGTACTTCGCGAGCACCGAGTTCATCGACTTGTTCATGTGCTTGTCGCGCCCGCCCGCGAGGAACAGCATGTCGTCGCGCCCGAGCACGGAGGCCGCGATCTCGTCGAGGGCTGCGAGCGCCTTTGGCAGGCGCCCGACGGCGAGCGCCGCGCCGCCGAGCTCGTCGGGATGGTCGACGAGAAACTCCTCGGGCACCTGCTGCGCGTCGCGGACGTCGTCGCAGAACACGCGCATGCTGCCAGTGCGCGTCGCCAGCTGTTCCACAAGCCCCGGTGCGTCGAACACCGCGACGGTGCTCAGCTCGGCCGGGAGTTCGTCGATAAGGAGGCGGTCGACGGGGTCGAGGGTGGTCATGCGGGCTCCAAGTTCAGCAGGGGGCGGAGGCCGTCGAGTGTATCGAGCCGGTGCCAGCGGTGCTCCGGGCCGCTCGGCTCTTCGCGTAGGAGCGCCGACGCCATCCCCGCCGCGCTCGCGGCCTCGGCGTCGATGGGGCGATCGCCGACGAAGATGCAGTCGTCGACGTCGAGCCCGTGGCGCCCCAGTAGGAGCTGCACCATCGTTGGGTCAGGCTTGCGCGGGAACCCGTCGGGGGCGCAGACCATGTCGTCCACGGTCAGCTCGAGTGCCGCGAGGAGCGCCTCGGCGGAGGTGCGGTCGCGGTGCGTGATCACGAGGTTGAGCCCACCGGCGGCGCGCACGTCGGCCATGAGCCCACGTGCGCCTGCCATCACGGGCGGAGGATTACTTTCCCAGCGGCGCTTCAAATCACTGTTGGCCTGCTCAAATACCGCTGCAGGCAGGCCCGTGCGGGCGGCCAGCGCGTCGATCGCGTGCCGCGTCGAAGTGTGGGTGAGCGAGGCCACATCGTCGACGGGGACAGCGGCGCCGTGACGCTGCGCGGCGTCGGCGAGGGCCTGGTTCAGCTCGGGATAGGTGTCGACGAGCGTGCCGCCCATGTCCCAGAAGATGTGGCGGTGGCGGGAAGGCATGCGGCGAGTCTAGTAGCGACGGTCCGGGCGCCGCAGTGGGCGCACCTGCGGCAGGCAGGCCGTCGCCTCCGAGATGAGGCGTGCGCCCAGCTTGGCCGTGCGCCCGTCGACGTCGTACTTGGGGTTCAACTCGACGACGTCCATCAGGCGCAGTTTCCCCGAGCGGGCGACGGCCCGGACCGCACCGACGATGGCGCGCGCCGGCACGCCCAGCGACGCGGGGGCGGAAACGCCCGGCGCGATGGCAGCCGGCAGTACGTCCAGGTCGACGGTGAGGTAGACCGCGTCGAGGCCGGCGATGAAGTTTTCGGCGAACTCGCTCACGCGCTGCGTGGAGCAGTCCACGTCGAACAGGTAATCGACGTCAAGCTCGTCGGCGCGCTGGAACAGGACGCCGGTATTCGAGGGCTCAGCGATGCCAATCACGCCATAGCGGAAGGCCTCGCCCGCGTCGCTTTGGGCCAGGGCCATCTGCTGAAACGGCGTGCCCGAGGTGGGGCGCTCGGCGCTGCGCAGGTCGAAGTGCGCGTCAAGATTCAGCACGCCCCACCGCTGCCCGGCCACCACGCCCGACGCCGTGAGCCCCAGGTACGACGCCCACGCCGTCTCGTGCCCGCCGCCCAGCACCACGGTGAGGACGTTGCCGGCGGTGGCCAGCGCGTCGCCAATGCGGTCGCCCATCGCCGCTTGCCCCGCCTCAAGATTCTCGCCCTCGACTGCCACGTCGCCCAGATCATGCAGCCCGACGGAACCATCCGCGAGCGCATGATGCAGCGCCAGTGGCGCGAGCGCGCGGCGCAACTCGGCTGGGGCGGCGGCCGCACCCTGGCGCCCCTGGTTGCGGCGAACTCCCTCGTCAGAGGCGAAACCGAGCAACGAGATGTGGCTGCCTGTGGGCGCGTCGGTGCTGATGCGCTGGTGCCACCGGGCGTGCTCGGGCCCGTCGCCGTCGGTTCTGCCTGTCCAGATCATGCGGCCATTGTCTCGCGCGCGGCGTCCGGAACCAAGGCCGGAGGTTCGCGTAGGCTTCGAGCCGGCAAGGAGGTGCGCATGGGCAAGGTGCCGGCGGCAGAGTCAACACTCGCCGTGCTCACGTTTCTGGCGGGGCAGTCGCGCCCGGTGGCGGCCAGCCGGATTGCCGCGACGCTCAGCATCCCGCGTTCCACCACCTACGACCTGCTCGGCGTGCTCGTCGCAGCCGGGTTCGTGATTCGCTACGACGCTGAACGCGCCTACGGGCTCGGGCCGGCCGCCTACGAGCTCAGCTTCGCCTATCAGCGCCAGGCACCGCTCGCGATCGTCGGCGCCAAGGTGGCGCGCAAAGTCGTCGACCAGCTGGGAGAGACCTGCCACATCGCGGTGCTCCAAGGCCGCGACGTGCTCTACGTCGTGGAGCAGCGCGCGACGGGGCGCCCGTCGCTGGTGACCGACGTCGGGGTGCGCCTGCCCGCGCACCTCACCGCATCAGGGCGCGCGCTGCTGGGGGCGCTGCCGCCCGCACAGCTGCGCGCGCTGTACGCAGGCGTGTCAACGTTGGAGCGCATGGGTGCTGAGGGGTCGCTGGAGTACTCGCCGTCGCGGGTGATGGCCGAGGCGGCGGAGACCGCGCGCCGCGGGTTCGCCGTCGAAGATGGGGAAGTCACGACGGGGTTACGCTCGCACGCGGTACCCGTCGTGAACCGGGCGGGCTGGCCGATCGCCGCCGTCGCCACCACGTTTGAGCAGGCGCCGGCAGGGGGCGTCGAGGTACTGCGCGAGGCGGCGGAGGAACTGCGACGCGCCCTCGCCTGATGTCCGGTATCTCGGACAGTATTCGGCGCGTTGGGGCGCCTGTGGGCTGATCACACTGGCGCGGCCACGTCGGCTGGGCTGAGATGGGTGCAATAGGTAAGGAGGCACCGATGAGAACCATTCGTGCGCCGCGAGGCACCGAGATCACCGCGAAATCGTGGTCCACAGAAGCGCCCATGCGCATGCTCATGAACAACCTTGACCCCGAGGTGGCCGAGCGCCCCGAAGACCTCGTTGTCTACGGCGGCACCGGGCGCGCCGCCCGAAGCTGGGAGGCCTTCGACGCCATCGTCGCCACCTTAAAGGAGCTCGAGGAAGACGAGACGTTGCTCGTGCAGTCGGGCAAGCCGGTGGGCGTCGTGCGCACCAACAAGTGGGCGCCGCGCGTGCTCATCGCCAACTCCAACCTCGTCGGCGACTGGGCCACGTGGGAGCATTTCCGCAAGCTCGAGGCCGAAGGCCTCATGATGTACGGCCAGATGACCGCCGGCTCCTGGATCTACATCGCCACGCAGGGCATCCTCCAGGGCACCTTCGAGACCTTCGCGGCCGTCGCGAAGAAGCGCTTCGACGGGTCGCTCGCCGGCACCATCACCCTTACCGCCGGCTGCGGCGGCATGGGCGGCGCCCAGCCGCTGGCCGTGACGCTGAACGGCGGTGTGGTGATCATCGTCGAAGTGGATCGCTCGAGGCTCGAACGGCGTCAAGCCAAGCGCTACTTGGATGAGATTGCCGACGACCTCGACGACGCCGTCGCGCGCGCTAACCGCGCGGCGCAGGAGAAGAGGGCGTTGTCTGTGGGCGTGGTCGGTAACGCGGCGACGGTGTTCTCCGAGCTGCTGCGGCGTCAGCAGGCAGGCGAGCTGCGGATCGACGTCGTGACCGACCAGACGTCGGCGCACGACCCGCTCAGCTACCTGCCCGAGGGCATCACCGTCGAGCAGTGGCGCGACGAGGCGAAGCGCGACCCGGAGGGGTTCACCGCGAAGGCCCGCGCGTCGATGGCCGCGCATGTGCAGGCGATGGTGGAGTTTCAGGACGCGGGTGCCGAGGTGTTTGACTACGGCAACTCGATCCGCGACGAGGCGCGCAAGCACGGTTACGGGCGGGCGTTTGAGTTCCCGGGGTTCGTGCCGGCGTACATTCGACCGCTGTTCTGCGAGGGGCTTGGCCCCTTCCGCTGGGCGGCGCTGTCGGGTGATCCGGAGGACATTCGCGTGACCGACCAGGCGCTGAAGGAGCTGTTCCCCGAGAACGAGCACCTGCATCGCTGGCTCGATGCGGCCGAGGAGTTCGTCGAGTTCGAGGGGCTGCCCGCACGCATTTGCTGGCTTGGCTACGGCGAACGCCACAAGGCTGGCCTGCTGTTCAACCGCCTCGTCGCCGAGGGCAAGGTGTCCGCCCCCATCGTGATTGGTCGCGACCACCTCGACTCCGGCTCCGTCGCATCCCCCTACCGCGAGACCGAGGGCATGCTCGATGGCACGGACGCCGTCGCCGACTGGCCGCTGCTCAACGCCATGACCGCCGTGTCGTCGGGCGCCACCTGGGTGTCTATCCACCACGGTGGCGGTGTTGGCATCGGGCGGTCGATCCACGCGGGCCAGGTAGGCCTAGCCGACGGCACCGAGCTCGCCGCCGCGAAGCTCGAGGCGCTGCTCACGAATGATCCCGCGATGGGCGTGTTCCGCCACGTCGACGCGGGCTACCGCCGCGCGGCCGATGTGGCCGCCGAGCGCGGCGTCCGCATCCCGCTCGAACCGACGATCCTCGACTGAGTAACCCGATATCCACATTCGTTTGCTAAAAACGGCCAAAACGGGGCATTGCAGCAAACGCGTGTGGATATCGGGTTAGGAAGGCAACTGCATGAGCACACTCATCACCGGCATTTCCGAGCTCTGGACGGTGGAAGACGCCCCGATCCGGGACGCCGCTCTCGTCATCGACGGCGACACCGTCGCCTGGACGGGCTCCGCCCAATCCGCACCTGACGCCGACGAACGCGTCGACGTCGGCGGACGGGCCGTGCTGCCCGGCTGGGTAGATTCGCACACCCACCTCGTCTTCGACGGCGACCGTTCCGCCGAGTTCGAGGCGCGCATGGCCGGGCGAGGCTACGCGGCGGGTGGCATCGCCGTTACCACCGACGCCACCCGCGCCGCCTCCGACGAGCGCCTCCGCCAGCTCGTCGGGCAGCGCGTCCGCGAGGCGCAGCGAGGCGGCACCACTTGCCTCGAAACCAAGACTGGCTACGGGCTCACCGTCGATGACGAGGCCCGCGCAGCCCGCATTGCGCGGGAATTCGTCGATGAGGTGACCTTCCTCGGCGCACACCTCGTGCCCGACGGCGTCAGCCCCGACGAGTACGTCGCACTGGTCACCGGCGAGATGCTGGAGGCCGTGCGCCCGCACGTCGCCTGGATGGACGTCTTCTGCGAGGAGGGCGCGTTCGACGTGGAGCAGTCGCGTCGCGTGCTCAAGGCCGGGCAAGCCGCGGGCCTCGGACTGCGCGTGCACGGCAACCAGCTGGGGGAGTCCGGCGGTGTGCAACTCGCCGTCGAACTCGGGGCGGCAAGCGTCGACCACGTCAATTTCCTCTCCGATGACGACGTGGAGGCGCTCGCCGCGAGTGACACCGTCGCGACGGCCTTGCCCGCCTGCGACCTCTCCACCCGCATGCCCTTCGCGCCCGTGCGACGCCTGCTCGACGCCGGCGCCACCGTCGCCATCGCCTCCAACTGCAACCCCGGCACCAGCTACACGTCGAGCATGAACTTCTGCGTCGGCACCGCCGTGTTGCAGCAGCATCTCACCCTCGATGAGGCCATCCGCGCAGCCACGATCGGCGGCGCGAAGGCACTGCGCCGAACCGACGTCGGGCAACTCGCCCCGGGCTTCCGCGCCGACATCCACGTCCTCGACGCCCCCGCCGCCATCCACCTCGCGTACCGCCCGGGCATGCCGCTCACCCACCAGGTGTGGCACGCCGGCAAGCAGATCGTTCGCCCCAACTCGTAAGGACTTCCATGACCGTTACCTTGTCCACCAGCCCCGTCTCTCTCGACGACGTCATCGCCGTCGCGCGGCACGACGCCCCCGTCGAGCTCGCCGACGACGCCCGCGCGCTCATCGCCAAAGTCCGCGCCGGTGTCGACGAACTCGCGCAGGGCGACACCCCCGTCTATGGGCTTTCGACGGGCTTCGGCGCCCTCGCCGACACCGCGATCCCGCAGCCGATGCGTGCGCAACTGCAGCGCTCGCTTATCCGCAGCCACGCCGCCGGCACCGGCCCGGAGGTCGAGCGCGAGGTGATTCGTGCGCTGATGTTCCTGCGCATCCGGACGCTCGCGAGCGGCCACACGGGTGTGCGGCCGGAGGTCGTCGACGCGTATCTCGGCCTGCTCAACGCTGGCATCACGCCGATCGTGCATGAGTTTGGCTCGCTCGGCTGTTCGGGTGACCTCGCTCCGCTCGCGCACTGCGCGCTGGTGCTCATGGGGGAGGGGCGTGCCCGCGACGCGCACGGCATCGAACGCCCGGTGCCGGAGCTGCTCAACGAGGCCGATCTGCACCCCGTCGAACTCGCCGAGAAGGAGGGCCTGGCGCTCATCAATGGCACCGACGGCATGCTCGGTCAGCTCATCATGGCGCTTGCCGATCTGCGCGAGCTCGCGAAGGTCGCCGACCTCACGTGCTCGCTGTCGGTGCAGGCCATCCGCGGACGCGACACCGTGTTCGCACCCGAGCTGCACATGCCCCTGCGCCCGCATCCCGGCCAGGCCGTATCGGCTGCCAACATCTGGCGCCTCCTCGAAGGCTCGCCCATCATCGCCGACGTGGCCCGCGAGGCCTCCCGTGTGCAAGACGCCTACTCACTGCGGTGTGCACCGCAGGTGGCCGGTGGGTTCCGCGACACCCTGGACCACGCGCAGCTCGTGGCCGAGCGCGAGCTGGCCTCCGCCGTCGACAACCCCGTGATTCTCGACGACGGCACCATCACCAGCAATGGGAACTTCCACGGTGCGCCGGTGGCATATGTGCTGGACTTCCTCGCCGTCGTGGCTGCGGATCTCGCGAGCATCGCGGAGCGCCGCACCGACCGGCTGCTCGACAAGCACCGCTCCAACGGGCTGCCGCCGTTCCTCGCTGACGACCCGGGCGTCGACTCGGGCCTGATGATCGCCCAATACACCCAGGCTGGCCTCGTCGCGGAGATGAAGCGCCTCGCTGTGCCGGCGTCGGCGGATTCAATTCCGAGCTCGGCCATGCAGGAAGACCATGTCTCGCTCGGCTGGCACGCGGCCCGGAAACTGCGCCAGAGCGTCGACGCGCTGCGGCGAGTGCTGGCGATTGAGCTCGTCGCCGCCGCACGCGGCATTGAACTGCGGGCGCCGCTCGCTCCGTCGGAACCAGCCCAGCGAGTGATCGCGCTGCTGCGCGAGCATGTGGGCGGCCCCGGCCCGGATCGCTTCCTTGCGCCCGACATTGAGGCCGCCGTTCAGCTCCTCGCGAATGGCGAAGCGCTTGCGGCGGCCGGCCCGCTGGAGTAGGCACCGGCTACAAAACTTCAAAATCCGTACGCAGTTGCATACATACCCCCGAAATCGAGGGGTTAGGCGAATCTGCGTACGGATTTTGAAGTTTGGGCAGCGGGTACCCCGTCGGCGATGGGGTCGTACGGCCCGTTACTGCCGGGCTTCCAACGGGCGTCCGTGGTCATCCAGCAGTTCGACGGAGCCCTCCGGGTGCTTGAGCAGGAACGTGATGGCGAACGCGAGCCCGCCCCACAGGATGGCGATGGCCAGCACCATCATCACGATTGCTGTGGTGCTCATCGGGTGACCTCCTTGGTGGTCTCAGGTGCTGCACGCCGGGCCGGGGGCTCGGGCGGCAATGATTCGTTGTCGATGATCGGGTTAGCACGAGCCTCTTCGACGCGGCTGGCGTCGACGAGACGGTCGAGGATGGGCGGCGGGATGAGGTCGCCGTCGGAATCCATCTTCTGCGCGTTCGACTTCGCGGGCCATGGCAACAGGCTCAGTATGATCGCGATGACGATCAGGCCGAGCGCCATCCCCCAACCGAAGGTGTTCACGAAGCCGCGCGGCATGCCACCGTAGCCCTCAGCGAGCACTTTCTGCAGTTCGCCGATCAAGATGTAGCCCAGCACGACAGGGGCGATGCCGCCCACGAGGAGCTGCCAGACGCGGCCCACCTTGAACGAACTCGACCGGTTGAGGTGGTTACGCAGCGTGGGCAGCGCGGCAAAGCCTGCGGTGAGCGTTACGGTGCACACGAGTGCGGCCGCGACGATGCCGAAGTTGTTCACGAACGCGTCCATCACATCCAGCAAATTGAGGCCGGTGGTGGTGGGGAACAGCAACAGTGAGAGCAGCGCCATGGGGATTCCGACGATGAGTACGCCTGGAATGCGCGCGAGACCGAACTTGTCCTGGACAGCGGCGATGATTACCTCGAGGATCGAGATGAGTGAGGTAAACGCCGCGAAGGTGAGCGAGCCGAAGAACAGGATGCCGATGACGGCACCGAGCCCGCCGGCCTGGCTGATGATCGTCGGGAACGCGATGAAGGCCAAACCAATGCCGGAGCCGGCGACCTCGTCGACGGGCACATTCGCCTGCTGGGCCATGAAGCCGAGGGTGGCGAACACGCCGATGCCGGCCAGCAGCTCGAACGACGAGTTCGCGAAGCCGACGACGAGGCCCGACCCGGTGAGGTCGGTGTCTTTCTTCAGGTACGACGAGTAGGTGAGCATGATGCCGAACGCCACTGAGAGCGAGAAGAAGATCTGGCCGTAGGCTGCTACCCAGACGCTGGAGTCGGTGAGTGCGCCCCAGTTGGGGGTGAAGAGCGCATCGAGGCCGCTTGCTGCGCCAGGCAGGAAGAGTCCGATCGCAACCAGGGCGATGAACATCACCACGAGGATGGGCATGAAGATCACCGACGTTCCCGCGATGCCCTTCTGCACGCCCAAGGTGAGGACGCCCACGACGGCCACCCAGACAAGGATGAGGGGGATGAGCACGCCGGGGACGAACTCGAAGCCGAGGTGGGCGCTGTCGGCGCCGATCGACTGGGTGTAGGTCTCCATAAAGAAGGTTCCCGGGTCGGTGCCCCACGCTTGGTTGAAGGAGAAGATGAAGTATTGCGCGGCCCACGCCAAGATCACGGCGTAGTAGATGCCGATGATGACGCAGATGAGCACCTGCCACCAGCCGATGGGTTCGGTGAGGCGGTGCAGACGTCGAAACGATAGTGGTGCTGATGCGCGGTATCGGTGGCCGATGGCGTAGTCGAGCAGCAGCAGTGGGATGCCCGCAGTGAGCAGCGCGATCACGTAGGGAATGATGAATGCGCCACCGCCGTTGCTGTACGCAACGTACGGGAAACGCCAGATGTTTCCGAGACCGACGGCGGAGCCGATCGCGGCCAGGATGAAGGCCGTGCGACCAGAGAAGGCGCCGCGGTCAGCCTTGACTGTGGGAGTTTCGGACATGTGTTCCTCCAGGAGATGGTCGACCGAGAACCTACCCCGCTTTCCAGCACGTGATACTTCGGTCCCGCTACGTGGACGTCAGCCGTCGGATCTCGTCTGCAATGATGCGCCAGACCGATTCGTTGCGCATCGGGGCGAAGTGTCCACCACGTTCGAGGTCGATCAGACGCGCGCCGGGCAGCCTCGTCGACTCCCTGTCCACCACCTGATCCCACTTCGGCGCGAGGCTCGTGATGCGGGCGTTGACCCGGGTCTCGGCCGCAATGAGCGCCAGTTGCTCACTCCCGACGAACAGATCCGCCAGTGGTGTGCGGCCGGCCCACGGCAGGCGTTGGAGCGGGGCGGCTAGCCCCGAGCCCGCGAACGGTGTCGCCACAGTGACCATGCCGCTGAGCCGACGTTCGTCGTCGCGGAGGAGAGCGAGTTTGCCGATGATCCCACCCTTGGAGTGCCCGACGATCACCGCGCCCTCCAGCTCTTCCGCAGCTGCCAGACGGAGAACCTCGTCGGCGGAGGCGTCGAAGGAGCGGAGGTTGAAACCGAGACGTTTGACGTAGTGGACGGCGTGCCCCTGCTGCTGGAGATAGCGGCCAAGGGGGAGGAGGTAGCGCCACGGTTCGAGGACACCTGGGATGATGATGACGGGGGCCGGTCGCGGGCTCGGGCCAAGTACCCCGTCAACCGCGAGGTGTCGTCGGAGGAGGGAGAGTCCGGCTGCGGTCATGTCGCGGGCCGCGCGGCACCAGTCGGCGGCCTCTGCGAGCCACGTCCGACGATGCCCGCGCATCACAGCTGGGTCTTGAGATTGGCTTGACCCTCGGCCTCGGCTTCCTTGTCGTGGACGCCGGCGATGCGGAGGATGTTGGCGGTAAGCGCGTCGGCGTGTGTTGCCATCATGTGGTGGGCAGCGTTGGGCATCTCGCGCATGATTGTGCGCTGTCCACCGGCTGCGGCCCGCAGCTGTGCGAGGAAGTCGCGGGGTGCGACGTAGTCGTGGCTGGCGCGGATCAGGATGAGGTCGGCGCGCACGTCGCGGATTCGCTCCTCTATTGGGTAGTGGAGCATGGCTTGCGTTTGTTTCCACAGCCACGACGGGGCCATCTGGATGTATCCGACGCAGGCCCGCCACACCGCCGCGAAGGGTTCGTGCCACGAGGTTCGCATGAAATGCGCAAGGAGTGGGCCGAGTTTCCTCGCCGATGGTGGAACCACCGGTGCGAGCAGCGCTGCGGCGTCGGCGAGCTCGGGGTAGCGCGCCAGGGCTTCCACCACCACCTGCGTGCCCATCGAGTGGCCCACCAGGACCACCTTGCCGAGGTGCAACTGATCCACGACGTCGCGCAGCACGCGGGCGAGTCCGGAGATGGTGAGCTTGCCGTCGGTCTCGGCGGTGCGGCCGGCGCCGGGGAGGTCGAAGACGATGACGGGAGCGTGGTCAGCGAGTTCTTGAATGAGGGGCTCGAAGTAAAACCCTGATACGCCAAGACCGTGGACGAGGACGAAGGTCGGCCGCGTGGCGGCTGCGCCGTGCGGAGTGGTGCGCAGCACCTGGAAGCTCGTGCCGTCGCACTCGATACGCTCCCAGCGCACGTCGGGATGATCGTCGTGGGCCATCACCACCCCTTCCCCGCCATCGAGTGCGTTGCCGGACACAGAAAACGCCCCCGGCAGGGGGCGCTTCCAGCGGAGGATACGAGATTCGAACTCGTGAGGGCGTGAACCCAACCCGCTTTCCAAGCGAGCGCCATAGGCCTCTAGGCGAATCCTCCAAGGGGAAACTCTACCCGACGCTGCCACCGCCCGGCAAAGCAGCGGGGCGGGGAAGCGCCGTCGGTGGTTCGTCGTCGTTGGGGAAGCGCGCTGCGATGCGCTAGGCTGGACGTTGGTTCCTCGCGCGGCGGTACCTCGCCCAACTCCCCCAGGGTCGGAAGGCAGCAAGGGTAAGTGAGCTCTTCCGGGTGCGCGGGGAGCCCCTTTTTTTGCGCCGGGTCTGTGTCTCGCCCGAGCCGGGCAGATGCAACCTGTGCGGCTCAGTTGCGGATCAAGTGTCACATGCCTCCCGACGACGCCACATCGCGCCGAAGCAGATGACACCTATGCCGCTCAGTTGCCGCACAGGTTGCGGGTGCCGCCCGCTAGTTGTACTGACCACGGAGGTTAGGTACATGGGGATCGGCGGGTTGGCTGGACAAAGGGTGAAGACCCCCGATGGGGTGTGGAACTACCACATAACCGCACCACCAACACAGAGGTCTTCATGTCCCACA
>JAEZVO010000067.1 GCA_023443125.1 Actinomycetes bacterium
CCCTTGTAGGCGACGACGGTGTCCGCGGCGGACAGCAGAACCCGCAGCCGATCCATCCCCGCAGTCACCGGTACCAACGCCAGTACCTCCTGCCCCTCCACCAAGGGGGTGCGGGACTCGGCGGCCAACGCCTGCATCGCGGTGATGCCGGGGATGACCTCCACCGTCACATCCGATAGTTGTTCGACGACGTGTGCAGCCAGATAGGAAAACGTGGAGTAGACCGATGGGTCGCCGACGGTGGCGAAAGCAACGGTGGCCGCCCCGCCGTCGAACTCTTCGACGGCAGCCGCGGCGGAGGTCAACCACGCCTCCTTCCGCCGCGGAGAAACCCCGCTGCGGTCCGCCATGGAAAACGGGATGCGCCGGATCTGGGCGTCTGGGGCGACGTCGGCGACGATGGCCTCCGCCCGGCCCGGCCCGTCGCCGGAGGCCTCAGTGGCGGGCACCAGCACGACGTCGGCCGCGCCCAACGCGCGGGCGGCTTTGATGGTGACGAGAGTGGGGTCGCCCGGCCCGACACCGACGCCGATGAGACGTCGCGGGGTTGGGCAGTCGGCGGTGTGCACCGTGGCCTCCTAGGGGTCGCTCGCCCGGACAAGTGGCCGCGTAGGAAGAGTTCCTGACTCGCCCGGATGGGCTCACAGTGGCGGGACCGTCCCGGTTTTGCACCGGGTTCCTCTAGGGCCCTACGCGTTGCGTCCATCCTTGCAGACGCGGGGCTCCCCTGCACCACCGGGGTCGCCCGTGAGCGTCGCCCACACCGGGGCAAGCCCCCGTGAACCCCCGCAGCTGATTGAGCTTGCGAGCCAGCGACGACGAAGGGCCGCTGCAGCGTGTCTGTGGCCGTGACCCCCGTCACAGGAAAGCTTGGCGGCCCTTCGTCGCAACGCGGTCCTCGCAAGCTCGGACGCGCCGCGCTCAGGGTCCAACGACGACGAAGGGCCGCTGCAGCGTGTCTGTGGCCGTGACCCCCGTTACAGGAAAGCTTGGCGGCCCTTCGTCGCAACGCGGTCCTCGCAAGCTCGGACGCGCCGCGCTCAGGGTCCAGCGACGACGAAGGGCCGCTGCAGCGTGTCTATGACCTTGGCCCCGGTCGGGTCAGAGGGCCAGGAGGCGGGCGACGTCCGCGTGGGTCTCCAACGCATCGGCGACGGTGTCGAGCATCTGCTCGCGACGCTCGGCGAACCCCGGCGCCTGAGATGGGACCCATTCCCGTCCGCTGGCCTCGGCGACCTCCTGCACCCAGGCCCGGCGGAACGCATCGGACTCGAACGCCCCGTGCCACATCGTGCCCCACGTCTGCCCGACCCGCAGGCCGCCCGGGAACTCTTCCCCGCCGTCGGGGAACACCCGTCCGTGGTGGATCTCATACCCCTGCACGGCCACGCCGCGCCAGTGGCCCTGCGGCCGACCCAGCACCTTGTCGGCCCCGAACCGCACCTCGGCGGGTAGCAGGCCCAACCCCTCGACGGGGGTGTCGCTGCCGCTCTCGACCGGGTCGAGGATGCGGCGGGTGAGCATCTGGAACCCCCCGCAGATCCCCAAGATGGGGCGGCCTGCGGCGGCGCGCGCCATCAGCGCCGACGCCAGACCCGTGGCACGCAACCATGCCAGGTCATGCAGCGTGGCGCGCGAACCGGGCAGCACCGCCAGATCGGCTGCGGCGACCTCCGCGGGATTCGTCGTCACGCTCACCCGCACACCGGGCTCGGCGGCGAGAGCGTCGACATCCGTGGCGTTCGAAATCCGCGGCAGGCGGACCACCGCGACGGTGAGCCCACCGTCGGCCTGCTCCTCACCCCGCCAGCGGGCGACCTCCAGCGCATCCTCCCCGTCGACCCACATGCCCGGCAGCCACGGCACCACCCCGAAGCTGGGCAGGCCACAGCGCCGGGTGAGCTCGGTCAGGCCTGGGTCGAGCACCGCCTGATCCCCGCGGAACTTGTTGATGAGATAGCCGGCCAACAACGCCCGGTCCCCGTCGTCGAGAAGGCCCCAGGTGCCGTAGATGGCGGCGAGCACCCCGCCACGGTCGATGTCGCCGACTAACACCACGGGCAGGTCGAAAGCCCTTGCCAGGCCCATGTTGGTGTAGTCACCCTCCCGTAGATTGATCTCCGCCGGCGATCCCGCGCCCTCACAGATGATGAGGTCGTGGCGCGCGGCGAGTTCCCGGTAGGCGTCATGGGCGGCCTCGGCGAGGCGACGGCGCCCGGTGGCGTATTCACCCGCCTCCAGCTCGCCTGCCGGCTGGCCGCGCAGGATGATGTGCGAGCGCCGGTCACTGCCGGGTTTCAGCAGCACCGGGTTGAGTAGCGTCGACGGCGTGAGACCTGCCGCGATCGCCTGCAGGTACTGCGCCCGCCCGATCTCACCGTCGGCGACCACCATCGAGTTGTTGCTCATGTTCTGCGCCTTGAACGGCGCCACGTCGATCCCGCGGCGGCGCGCCACCCGGCACAACCCGGCGGTGATGAGGGACTTACCGGCGTCCGAGGAGGTGCCGGCGACCAGGAAACTCATCGGCGACGCCTCCGTCCTGCGGTGATGAGGGCGGCACCGGCGGCCAGCACGGTGGCGGCGCCGGTCACGACGCGCACCAGTTCGGCCGCCTTGCGCACCTCGCAGGGTCCGGGGCGGAGGCCGTCCCCGAGCAGGCCGCGTTCCTCCACGCGGTGGGCGTACACGTTGCGGCCACCCAACTGCACGCCGAGCGCGCCGGCCCAGGCGGCCTCGCACCACCCACCATTAGGCGACGGATGGTTCCCGGCGTCGCGCAGCGTGATGGTCCACGCCCGCCGGGGCGAGCCGCCCACGACAGGGGCCGCGGCCGACGCCAACGCCCCCGTGAGCCGGGCGGGCAC
>JAEZVO010000002.1 GCA_023443125.1 Actinomycetes bacterium
CGATCACGACGCGGACGACAACGACGCCGACGACCACGAAGGCCACGACCACGGCGACGATGACCACGCCGACCACGATCACGACGCGGACGACAACGACGCCGACGACCACGAAGGCCACGATCATGACCACGACCATGGCGATTTCGACCCGCACTACTGGCTCGATCCGAACCGCATGGCCAAGGTTGGCCAGGCGCTCGCCGACCAGCTCGGCAAGCAGTACCCCGAGATGAAGGACGACCTGCAGGCGAACGCGAAGAAGTTCAGCGAGTCGATGTCGAAGATCGACGAGGAGTACAAGGCCGGTCTCGCGAAGTGCGAACGCAAGGAATTCGTCACGTCGCACACCGCGTTCAACTACCTTGCCCACAACTACGGCATGACTGAGATCGGCATTTCAGGCATCAACCCAGACGGCGAACCCTCCCCCGCTCGCATCGCCGAAGTACAGAAGCTCGCGAAGGAACACGGCGTCACAACAATCTTCTTCGAGACGCTCACCAGCCCGGCAGTCTCCAAGGCCATCGCTGGCGACCTGGGCCTCAAGACCGCAGTCCTCGATCCGCTCGAGGGCGTCACTGACAAATCTCCTGGCGACGACTACCCTTCCATCATGCGCGCAAATTTGGAGGCGCTGAAGGAAGCGAATGGGTGCAAGTAACCAACTATTAGAAGCCAAGAACCTCTACGTCGCGCGGGGCAGCAATCCTGTCCTGCGCGACGTCAGTGTATCTGTAGGGCGGGGTGAAACCGTCGCGGTCCTCGGCGGCAACGGCTCTGGTAAATCAACCCTGATCAACGCAGTGACGGGGCTGCTGGCACATCAACAAGGCACCGTCGAACTATTCGGCACGCCGCTGCGGCAATTCCACAGCTGGGAGCGCATCGGCTATGTCCCTCAGCATTCCTCGATTCAAGTCGCGGCAGCCACTGTGCGGGAAATCGTCGCATCCGGTCGCATACCGCACCGCCGCCCGTTCTTCCCTCTGAAGAAGGCCGACAAAGCAGCCATCGCCCACGCGCTCGACGTCGTGAATCTACAAGACCGTGCCCACTGGCCCTTCGCGTCGCTCTCCGGTGGCCAGAAACAGCGCGCGCTCATCGCCCGCGCGCTGTGCACCGAGCCAGATCTATTCGTGATGGACGAACCCATGGCCGGCGTCGATCTGCACTCTCAACACGGGCTCGCCGCGCTCCTCGGTAATCTCGTGCATGCCAATGACAAGGGCCTTCTCGTCGTATTGCACGAGATCGGCGCCATGGAGATCGACCGCCGCATCACGCTGTGCGACGGGCGCATCGCCCACGACGACCACCTCACCCCACACTCCCACCAATCATCGCTGGACAGCGACGAGGCACCGTCGCCCTTCGGTCTCGAGAGCCCCACAGCGGAGGCGCAATCATGATCGCAGTCCTCTCACTTGCCTTCTTCCAGCGCGCCCTCATTGCAGCACTGCTCAGCGGCCTACTCGCCCCGAGCGTGGGCACATACATTGTGCAAAAGCGCCTCAGTCTGCTCGGCGACGGTCTCGGACACGTCGCCATCATGGGCGTCGGCTTCGCGCTCATGACAGGTCAAGCCCCGCTTCCCGTGGCCATCATCACCGCGATAGCAGGCGCGATCGGCGTCGAACTGCTGCGGCAAAGCGGGCGCGCGTCAGGCGATTTGGGGCTCGCCATCTTGTTCTACGGCGGCCTCGCTGCAGGTGTGCTCATGGCAGGCGTAGCTGGGCAAGGGCCAGCTGGCCTCAGCAGCTTCCTCTTCGGTTCCCTCACCTCGGTCACTTCCACCGACATCACGGTGATCGTGGTGCTCGCCGTCATCGTGCTGGCGCTCACCGTCGGGCTCTCACCACGCCTGTTCGCCGTGAGTATCGACGAGAACCACGCGCGCACACTGGGTTTGCGCACGCGTGCCCTGAACATGCTGATCGTCGTCCTTGCGGCCGTGACGATCACCATGTCGATGCGCACCGTCGGGCTACTGCTCATCTCAGCGCTCATGATCATCCCTGTCGCCACCAGCCAGCAGTGCTTCGTCGGTTTCCGCGCCACGTTCTTCGGCGCGATGGGGTTCGGTGTGCTCTCCGCGCTCATTGGCGTCTTCGGCTCGTTCTACCTCGACACCGCTCCGGGCGCGACGATCGTCGTCACCGCGATCTTGCTGATGGCGATCGCCTGGCCGCTCGGACGCTATCTACGCCGCCCTTGGCGCTTCGTCCCGTTTGTTGAGGACCACGGCGACCACGCTCATGAGCCCGCTGAGCACCACGACTCGCACGAACACGACCCGGCGCATGTCATTCAACACGGCGACCACTACGATTACGTGCACGACGGCCACCGCCACGCAAAGCACGGAGATCACTACGATGAACACTAAGCGCAACACCTGGCAGCGAGCTGCGGTGCGCGACTATCTCGTCGCCAATGAAGACTTCAAAACGGCGCAAGAGGTGCACGCAGAGCTGCGCAACATGGGTGACAAGGTGGGGCTCGCGACGGTGTACCGCGCCCTGCAGTCCATGGCCGAGAGCGGCGAACTGGACATGGTTCGTAACCTTGAAGGCGAGGCCACCTACCGCGCTTGCACGCCCGGCCATCACCATCATTTGGTATGCCGCGAGTGCGGATACACCGTCGAGATTGCTGCTGATCCCATCGAGCAGTGGGCGGAGTCCGTGGCCCAGAAGTACGGCTTCACCGATGCTGGCCACGAGGTGGAGCTCTTCGGTCTGTGCACTGACTGCGCCCGCTAACCACTCAGCGTTCGAAGAACGGCAGCGACCGCAGCGCGCGGTCCAGGTGCCAGGTGGCGTAGGCAACCACGAGCGAATCGACGTGTTTCGCTGTCGGATGATCCGTCGCCTTCGCCGTCGCCCAATCTCCCGCGAGTAGTGCCCCCATGTGGCGCCGCGCGTCGTCGTCGAGGCGGGCTGAGCCTGGTTCCTTGCAGTTCGTGCAAGTGGCACCACCTGAGCGCGGCGAGAACCAGTGCACCTCGCGCTGGCCGCACCCACTGCATTCCCCAACCGCGATGCCATACCCCGCCAGGGCCAGACTGCGCAGCAGGTAGGAGTCGACGATGAGTGCCGGCGGATGGTACTGCTTCTCCAGCGCCCACAAAGCGCCAGCGAGCAGCAGGAACTGTTGTCGCGCGGGGCTGCGTTCCTCGGCCACCAGGCGATCCGCCGTTTCGACGAGCACCTCCGCCGCCGTGAATAGCAGGTAGTCAGCACCCAACTCACTCGGGCGGATGGCTTCTACCTGTGACACCACGTCGAGCGAGCCTCGCCCCTCAGCCAACTGCACGTCTACATGGTTGAACGGTTCAAGTCGGCTCCCAAATTTGGAGGAACTGCGACGAACGCCGCGCGCCACCGCGCGCACTTTCCCGTATTGCCGAGTGAGCAGCGTGATGATGCGGTCAGCCTCACCGAGCTGGTGAGTTCGCAGCACGACGGCTTCATCACGGTACGTAGGCACCCGACGATCTTATGCCGCTACGCTTTTCGCATGCTTGAGCCTCGCCGACGACCCACCCCTCACCCCAGCGGTGCCACGCCCCCGCCGATCCCCACCACGGCGTTGCCTCGTCACGTCGCCATCGTGATGGACGGCAATGGCCGCTGGGCCAAACAGCGCGGGCTGAAGCGCACGGAAGGACACGCGCGAGGTGAAGCGTCGCTGCTCGATGTGATTCATGGCGCTATCGAGATGGGCATCCCCTACCTGTCTGCCTACGCCTTTTCCACGGAGAACTGGAAGCGCTCCCCTGAGGAAGTGCGCTGGCTCATGGGGTTCAACCGCGACGTGATCCATCGTCGTCGTGACGAGCTGAACGAGCTGGGAGTCAAGATTCGGTGGGCGGGGCGTCGCCCACGGCTTTGGGGTTCGGTGATCAACGAGCTTGAAGCCGCCGAGGAGATGAGCAAGCACAACTCGACGCTCACCTTGCAGTTTTGTGTGAACTACGGCGGGCGCGCGGAGATCGTCGACGCAGCACGTGAGATCGCCCGCCTCGCCAAGGCTGGGAAACTCGATCCGGATCGGCTCACCGAGGCGCGCTTCGCGAAGTTCCTCGACGAGCCGGAGATCCCCGACGTCGACCTCTTCCTGCGCAGCTCGGGCGAGCAGCGCACGTCGAATTTCTTGCTGTGGCAGTCCGCCTACGCCGAGATGATTTTCCTCGACCGGTTGTGGCCAGACTTCGACCGTCGCGATCTGTGGGAGGCGGTCGCCGCGTTCGCGCAGCGCCACCGTCGATTCGGTTCAGCCTGAGGGGGAACCGCTCAGTTCTTGCGGCGGCCGGGAAACCATCCGAAGCGGGATTTCCGCTCTGACCTGGGCTGCCAATCCGTTAGGCCTTCACCGACGTAGATCTGCCGTGGACGATAGATGCGCTGGCGCTCTGCGTCGGAAATTTCCTTCCAGTGGGCGATCCAGCCGGGTGTGCGCCCGATGGCGAACATGACGGTGAACATGTCGAGAGGAATACCAATCGCGCGCAGGATGATGCCAGAGTAAAAATCAACGTTCGGGTACAGCTTGCGCTCGGCGAAATAGTCGTCTTCGAGTGCGGCCGCTTCCAGCTCGCGGGCGATGTCCAACAGCGGGTCGTCGATGCGCATTGCGTCAAGCAGGTCGTTGGCAGCGTTCTTGAGGACGAGTGCGCGGGGGTCGAAGTTGCGGTACACCCGGTGCCCGAATCCCATCAGTCGTTCACCGGAGCCCTTGCGTTTCACTTGCTCGAGGTAGGTCTTCACGGGCATGTCCTGCTCGCGGATGCGCTCGAGCATCTGAATCACCGCCATGTTGGCCCCACCGTGGCGGTCGCCCCACAGCGCGCAGACACCGGCCGAGACGGCCGCGTACAGGTTCGCCCCGCCAGAGGCCACCATGCGAACCGTTGACGTAGAGCAGTTTTGCTCGTGGTCGGCGTGCAGTACGAGGAACATGTTCAACGCGTGTGCCACCTCTGGCGTGGATTCGTACTCCTTGTACGGCTGCGTGAACATCATGTGCAGAAAATTCTCCGCGTACGAGAGATCGAATCGCGGGTACACCAGCGGCTGCCCGAGATGGGCTTTGTAGGACGCCGCTGCGATGGTGCGAACCTTCGAGATCAGCACCGCAGCCGCGTGCCGGAAGCTCACCTCATCATCGATGCGGATCTGCGGAAGATCGTAGGCCTGCAGGCCATTGATGACGGCAGACAGCATGGCCATGGGGTGCGCGTCGGAGGGGAACCCGTCGAAGAGTTTGCGCATGTCACGGTGCAAAGCAGAGTTCTCTTCGAGAAGGGTTCGGAACTCCTGGCGTTCCTCCTGCGACGGTAGGTCGCCGAAAATCAGCAATTCCGCCACTTCGATAAACGACGATTTCTCCGCCAGCTGTTCAATGGGAATGCCGCGGTAGCGCAGGATCCCCTGCTCGCCGTCGATGTAGGTGATCGCGGAACGGCACGAGGCGGTGTTGCCTAGCCCCTCGTCGAGGGTAGTCAAGCCGGATTCGGCGCGCAGCGACGAGATGTCAACGGCGCGTTCGCCCTCGGTGCCGGTAACGATGGGCAGCGCGATGCTGCGATCGTCGAAATTGAGTGTTGCGTACTCCTCCATAGGAGAGAAACTACATGCAGTAGTACGGCGTGTGGGAGGCAGGTCCACGCCGTGAGAGTATCCGGGTTGCGAGACAATACTGCGCGCCGAGCCAAATCGTGCGCTACGTTAGCTGCGTGGCATACCAGCTTCTTCTTGTCTGCCGCAGCGAGGCCCAGCCCTTCTCAACCTAGCCGGCCTCCTCGCTGCGGTGATCGTCATGTGCTGGCATATGCCCACCCCTCCACAGGAGATTCACCATGACTCGCATTCAGCCCAAACCCGTGCAGCAGCCCACCCCTATGCCGGTACACCGGTACACGCCGTTCGTGCCCGTTGATGTGCCCGACCGCACCTGGCCCACAAAGAAAATTGAGAAGGCGCCGCGCTGGCTCAGCACCGACCTGCGCGACGGCAACCAGGCCCTCATCGACCCGATGACGCCCACCCGCAAGCTGCGCATGTTCCAGTTGCTCACCGAGATCGGCTACAAGGAAATTGAGATCGGATTTCCGTCGGCGTCGCAGACCGATTTCGACTTCGTCCGCAAGCTCATCGAGGACGATCTCATCCCCGACGATGTCACCGTCTCGGTGCTGACCCAAGCGCGCGAAGATCTCATCGAGCGCACGGCGCAGTCGCTCGTCGGTGCTCGTCGCGCCAACATCCACATGTACAACGCAACGGCGGAGCTGTTCCGACGTGTGGTGTTCCGCATGAGCGAGCAGGAATGTAAAGACCTCGCCGTGTTCGGCACCGAGCTGGTGATGAAGTACGCCGACAAGTACTTGGGCGATGTGGAGTTCGGCTACCAGTACTCGCCTGAGATCTTCACGCAAACGCCCACCGACTTCGCCGTCGAGGTGTGCAATGCCGTCGGCGACGTGTGGCAGCCCAACGCCGAGCGCGAGATCATCTTCAACCTGCCGGCCACCGTCGAGCGCTCGACACCGAACACCTACGCCGACCAGATCGAATACTTCTGCCGCAACGTGAACAACCGGGAGCACGTGGTCGTGTCGCTCCACCCGCACAACGACCGCGGCACCGCGGTGGCGGCGACGGAGCTCGGCCAGATGGCCGGCGCGGACCGCGTCGAGGGATGCCTGTTCGGGCACGGCGAGCGCACGGGCAATGTCGATCTGGTGACCCTGGCGCTCAACCTGTACACGCAAGGCGTCGACCCTCAGCTCGATTTCTCGCACATCGACGACGTGCGCCGCACCGTCGAGTACTGCACTGGGCTGCCCGTGCCGGCGCGCCAGCCATACTCGGGTGACCTGGTGTACACGGCGTTCTCCGGTTCCCACCAGGACGCCATCAAGAAGGGCCTGGAAGACCTCGAGCGCCAGGCTGAGGAGCAGGGCAAGCGCCTGCACGACATCGCCTGGGAAGCGCCCTACCTGCCCATCGATCCACACGACGTGGGCCGCAACTACGAGGCCGTGATCCGCGTGAACTCGCAGTCGGGCAAGGGCGGCATGGCCTACCTGATGAAGTCCGAGTTCAAGATGGACCTGCCGCGTCGGCTGCAAATGGAGTTCTCTCGCGTCGTGCAGCAGCACACCGATACCGTCGGCGGCGAAGTGTCGCCCCAGCAGATCTACGACATCTTCACGACGGAGTACCTCGCCGAGGGCGCGTGGTCGCTGGAGAAGGTGTCGTCGACAGACAGCAACGGCACGTTCAAGCTCACCACCGTGGTGAACAACGACCGCGGGCAGGACATCAGCTACGAGGGCGAAGGCAACGGCCCCGTGTCGGCGTTCATCGATTCGCTCACCCGCGCTGGTCTGCACATTCGCGTGCTGGACTACAAAGAGCACGCGCTGAGCACCGGTGGCGACGCGCAGGCTGCGTCGTACGTGGAGTGCGAAATCGGGCCCGACGACGACGCCAAGGTGTTCTGGGGCGTGGGCGTCGATGCGAGCATCACCAACTCGTCGCTCAAGGCCATCTTGAGCGCCGTCAACCGGGCCATCCGCAACCACTGAGCGGGGTTTCGATACGCGAGCTGCGCTCGCTACTCAACCGCCAGGGCTCCCGGCCGTCGAGTAGCGGCCCGCGCTCTCCCCGACCGTCGAGTAGCGGCGAAGCCGCGTATCGAGACGCAACACCGGGATTTCGATACGCCCGCTACGCGGGCTACTCAATCACCGGGGACGGCCAAAGCCCGACCGTCGAGTAGCGGCGAAGCCGCGCATCGAGACGCAGCGAGTGAAAAACTTCAAAATCCCTACGCAGCTTGACCAAACACCCCTAAAACGGGCTCTTCATCTCATCTGCGTACGGATTTTGAAGTTTCGTGGTGGGTGAGGGTGGCCGGGGGCGGCCAATACCCGACCGTCGAGTACACCCGCAGGGCCGCATCGAGACGTATTTCCCGCCCGCCTGTGGATAACTCCAGAACCAGCGACGAAGTGACCCTAGCGCGTGGTTCACTCGGTGCTCTGGAGGAACAATCATGGTCAAACAACGACGTCTTGGCTTTGCAGTCATCAGTAGCTTGCTACTCATTACCGTGAGCGCCTGCCAATCGAGCGAGGCTGCCACAGAGGAGCCGACTCCCAGCGCGCCCACATCGATCCGACGTGTACCCGGCGCGGAGAGCCCTTCCCCATCTCTGTCACCGTCACCGTCGCCATCACCTTCGGAGCAGGTGATATTTCCCCCGCCCGAGCCCGGCGAGTCTGCCGACATCACCGAGGTCCGGGAAGCCTGGGAGACATACGAAGCGACTATCGACAAGTACGCCAAAGACTCCTCTCTCAAGAATCTCGATGAGCTGACTTTTCTCACCACGGGCGACGAGACGTTCGAGATCGTCCATTCACTAGGGAGGCTACGAGATGCGAACCTCGTTTGGGTAGGGCATGCTCAGTACTCGTCGTTGTCGATCGACGAGCCGAGTGTTCGCAATGACGGTGTACGAGTAGCCACGGTCACAGTCTGTAAAGATTTCAGCGAATTGCAGCTTGTAGACGAGAAAACAGGCCAAGCGCCGAAAGATCAGCCAGACGACTACTTTGCTTCAAAACTCACGTCAACCACATTCTTCGAGCAAGCGCCAAACGGTAAGTGGCTCGCAAGCGGAGGCTCCGGGGAGGACGGATGCGAGTAGCACGTAGTCTGGCCGCCCTTACGCTCCTACTGTCATTGCTCGGATCGGCATTCGCGCACGCGGAGCCTCGTGAATGTGTGGTGCGCGACAGATCCTTCGGAGTCTGCTTGCGCTACGGCGGCTCGACGCCGGCGCCGGGTGGCGGGCATGAGAATCCAGACCGTGGTCGCCGTAAAACGGATGCACCGCAGTGCCAGTTCCAAGGTAAACCCATCGCATGTAGCAATAATCTCGGCACGTGGGTGCCCCATCGTCAGATGTGGTGCAGCCCAGCCGAGCCACCGCCACCTCCCACGCACGCGGTGTGGCAAGGACGCGACGGCGGTGTTGTGCACCGCTGCTACCGTCCCAAAGGGGCTCTTCACAAACCAGGGTGTAGGTAGCGCTGTTGGGGTTTGCGGCGTGGCGGCTGGCTGGAGGGGTCGAGGCCCTCCGAAGATGAAGGTTCCTACACGCCTCATCTGGAAGACCTCGACGT
>JAEZVO010000074.1 GCA_023443125.1 Actinomycetes bacterium
CAGAAACCGAACGCGTCGAGGCCTTCCCCGAATGGCTGCACCACTACAATCACCACAGAGGCCACACCTCACTCAAGGGCCAACCGCCAGCCGCGCGTGTGCCCAACCTCTCCGGGCAGAACAGCTAACCGTCTAAGCGTAAAGATAGATCAAGTTCGTGGCTCGTCTACCCGCCACGAACTTGATCTATCTTTTGCCGCCGATCAGAACGGGGTGATGCACCAGGGTTCGCGACGCCGGCGCAGCAGCATGCCGAACACGTCGATGGCTTCTTGATTGCCCTTGACCCACCCGACGGTGGTGAGCGCGTGGATGTTCACGCCGCCCAGCAGCGTTGATCCGAGGGCGGCGACGTTGATGTCCAGCTCGGGTTCGTCGTCGGTGGGGACGCAGGTGGCCTTGCCCTTTTCGACGGTGAGGCGCCACACGCCGTCGGCGATGCCCATCTTGTCGATGACACGGAAGCACACCTCGCCCTCGGTGTAGTAATTGCGGGCGGTGAGCACTGCGGCCGGGTCGAGCACGCGCAGCCACAGCAGGTCGTCGTGTTCCTTGACGATGTAGCGGCGACGGTCGGTGAGCGCCCAGGGGAGGTGTTCGTCGTTGCGGGCGCGGTTGAACCGCACGCGACGAACGAGGTCGAGCGAGCCGAGGAACGCCCACATGGCGACGCTGGCGTCTGTGTTCGTCGGAACGAAGTCGATGACGTTGATGGCGTCATCGCGATCGGCAGACTTCCAGGTGGCGTAGCCGTCGAGGTTGCCTTGCTCATCCCAGTGGCCGACGGCGCGGATCTTGTCGTCATGCTTGCGGGTGGACTTCTCGACGGAGCCGTTCAGCACCTCCATCACGGGTGCGCAGCGGCCGATCGAGCCGGTCTGGGTGGCGTGGAACTTGTCGAAGACGATGCGGGACGCCTCGGCGAGCTGCTGCACGTCGAGGTATTCGCAGGTGCCGGTGATGGGAGCGTGGATGTCGAAGCCGCTGCCGACGCGGAGTTCGATCTGGTCTTTGAAGATGGCGGCGCCGAAGCCGAAGCGGCCGTAGATGGTGGCTTCGGTGGCGGTGAGTGCTGCGACGGCCAGGCCGCGTTCCTTGGCCGTGGTGAGCGAGGCGGTCATGAGGTTGCGGGCGATGCCCTGGCGACGGTGTGAGGCCCGCACGGTGACGTCGCTGATCTGGTGGCAGTCGATCACGGAGCCGCCGACGTTGAGGGAGCCGTTCCATTCCATGAAGGTGGCGACGGGGATGTCGGTGTCCAGCGCGTACTCGCGCGGTTCCAGATCCCACACGCCGCGCATGACGGTGCCGTGTTCGGCTTCGATGGAGAGTTGGTGTTCGAGGAATTCCTCGGTGGGGTGGGGGTCGTGGAACCCCTGCTGCACGGCGGTGAGCCATGCGCGGTACCACGGGTTCTCAGAAAGCTTCGCGCTCGTAACTTCGTGTGTCCTGTACTCGTGCTTCACCCACTTGAGGCTAGCAAACGGGGTGTTTGGCCAGAGGCCTTCGCAGAAGGTAATGTTGCTCTTCGGTTCGATTTTTTCGAGCCATGCCCTCCTGCCACGGGACAGACTCGTGGCCGTTAGTCCGAAGGAGGTGGGGCAAAGCATGCGCAAGTACGAAGTTATGGTCCTCATCGACTCCGACGTCGACGAGCGTCAGGTGCCTGCTCTCATCGAGAAGCACCTCGAAACCGTCACGAATGAAGGCGGCACCGTCGACAACACCGACATCTGGGGCCGTCGCACCCTCGCCTACGACATCAACAAGAAGTCTGAGGCTATCTACGTGGTGCTCCAGCTCACCTGTGAGCCTGCCACGGTGTCTGAACTCGATCGCCTCCTGGCAATCGACGAGAAGATCGTGCGCACCAAGGTTCTCCGTCTCGAGGACTGAAGTTTTCCACAGATTCAAAGCAACATGGGCGTGACTGTCAGTCCGCGCCCATAGTGTGGGTACTAGAACACGTCTAACTCGGAGGCATCTCAATGGCAGGCGAAACCCAGATCACGATCATTGGCAATCTCACGAGCGCACCAGAACTGCGCTTCACCGCGAACGGTTCGGCGGTCGCGAACTTCCGCGTGGCCAGCACGCCGCGCACGTTCGACCCGCAGTCGAACCAGTTTCGCGACGGCGATCCGTTGTTCCTGAACTGCTCCGTGTGGCGTCAGCACGCCGAGAACGTGGCCGAATCGCTCGACAAGGGCATGCGCGTTATCGTTCACGGCAAGTTGAAGTCGCGCAGCTACCAAGATCGCGAGGGTCAACAGCGCACGGTCTTTGAGATCGATGTCGACGAGGTTGGGCCCGCCCTTCGCTACGCAACCGCACAGGTCACCAAAACTTCTGGTGGCGGCGGTGGCGGCCAGTGGCAGGGTGGCCAGAACTCCGGCGGCGACGGTGGCGACTCCTGGTCGAGCTCCAACAACTCGAGCCAGAACCGCGGCGCCAACGACCCATGGGGCCCGGCATCGCAGTCCGACGAACCGCCGTTCTGATCCCGCACACGCTGCGTCTCGATACGGGCCTTCGGCCCTACTCGACGGCCGGAGGCGTTTGTAGCCGATGGTCGAGTGACGCTGCTCCAGATGGTCGAGTAGCGGCGCAGCCGCGTATCGAGACCAGACCACAACCAGTCGCTCGAGCAGGACCAGATCCGTATCGAGACCAGACCGATCCCGATGGTCGAGTAGGGCCGAAGGCCCGTATCGAGACCATCTACAGAAACAACAACACACCACAAGGCACATTCCGTCGAGAGACGGGCTTGCTCGGGAAACCCGAGAGAAAAGGAGCACCATAATGGCCGGTCCACAGCGCAAGTCTGTGAACAAGAAGAAGATCATGCCGGTGAAGACCACCCGCGTGGCCAACATCGACTACAAAGACATCAACACGCTCAAGCGGTTCATTTCTGAGCGTGGCAAGATCCGCGCCCGCCGCGTCACTGGCCTGTCGGTTCAGGACCAGCGCAAGGTTGCCATCGCCGTCAAGAACGCTCGTGAGGTAGCGCTGCTGCCCTACGCGTCCACGGCCCGCTGATCGGAGGAAGACTCATGAAGCTCATTCTCACCAGCACCATTGACAAGCTCGGCGTTGCCGGCGACATCGTTGAGGTTCGCGACGGCTACGGCCGCAACTACCTCATCCCTCAGGGCAAGGCCATCCTGTGGAGCAAGGGCGCCGAAACCCAGATCGAGGGCATCAAGCGCGCACGTGACGCTCGCGAGATCCGCGGCGTGGAGCACGCTCAGGAGATCCGCTCGCAGCTCGAGGAGCTCACCATCAAGGTGGCTGCTCGCGCGTCGGAGGAGGGCAGCCTCTTCGGTTCCGTGACGTCGAACGATTTCGCCGTCGCTGTGAAGAAGGCCGGCGGCCCGACCATCGACAAGCGTGCCGTCTCGTTCCCGAAGCACGTGAAGACCCTCGGCCAGCATGCCGCTGAACTCAAGCTGCATCCGGCCGTCGTCGCACACGTCAACTTCGAGGTGGTCAGCGCCTGATCTAGGCAACATCAACAGTTGGGCCCCGCACTTCCTGATCGGAGTGCGGGGCCCAACTGTTATTTCAGCCATGGCCAGAGCAAAGGAGGTCGTGAATAGAATGTAATTTCGTAAAGTATTCACGCTATGCTGCATGTGGCGAAGGGGGAAGGTATGGCAGACCAAAGCCTGCGGAGCCGCGTGGCTGCGCTGCAAGAGCGGTATCAGAAGCTGTCCGATAAACACGCTGACGCCCTGCATGAGATTGCTCTAGCGGAACTTCCGGAAGCGGTGCACCAGTCCAACGCCATCGAGAACTCGACGCTCACACTCACTGACACCGAGCAAATCCTCCAGGGCCGGGTGCCGGGCGGCAAGCGTGACCTGCGTGAAATTTTCGAGGCCACCAACCTGGCGAGTGTCACGATGGAGCTCCTTACCTGCGACGACGAACTCACCCCGGCGCTCATCCTCCATTGGCACGGCATGTTGCTGCGCGGCATCCGCGACGACGTCGCAGGCAGATATCGACGCGCCGGCGAATGGGTGCACGTCGGAGGTCACGTCGGAGCCAACCCTGAGTTCGTCGCAGAGCTCGTTGACGACGCCCTGGCGCAGTGTCGTCACGATATTGCAGCTGATCCAGTCGACGCGGTGGCCAGGTTCCACTGCGAGTTCGAGGTGATCCATCCGTTCTTCGACGGCAACGGAAGGATCGGGCGCGTGCTTATGAATAAGCAGCTTCGCGACGCCCGGCTTCCCCCGGTGATCGTGCGCGCGAAGGAGCGGCACACGCAGTATTACCCGTTGCTCGAGAGATATGCCCGCAGCGACGAGCATCAGGGCATGGCGAGATATTTGAGCCTGCTGCTGATGGAAGCGTTGCATAAGCGCATCGCGATGTTGGAAAGCCGACGCATCGTGCCACTCACGGCGTGGGCGAAGGCGCGAGCTATGACGCCTCAGGCTGCGGCGAACAAAGCCAAGCGCCAGACGATTGCGGCGTTTCGGGTACGCGGCCGATGGATGATTGCCGAGGATGAGTCAGGCCATTCCTGACCACCGCTCGCCGAGGCACAGCTAGTCTCTGGATATGCAGAACTACACCGTCTCCATGAACCCCGAGCGCGACGTCACGCTGGAGGTGTGCGCATTCTCCGTGGGTGATCCGGATGGGCCCGCGGCGATGATGGAACAGGCGCGCCCTGCCATCATCATCTGTCCGGGTGGGGGCTACGAGTTCCTCTCCGACCGGGAAGCCGACCCCGTCGCCATCGCCTTCCAGCGCTTCGGGTTCCAGTGCTTCGTGCTGCGCTACTCCATCCGCGAGCATGCGCAGTATCCGCAACCCCTCGTCGACGCGGCCCGCGCCGTGCGCTGGGTGCGCGGCCACGCCGTCGAGCTGGGCGTCGATCTGAACCGGGTGGCCGTGCTGGGGTTCTCCGCCGGCGGGCA
>JAEZVO010000011.1 GCA_023443125.1 Actinomycetes bacterium
GGGTACCGGAGACGGGGCTGGGGATTTCGGTGTCGACCTTGTCGGTGGAGACTTCCAGCAAGGGCTCGTCTGCCTCGACGGTTTCGCCGACGGACTTCAGCCAACGCGAGATGGTGCCCTCGGTGACCGATTCGCCCAGCGCAGGAAGGGTTACTTCGGTAGACATTGTGTGCTTGCTCCTTTGGTTTGCCGCTTCTTGGTACTCAGCCTATATCCGTTTGACCACGCATGTGCAAGGAAATGCAGTCGGCGGATTCGACCGCCAATCACCAGGGTATCGCCAACCCAAACCACTCCCGAAGGCGGTGCACCGTCGTCGCACCCTCAGTGTGGAGGTACGCCATAATGGCCCTTGTGGGTTGGTTCCGTAGACGCAAACAGCAGGCTCAGGAGCAACGGGTTGCCGATGAGCTGCAAGTCGCTTCGTACGACCACCTCGTCGAGTTTTGTCGAACCCGACGGGGTGTCGAGGCCTGGGTAGAACGCCCGACCTCGTTCAACAAGGCCTCCCTGTTGCTCGTCGCCTTCGACGGCGAATCTACGAGGCGAGCTGTGCCCAGCGAAGAATACGGATACGCATTCGCCGACGAACAAGACATCCCCTGCTACGACGCGGGCGTGGTGCCCTACCCTCAGCGGATGCGCGAATACGGACTACGAAAGAAACGGAGCTGACATGGGCAAGTACACGTGGGGCACCCCAGAGCACTTGGAGTGGTTGGACGATCACCGCACGCACCTCGTCGACTTCTACCAGCCCAATGTGGTCGACCCCGCAGGCGGCTATTTCTGGCTCGGCGACGACGCATCCCCGAAGCCTGAGCAGGGCAAGGGCCTCTGGATCGCCGCGCGCATGGTGCACTGCTTCTCCCTGATGCACTTGCTGGGCCGCGACGGCGCCTTCGACGTGGCCCGTCACGGCGTGGAGTACCTGCGGGGCCAAGGCCGCGACGCGGAGTTCGGCGGCTGGTTCTCCCAAATCAACCCCGATGGGTGCAACGACGCGAAGGAGCTCTACGGCATAGCGCACGTGATCCTCGCCTCCTCCAGCGCCATCACCGCGGGCATCGAGCCCGCTCAGGCGCTGCTCGACGAGGCGCTTCGCGTCATCGACGAGCATTACTGGGTAGAGGCTGACGGCGCTGGCATCGACGAATTCGACCGCGCATTCACCACCGCCGACCCGTACCGAGGGCTGAACGCCAACATGCACCTCACCGAAGCGTTCCTCGCTGCATACGAGGCCACCGGCGACGAGCGCCTCTTCGAGCGCGCGCTGCGCCTCGCGGAGCGTTTCGCCAAGGGGCAGCTCGAATCCGGGCGTCCCGCGCCGCACCGCCTCGTCGAGCACTTCGACGAGCAGTGGCAGCCCGTGCCCGAGTACAACCGCGACGAGCCCGCCCACCCGTTCCGCCCGTATGGCTCCACGCCTGGGCACTGGCTGGAATGGGCGAAACTCTGCGTACAGATCGTCGGCGTCCGTCCCGACATCGAATGGCTCATTCCTGCGGCGGAGGAGCTCTTCCAGGGGGCCGTCGCGGACGCGTGGCTGCCGGGAGGCGGATTCGCGTACACCGTCGACTGGGACGGCAAACCGGTGATCTCCAACCGCTTCTTCTGGGGCGTTGCTGAGGCCATCGGTGCGGCGCACGTGCTGCACCTGGCCACCTCCAAGCCCGAGTATGCGACGTGGTACGAGCGGCTGTGGACCTTCGCCGACGAACACCTCGTCGACCACGAGCGAGGCTCCTGGTTCTCCGAACTCGACGACGATCTGCAGCCCACCAAGCGCACCTGGGACGGCAAACCAGACCTCTACCACGTGCTGCAGGCCACCCTGTACGCACAGATGCCGCTCAACGAAGGGCTTGCCAAGCATCTTGCCCTTCGCTGAGCGGCATCTCGCCGCGTAGCCCTTGCCGGGTTACTCCGCGGCTTGCTGCGCGAGCGCTACGAGGGTGCGCACGGCCACGCCCGTGCCGCCCTTCGGGGTGTAGCCGAAGGCTTCCGACGAGTCGGCAGGCCCGGCGATGTCGAGGTGTGCCCATGCGATGCCATCGGGCACGAAGCGCTCCAGGAACGCACCTGCGACGAGCGCGCCGCCGTCGCGGGTCTTGCCGCCCGATCGGAAGTCGGCGATGTCGGAGGTGATCTGCTCCCGGATGTGGTCGGTGATGGGCAGCTCCCAGAACTCCTCACCCGCAGCCTCGGCGGCGTCCAGCACGCGGTCCGTCGCGTCTTCGGAGTTCGACATCACACCGGCGATGCGCGAACCGAGGGCCACCATGCAGGCGCCGGTGAGGGTGGCTACGTCGACGATCATGTCGGGCTTGTCGGTGCCGGCGCGGGCGATGGCGTCGGCCATGACGAGCCGGCCCTCGGCGTCGGTGTTGTAGTTCTCGACGGTCTGACCGTCGAACATGGTGAGCACGTCGTTCGGGCGGTAGGCGCTGCCCGACGGCATGTTCTCAGCCATCGCAGCGTAGGCGGTGACCTGCACCTTGACGCCCAGTTCCGCGATAGCGCGGATGGCGGCAATCACGATGCCGGCGCCCGACATGTCCATCTGCATGCCGAGCATGCTGGCGGGCGGCTTGATGTCGAGGCCGCCGGAGTCGAAGGTGATGCCCTTGCCCACCAGGGCGAGGTGGAACTTCGCGCCGCGTGGGGCGTAGCTCAACCGCACCAGGCGAGGCGTGCGCTCCGAGCCGCCGCCGACGGCGAGGATGCCGCCGTATCCGCCCTTGGCGAGGGCCTTTTCGTCGAGGACCTCGACGGTGATCCGCTCGTCCTTGACGTACGCCTTCGCGGCCTCTGCGAAGGATTCGGGGTACAGGAGGTTGGGTGGGGTGTTCGACCAGTCACGTGCCTGGTAGACGCCGCGGATGTTCGCCTTGGCATCGACGAGTGCGTCACCGAGGCGCGAGGGGCCGACGACGGCGATCTTGGTGATCGGCTCAGGGGTGCCCTGCCCGGTGACCTTCTGCACACGGTAGGCGCCGAGCGCTGCGCCCTCCGCGGCGGCTTGCAGCAGCTCGGGGTCAGTGAGTTCCAACGACACCGCGACGGTGAGGCCTTCCACGTCCGGGAGCCCGATGACCGCCCGTGCCGCCGCGCCGACGGCACGACGCAGCGTCGCGGGTGCCACGTCGGGTTCACCCAGCCCGACGACGACCGCGCGGATGCCGTCGGCCTCCGGCAACACCGTCACTTTTTCCAGCGCGCTCGACGCGCGCATGGCAGCGGCCAGCGTCGAGACATTGGCGTTGAACGCCTTCGTGTAGGCCTTGTCGAGTTCGGAGGTTCCGCCCACGAGCGAGGTTGCATCGCCGGCGGTGGCAAGGCCGACGATAACCACGTCGGCGTCCTTGGGTATAGATTTCGAGAGTTCCAACGAGAGATCATGCATTCTCCCACCCTATCTAGGACGGGGTAACTTTGCCCTCATGGGAAAACGAATCGCCTACTGGTTGTTCATCGCAGCGGCCTTGGCCATCACCTGCTGGGGTATGGTGGCCTACGTGCATCCGACGACGCACTGCGGTGAAGTGGAAATGGGGCCAGGCGACGTATGCCATGGATCGACCTACACGGAGGTCAACACCGACGAAAAGCTGCAAACCTACGAGCAGCGCATCCGCACCGTGCGCGAGCAGACCCCGTTCGTCATTGGGATCGGTGCGATAGCGACGGTGTTCGGCGTCGTATTGCTGGTGCGATCAGGGAAGCAGCGACATGGGGCCGTAGACGACCCTGTCCTCCTCCATGAGGGTGGCCTCAGCGACCCCGAGGTTCACTAAGTCGTCGTAGAACAGCGACATCCACTCCTCGGCGGCTTCCTTGGAGTCGAAGCGTTTCAGGAGGTCGTTGCGCTCCAGCTCCTCGCGGTCGAACGAACCGGTAGCGGGCTCCCAGTGATAGCTCATCAGATCGGGTCTCCTCGCTTGATTCGGGGCAGGGGGCGACGGAAGCGTCGGATCATGATCGCGCGGTTCATCATGTACATGAGCAGGCCCTTGGTGTGCGCGTTGGGCACTCGCTCGGCGAGGAGCTTCTTGAAGCTTCGCCACATGATGAAGATGTTGATGAGTGTGGCGAAGAAGAATCCCCACAGCAGGAACGCGATGATCGTAGTGATCTCAATATTCGTCATGAATACGAACATGGCCGCCAGGATGATGAGCATGAACGGCATCATGAACTCGGCAAGCGTCCAGCGGGTGTCGACGAAGTCGCGCAGCAGCGTGCGTTCGGGGCTTTTCTCGACGCGCTCCCAAGCCTCAGTTTGAGCCTTGTACCGAGCCTCGCGCTCTGCCTTCTTGCGCTCTTTTTTGCTGAGGTTCGGGTGCAGGCGCTCCATGCGCGCCGCCTCCGCTTCCTTGCGGGTAGGGGTGGGTCCGGTTTTCTCGCCTCGACGAACCACCTTCTTGCCGGCGGTGGTCGACGTCGGCTCCTGCGCTTGCGTCGGCGTTGCCGCGTTCGCGTCGGGGGCCTTCTTCACCTTGTCGGGCACGGTGGACGTGCGTGTCCGGGTGGACTTGTCGGTGCGTTCATAGGGGCGGAAGAGTCCCACGCGTACTACCTCACTGTGGTGAACGATATTGGCGAGGCAGCAGTCTACCGGTTGCGCTTCGGCGCTCGAAGTCGACGTCGAGCGGCTGACAGAAAAAGAATTGCGAGGATCGCTCGAGCTTAGTGCTTGGCAGCATGTACCTTTGATGTGGCAGACCCCTTCGGAAGGATAGTTTTCGTGGCCGGCATCTTTGAACGCATTGCGATGGTGTTTCGATCCAAGGCCAACAAAGCCTTGGATCAGTATGAGGACCCCCGTGAAACGCTCGATTACTCGTACCAGAAACAGCTGGAGCTCTTGCAGAACGTGCGCCGCGGTGTCGCGGATGTGGCCACCAGCCGCAAGCGAGTAGAACTCCAAGCGAGCAAACTGAACCAGGAGGTCGACCGCCTCACCGCAGCCGCTCAGCGCGCACTGGAATCGAATAGGGAAGACCTCGCCCGCGAAGCACTCACCCGCAAGTCGGGCCTGCAGCAGCAGCTCGCCGACTTGCAGGCGCAGCACGCCCAGCTGCAGCAGGAAGAGGAGAAGCTCGTTCGTGCGAGCTCCCGCCTGCAGGCGAAGGTCGACGCCTTCCGCACCCGCAAGGAAACCATCAAGGCCACCTACTCCGCCGCAGAAGCGCAGACCCGCATCAACGAGGCGTTCACCGGGATTGGTGAGGAGATGAACGATATCGGCCTGGCCATCCAGCGCGCGGAAGATAAGACGCTGGAGCTGCAGGCCCGGGCTTCTGCCGTCGACGAGCTGGTTGAGGCCGGCGCGTTGGAGGATGGCTTCGGTCAGGACGACATCACTCGAGAGCTCAACCAGCTGGCGTCGAGCTCGTCGGTGGAAGACGAGCTCGCCTCGATGAAGGCGCAGCTCACAGGCGGTGCGCCCGCGCAGCCCGCCGCTATCGACGCGCCGCACGAGGCGCCAACCCAGACGCAGGGCACTGCGCCGCAGCAGGCTCCTGCGGAGGAAGGCTCTGTCGCAGATCCGTACGGGGAGCCTCAGCAGTGATCATCCGAGTCATGGGCGAGGGGCAGTGGACCATCGACGTCGACGCCCTCACGAATCTGAATGAAATCGACGAGCGTCTGGAGCGCACCGTCGAGGCTGGTGACGAAGCAGGGATGCGCGAGGTGCTGCAAGAGCTGTTCACCCGCCTGCAAGAGCTTGGCTCTCCGGTGCCTGACGACGTGCTCGCCGAATCCGACGTTGTGCTGCCCGATCCGACGGCCAGCCTCGACGATGTGAAGCTCATCCTCGAGACCACCCGCGACTACTACGGCGGCCTACTGCCGGACGAAGTCCAGGAGTAGTCAGAAGGGTGCGGGTACTTGTCGCATCCGGCGCGGTCGGCGCGCTGGAGTTTCACGCGGCATCCGTCGTCGTCGCCCGGGCATTCCAAGCTGAAGGTGCCGAGGTTGCCGTCGTGGACCTCGAGGCATCTTGGCCTGCGCCTTCCACACTCGATGAGCTTGCCGACGTGCTGGCACGAGGGGCCGACGTCGTCGACCTGAGGCAGCTGGAGTTTCGCTTGGCCGACGCGGAGCGCGCCGCGCAAGCTATTGCCGGCCGTCGTTTCGTGGCCGTGGTGGCTGATCCGGATGTCGAGGTGCCGCTGACGGGCCTGGCAGGCACAGCCGTGCAGCGATCCCGTGAGCGCGGCGACGATCTTGCCGCAGGCCTCGACGCGGACGCCCAAGCGCGCGCATGGCTCACCGAACTCGGGGTGCACGACGGCGCCGGTGTGGGAGCTGTCGACGGGTTCGGCGCGCTGTTGTTGCGTGAGGGCTCGCAGTTAACCAGCGCGCTCGATCTCACTGTGGAACGCACCGGCTTTGCGGAGACGGCCACACAGGCCGACCTCATCGTCACCGGATGCACCGACCTCGACTTCCACACTCGCGGCGGACCGCTCGTCGAACGCGTTGTGCGGATCGCAGAGGAAGCGCTGCGCCCCGTGATCGTCGTGTGCGGTCGAAACTTCGTGTCGTCGCGCGAACTGCGTCTGTCCGGTATCGAGGCCGCCTACGCGGTACATACCGGCGACGATCCACGCACCGTCGACGAGCGTGACCTCGCAGCACTGGCTGAGCGTGTGGCCCGCACCTGGCGGTTCGAATAAGGGAAGTGCTTGGAGTCACGTCGACAGCCACGTACACTGGGGCGCGTTCAACACCCCTACTGATGGAGTCAGCGTGACTGAAACCCAGACTGACGCACCAACCGGCGTCACCCTTACGGAAGCGGCCGTCGACAAGGTGCGTGCTCTGCTCGAAGCAGAGGGTCGCGACGATCTGTCGTTGCGCATTGCTGTGCAGCCCGGCGGTTGCTCCGGCCTTCGCTACCAGCTGTATTTCGACGATCGTGAACTCGACGGCGACCAAGCCACCGATTATGAAGGCGTGAAGGTGGTCACCGACCGAATGAGCGCGCCCTACCTGGGAGGTGCGTCGATCGACTTCGTCGACACCATCTCGCAGCAGGGATTCACCATCGACAACCCGAACGCGACGGGCTCCTGCGCATGCGGCGATTCGTTCCACTAATCGTCACGAACGCGACGTCGCACGCGACGAATTTGTGAACAACTAGCACCCCCGGGCTGAATGACTTCACCCGGGGGTGCCGTTATGCGTTAAGGTGACCTTGCAGTGCTGTACACATCCGAGCGATGTGTAGCGAAAAGAACGTGGAAGGCAAACAGTGGTGAGAAGCAATCCTCCCCGGCCCCGAACCGGCCGCAGGATCATGGCGATCGCAGGGGTGCTCATGCTCCTCGGCCTGGCGGGTTGTAGCGGCCAGGGTGCGCGGTTCGGCCTGCCCGAACCAGCATCTGAGCAGGCCCCCGCGATGGGTAACCTCTGGGTGGGGTTCTGGATTACCGCCTTGGTGATTGGCGCCTTGGTGTGGGGCCTGATCCTCTGGTCCGTCATTCGCTACCGGCGTAAGGATGACGACGCACCCGCACCGCGGCAGACGAAGTACCACCTGCCTCTTGAACTGCTGTACACGCTCGTCCCGTTCCTCATCATCGGCGTGCTTTTCCTCTACACCGTGCGGGTGTTCGACGAAGTGCTCGACCAGAGCGAAGACCCGGACCTCGTCGTCGATGTCATCGGGCAGAAGTGGTCGTGGACGTTCAACTACCACGGCGCTGACGATCCTCAGGTGGGCGTCGATGCCCACGAGGTCGGCACCGTCGAGAAAATTCCGGAACTGTACCTTCCGGTGAACAAGCGGGTGCGCTTCAACCTTGACTCCGCTGACGTGATCCACTCGTTCTGGGTGCCAGCGTTCTACTTCAAGATGGACGTCATCCCAGGCCATCCCAACTCGTTCGACGTGACGCCCAACAAGGAGGGCGTCTACGACGGTAAGTGCGCCGAGCTGTGCGGCGAATTGCACGCGGCCATGATCTTCAAGGTGCACGTGGTTTCTGAAGAGGAATACGCGAAGCACGTGCAGGAGCTTGCTGCCAACCCCCAGAATGAGGGCTTGCTCCCGATGCCGCAGACCACCAAACATGTGCTGCCGGAGACGACGGCAGCGCCCAAGGAGGGCAACTGATGAGCAGCGATAACATTGCCGCACGGACGCAGCTCGCGTCCCCTGCGACGACGAAGTCCACGCACTCGTTGGGTGCCACGGTGATGAAGTACCTGTCCACCACCGACCACAAAGTGTTGGGCAACATGTACTTCGTCACGTCCATGTTCTTCTTCTGCTTCGGTGGTGTGCTCGCTCTGGGCATCCGGGCTGAGCTCGCGAACCCCGGCATGCAGTTCGTGAACCATGAGACGTTCAACCAGTTCTTCACCATGCACGGCACCATCATGCTGCTCATGTTCGCGACGCCCATCTTTGCCGGTTTCGCCAACGCGATGCTGCCACTGCAGCTCGGAGCACCCGACGTTGCCTTCCCGCGTCTGAACGCGTTCTCGTACTGGATCTACCTGTTCGGCTCGCTCTTGACCTGCGCCGGGTTCTTCACGAAGGAGGGCGCCGCGAGCTTCGGTTGGTTCGGCTACACGCCGCTGTCGACGTCGCTGCACTCGCCTGGGTTCGGCTCGAACTTCTGGGTGTTCGGCCTCTACGTCCTGGGCCTGTCGTCGATTCTCGGCTCGGTGAACTTCATTACCACCATCATCTGCATGCGCGCCCCGGGCATGACCATGTTCCGTATGCCCATCTTTTCGTGGAATATTCTCGTCACCTCCATGATGGTGATCATCACGTTCCCCGTCCTGGGTGCAGCGCTGCTGGTGCTCGGCTCCGACCGCGTGCTGGGGTCGCATATCTTCGACGCCGCATCCGGCGGCGCGATGCTCTACCAGCACCTGTTCTGGTTCTTCGGACACCCTGAGGTGTATGTGCTGGCGCTGCCGTTCTTTGGCATCATCACCGAGGTGCTGTCGGTGTTTAGCCGCAAGCCAGTGTTCGGCTACTACGGTCTGGTCTTCGCCACCTTGACCATCGGCGCACTGTCGGTGTCGGTGTGGGCACACCACATGTTCGCCACCGGCGCGGTGAGCCTGCCGTTCTTCGCGTTCATGACCTTCATGATCGCCATCCCGACGGGTGTGAAGTTCTTCAACTGGATCGGCACCATGTGGCGAGGGTCGTTGACGCTGAACTCAGCCATGCTGTTCGCGATCGGATTCCTGGTCACCTTCCTGTTCGGTGGCCTCACCGGCATCATCCTCGCCTCGCCTGCGCTCGACTTCCAGGTGACCGACACCTACTTCGTGGTGGCTCACTTCCACTACGTGCTGTTCGGTACCGTCGTGTTCTCAACCTTCTCGGGCTTCTACTACTGGTGGCCCAAGTTCACCGGGCGCATGCTGAACGAGAAGCTCGGCCAGGCACACTTCTGGATGATCTTCATCGGCTTCCACATCACGTTCCTCGTGCAGCACTGGCTCGGCGTCGCAGGCATGCAGCGGCGTATTGCCGACTACGGTGCATGGGAAGGCTTCACCGTGCTCAACCAGGTGTCCACCTTCGGTGCGTTCTTCCTGGGCGTCTCGATGCTCCCGTTCTTCTGGAACGTGTGGATCACGCGCAAGGCGCCTAAGGTCGAAGTCAACGACCCGTGGGGCTGGGGCCGCACGCTGGAGTGGGCCACCTCGTGCCCGCCGCCTAGGCACAACTTTGATTCGCTGCCTCGCGTTCGCTCCGTGAACCCGGCCTTCGACCTGGCTCACCCCGAACTGGCTGAGGAGCCGCACGACGTCGACCCGGGCGAGCTGCTCGACGCGGACGACACCCCGGAGCTTGAGGAGGCCTCGAAGTGAAGACCGAATCCAGGATCTTTTGGTTCATCGCGGTCTTCTTCGCGGTGATGACACCGATCTATTGGTTCGCGAGCCAGGAGATCATCGGCACCATCGCGCTGGGCTTCACCTTCGCGCTGGGCCTCATGATTGCGGCCTTCCTCAGCTACGAGGCCAAGCACTTCGATGCTCGGCCCGAAGACAGGGAAGACGCAACCATCGAGGAAGCCGCCGGTAACTACGGATTCTTCGCGCCGAAGAGCACCTGGCCGTTCTGGTGCGCCGTGGTGGTCACCATCATTTTGCTCGGCCTGAGCGTCGAACAGTGGTGGATCACCGTGCTCGGCTTCGGCGTCGGCATCTGGGCTGTTACAGGCTGGGTGCTGGAGTTCTACCGCGGCGACTACCAGCACTGACGCCCGCGCGCCCTCTCGTCACCAGCTCTGGGCGAGAGGGCGGCCTTCGTCGTAGCCAGAACCCGATTGCACGCCGACGACGGCGCGGTCAGCGAACTCATCCAGGTTGCTGGCACCAGCGTACGTGCACGACGAACGCACACCTGAGGTGATCCAGTCCAGGAGATCTTCGACGCCAGGGCGAGCCGGGTCGAGGTACATCCGTGAGCTGGAGATGCCTTCTTCGAAGAGTGACGCGCGCGCCCTGCTGAACGCCGATTGATCTTTCGTGCGGTTGCGCACGGCTCGGGCAGAGGCCATGCCGAACGATTCCTTGTAGACCCGCCCGTCATGGTCGTGCTTGAGGTAGCCGGTGGACTCGTAGGTGCCGGCGAACCAGGATCCGATCATCACTGACCCCGCGCCTGCGGCGAGCGCGAGGGCGACGTCACGTGGATGACGGATGCCACCGTCGGCCCAGACAGCCTTGCCGAGCTCTCGGGCGGCGATGCTGCAGTCGAGCACCGCAGAGAACTGGGGGCGCCCCACGCCGGTCTGCATGCGGGTGGTGCACATCGCCCCGGGGCCGACACCCACCTTGCAGATGTCAGCGCCTGCCTCGACGAGGTCGCGCACGCCCTCAGACGTGACGACGTTGCCTGCGACGATCAGCACGTGTCGCCCAGTCTGGGCGGCGTACTCGTCGCGTACGTCACGGGCGACGCCGAGCGCCTGAATCATCTTCTCCTGGTGGCCATGTGCGGTGTCCATCACGAGCACATCAGCGCCCGCCTCAAGGGCGGCACGCACCTTGGCCGAGATATCACCGTTGATCCCGACGGCGACGCCTGCACGCAGGCGTCCGTCGGCGTCAAGCGCGGGGGAGTAGATCGTCGCACGCAGGGCTCCCTTAGGAGTGATCACGCCGACGAGAGCTTCGTCCTCGTCGATGGCGACGGCCAGATCCTGGTGCGTGGAGGAGAGGAGGTTGAATACCTCTTCCGGGGCCATCGAAGGGCTTACGGTGGTGATGTCGGTGGTCATCACATCCTTGGCCTGTGCGAAGCGGTCAGCGTTCTCCGCAGGGCCAGGGTGCACCAGACCGACCACGCGCCCTTCATCGACGACGACAGCGACGCCGTGGGCACGCTTCTGGATGAGGCTGAGCGTTTCAGCATTCGTAGTGGTGGGGGAGACAGTGACCGCGGTGTCGAAGATGGGGTGGGCCCGCTTCACCTTGCCGATGGACTTGGCGACGACGTCGATGGGGATGTCCTGCGGGAACACCGCAAGGCCGCCGCGCCTCGCCATCGTTTCCGCCATTCGACGCCCGGACACCGCGGTCATGTTCGCGGCGACGAGGGGCGTTGGGGTGGCGAGCCCGTCGGTGGAGGTGAGGTCTACGTCGAGGCGCGACGAGACGCCGGAACGGCTGGGCACCATGAACACATCGGAGTAGGTGAGGTCATGGATGGGCTGAGTCAAAAAACGCACGCTGCCCATTATGGCAGCGCAGGCAAAGACAGATCAGGTTCGTGGCGGGTCTACCCACCACGAACCTGATCTATCGTGCAGACGGAACGCCTCAGCGCTCTAGCGCCGGCGTATCTGAATCGTCATCGTCGTGATGCGCGTCCTCGATTTCGCTGCGCGTCGGCTTCGGAATGTCGTGACCGAGATACCACCTCGAGATGGCCGCACGGAACTTCGAGACCTTCGCCGGACCCTCAACACCGAGCGGCGAGGTGCCGTCGTCGGCCTCCACAGCCTCGTACTGCGCGTGCTGGGTGAGCGCGTAGGCTTCGCCTTGCGAGATCTCGACGTGGTCCTCGTAGTAACGGCCTTCCGGTGTGCGGACGATCTGGCCCGACTCAGAGCCGTGCAGGACGCGTTCACGGTCGTTGCGCTGCAGTGACAGGCACACGCGCTTAGTCACGATGAACGCTACGACGGGGCCGATAAGCAGCAGCCATTGCAGGGCGATCGTGATCGCATTCAGGTTGAGGTTGAAGCGGATAGCGATGATGTCGTTCGAGCCGCCCAGCCACATCACGGCGTACGCCGTCATGCCCGCCACACCGAGTGCGGTGCGCGTCGGAGCATTGCGCGGGCGGTCCAGGATGTGGTGCTCGCGGTCGTCGCCCGTGATCCAGCGTTCCACGAACGGCCACAACGCCAGCAGTGTGAACAACACGGTGAGTCCGCCCACACCAGGGATGAACACGTTCCAGCTCCACGTGGTGTGGCCGATGTGCCACTCCCAGTTGGGCATGATGCGCACAAAGCCCTCGGCGAAGCCCATGTACCAGTCCGGCTGAGAACCGGCGGTCACCTTGGCCGGGTCGTACGGGCCGTAGAGCCACACGGGGTTGATCTGGAAGAGACCACCGAAGAGCACCATGGTGCCGAAGACGATGAAGAAGAAACCGCCAGCCTTCGCCGCGTAGACGGGGAACATGGGGTAGCCGACGACGTTGTTCTGCGTGCGGCCGGGGCCGGGGTACTGGGTGTGCTTGTGGTACACCAGCAGCGTCATGTGCGCACCGATGAGTGCGAGCAGCAGGCCAGGGATCAGCAGAATGTGCGCCATGTACAGACGCGAGATGATCATGTCGCCTGGGAACTCGCCGTTGAAGAGGAAGAACTCCACCCAGGTGCCCACGAGCGGAATCGACCGGATGAGGCCGTCGGCGAAGCGCAGGCCGGTGCCAGACAGCAGATCATCGGGCAGCGAGTAGCCGGAGAAGCCGGCGAGCAGCGACAGGCCCAGAAGACCGACGCCAATGAGCCAGTTGATCTCACGCGGCTTGCGGAACGCGCCGGTGAAGAACACACGCAGCGCATGCACCGTCGCAGCGGCGACGAACAGCAGTGCCGACCAGTGGTGCACCTGGCGGAGCAGGAGGCCACCTCGCACGTCGAAGCTGATGTTCAACGTCGACTCGAAGGCCTGAGAGATGGCGATGCCCTTCATCGGCTGGTAGGAGCCGTCGTAGATGACCTCGGCCATCGACGGCTTGAACCAGATGGTGAGGAACACGCCGGTCAGTAGGCAGATGATGAAGGTGTAGAGCGCGATCTCGCCCAGGAGGAAGCTCCAGTGGTCGGGGAAGACCTTGCGCAGGCCGAACTTGGCGATCTTGCCGAGGCCCATGCGCTGGTCAGCCCAGTCCGCCAGCCCGCCAGCGGGGTGCTTGGTCGAGTGCTCGGCAGGACGCGGCTCGAGGTTCGTGCTGGCCTCGTCCTCAACCGTCATGGTGGTGGGCTTGGCCATCACTGGTCACCATCCTTGTAGTCGTGGCGGGAGTCGCGCTCGAAGTAGCTCGGGCCGACGGGAACGGTGAAGTCACCACGGGCGACGAGGTAGCCGTCCTCGTTCACCGTGATGGGGAGCTGGGGTAGCGCACGGGCCGCCGGTCCGAACACGACGACGCCGGAGTTGCCGAGGTCGAAGGTGGACTGGTGGCACGGGCACAACAGATGGTGCGTCTGGCGTTCCCACAGCGAGATGGGGCAGCCGACGTGGGTGCAGATCTTCGAGTACGCCAGGATGCCGGAGACGTGCCAGTCCTTGCGAGACTCGGGGATCTTGATGTCGTTCGGGTCCATGCGCACGATCACGATGGCGGCCTTGGCCTTCTCCTGATGGCCTTCGGTGCCATGCAGGGCGTCCTCGTCGTGGTGCTTGCCGTCTTCGTCAACCCAGCCGTGCAGGTTCGACGGTTCAGCGTTGACCAGCTGACCGATCTCGAGGTCGGAGGCCTTGATGGGGCGCCAGGTCTCGTCGTTGACGAGCATGACTTCCTTCTCCGGCGCAGCGGCGAACAGCGTCTTCTCGATCGTTTCCTTGCGGTGCTTGCTCGTCGGCCAGGGGCCCATGTCGGCAAGGGTCACGACGGCGGGCAGGGCCGCGAAGCCGATGGCGCCGCCGAGCGCACCGAGGATGAGCGGGCGGCGCTTCACGTTCGATTCCTCAACGCCCTGGTTGAACACCTCGATGGCGGCCTGTCGGGTGTCCTCATCCGACGCGGCCGAGTGGCGTTCTTCCTGGATCTCGTGGTCGCCCATGAGCGCACGCGCCCACTGCACGACAGCGAGCCCGATGAGCAGGATGCCCAGGCCGAGGGTGAGCCCCAATCCGACATTGTGGGCGTTCGCGTGCAGGAAGCTCACACCCGCAAATTCGATGTTGATCCGAGTGCCGCGGGGGACCGCAAAGTAGATCACGAGGTTGCAGATGGCTAGGACCGGGACAGCAGCCAGCATCATCAAGATGGCGCCGTACGCGCGGTTGCCAGCACCCTTATCGACGTCGGTGTAGCGCTCGACGTGCTCCTCAATGCCCGGATTGTCGACGACGTGGTCGGTCGTCGGGTCTACTACGGGGTGATTGTTGCTCATCGGGCGCGAGCTCCCTTCTTCGCAATCCAGCCGGCGGCAATGGACAGCCCGCCGATGCCGAGAATGAAGATCCACAGACCTTCACTGACCGGGCCATTGTCGCCCATACCGAGTCCGCCATAGCGAGGCTGCTCGTGGACCTCGTCCAGGTAGCCGATGATGGCGCGGACGTCGTCGTCGTGGAGCACTTCCTTGCTGAACGTGGGCATTTGCTGCGGGCCAGAGCGCACAGCCTCCCAGATGTGGACCGAGCTCGTGTTGGAGAGGTTCGGTGCCTTCTTGCCCTCAGGCATGGCACCGCCGCCGCCGATGATGCCGTGGCAGGCGGAGCAGTTGGCGCGGAACAGCGAGCCGCCGTGCGCGATCTCCTCTTCGGTGAGGCCTTCGGGGTCGTACTGGCTCTTCTCCGGAATCGCGGGGCCGGGGCCGAGCGAGGCCACGTAGGCCGCGACGGCGTCGATCTGCTCCTGGGAGTACGCCACTTCCTTCGTCGGGATCTGGGCCTCTTCCTTGACAGCCGGCATGCGCCCGGTGCCCATTTGGAAATCGACGGATGCGGCGCCGACGCCGATCAGTGACGGGCCGCGGGAGAGCCCTTCACCGTTCAAGCCGTGGCAGGACGCGCACGAGGTTTCAAAGATGGCCTTGCCCTCGGCGATTTGCTGGGTCATCTGCGTGTCCGCAGAGCTCGGCGCGGGGGCTACCGACGCGTACGCTACGCCGACGACGAGTAGAGCCACGATCAGCAGCCAGGGGCGGGCGAAGGCCTTGCGGTTGCGCTTGCGTTGAGTGCTCAAGACGATGCTCCTGATTCCGTCAGCGGAGGAAGTAAATCACACCGAACAAGACGATCCAGATGACGTCCACGAAGTGCCAGTAGTAGGACACGACGTGGGCGCCGACCGTTTGTTCATGGGTGTGCGTGCGGGTCATGTACGAACGGGCGAGCACGTACCAGAAGGCGATGATGCCGCCCAGCACGTGGAGCCCGTGGAAGCCCGTGGCGAGGAAGAATGCAGACCAGTACTGGTTGGTTTGAATGGTGAAGCCCTCGGAGAACAGGTTGAAGTACTCCCACACCTGTCCGGAGATGAACACCGTGCCCAGGAACGCAGTGATGATGAAGCCCTGGCGCATGCCCATCTTCATGGGGTTCACCCACGAGCCATTCACACGGCCTGCGCTGGCCGCGTTGGCTGCGAACTGGCAGAAGAACGAGCTCAACACCAAGATGGCCGTGTTGATGGACGCGAACGTCACATCGTGGTGTGACGACTCGGTGTACCACATGGCTGTCTCGGGGGAGGCAGCGAGTTCGTTCGTCGTGTTGCGAAGCATGAAGTACGCGGCGAACAGTGCCGCGAAGAACATCAGCTCGCTGGACAACCACACCCACACGCCAATCGAGACCATGTCAGGGCGTCCCTTGGGTGAGTTCAGCCTGGACGGGGAGACTTCGTGCAAGGCGCCAGACGGGATCGCCGTCGGTTCCTTGGATGCTGCATTCGTGACCACGTGGTCATTATTGCCGTAAAAGTGCGTCACGTCACGTTGTTAGGTGACCCCGGCTCAAAATGAGCGATAACCTTTTGCCATAATGACACGCACCTCACCCACGCGAGGCTAATAACTTTGCTTCCTCTGCACGCAACTCCTAACGACGCCATCACGCCTTTGAGGGGCTGGGCGTACCTCACCCAATGGGACTTCCCATGGTGGGTGGTGCTCTCGCTGACGATTATGGTAGCGAGCTACCTGTGGGGCGTCCGGGTACTGCATCAGCGCGGCGACCAATGGTCGAGGTGGCGGACCGCGTCATTCCTGTTCGGCCAAGGGCTCATCGCCTACTCCATCTTCAGTTTTCTCGGCGTCTACGACACCGTGCTGTTTTGGACGCACATGATCCAGCACATGGTGCTCAACATGATCGCGCCGGTGTTTCTCGTCGCGAGTGCACCCGTGACGCTCGCACTTCGAACGCTGCCGCATGGAGCGCGGGACGTGCTGCTGAAGGTGCTGCACAGCAACGTGGCGAAGGTGCTGCTCTTTCCTGGGCTCACGCTGGGGCTCATGATCTCGCTGCAGTTCATGCTGTACCTCACTGATTGGTACGACCTGACGCTGCGCAATTCGTTTCATCACGATTTCCTGCACATCTACATGGTCGTCATCGGGTGCTTGTTCTTCATGCCGCTGCTGAGCCCTGACCCGCACCCGTACCGCATTCCGTACCCGCTGCGCATCGTCATGTTCATTCTTCCCATGCCGTTTCACGCGTGGATTGGGGTGATCATCCTCGGCTCGAAGAAGCTCATCGCGGAGGAGTGGTACCTCGCCTTCGAGCGCGATTGGGGGCTTAGCCCGCTCGACGACCAGACGTGGGCTGGCGCGCTCATGTGGGCCACCGGCGACCTCACGATGTTCGCCGGCATGATCGTGATCTTCGTGAAATGGATTCAGGACTCACGCAAGGAGGCCCGACGCATCGACCGGGCGCTCGATCGGGAAGAAGCGCGGGCTCGTGCGGCCAAGGCGGCGGCACAGGGGCTAGACTCTGCCGAGACGATCGAACGATCCACCAAGGACGGAACTGATGACTGACAACATCGCCAAGGTGCTGGTGTACTCCGACAACCGACTCACCCGCGAGCAGGTGCGAGTCACGCTGGGTAAGAAGCTGGCCAGCGACTTGCCGGAGATCGAGATCCACGAGGTTGCTACGCATGCCGCGCTGCTGCGTGCCCTCGATTCGGACACCGAGTACTCGCTGGTGATCCTCGACGGGGAAGCGCAGCCCTCCGGCGGCTTCGGGCTGTCCTTCCAGCTCAAGGACGAATACATCGACTGCCCACCAATCATGTTGCTCATCGTCCGCAGCAGCGACACATGGCTCGCCACCTGGTCGCGAGCCGACGCTGTAACCCCATATCCGCTCGATCCGTTCACGATGCCGACGCAGGCCGCGAACCTGCTGCGCTCCAGGCTTGGGGCAAACGCCTGATGTACTCGTGGCCTGACATCCTCACTGGCCTGGTACGTTCCGAGGGTCTTGAAACAGAGGCCGCCACGTGGGCGCTCGCCGAGATTCTGGGTGGTCGCGCTTCCGAAGTGCAGATCGCTGCGCTGCTCGTCGCGCTCCGAGCCAAGGGTGAGACGGAAGATGAGATCCGCGGCCTCGTCCAGGCGATGCTTGACAACGCTCAGCCTGTGGCCCTCGACTGCAACGCGGTAGACATCGTCGGCACCGGGGGAGACCGCGCCAACACCGTCAATATTTCGACGATGGCCGCCATCGTTGCGGCAGCTGCCGGCGCCAAGGTGGTGAAGCACGGTTCGCGTGCGGCTTCGTCGCAGTCCGGCACCGCCGATACCCTCGAAGCGCTCGGGGTCAATATCTCGATGGACCCGGCGAAGCAGCAGGGCGTGCTGGACCGCACCAATATCGCGTTCTTGTTCGCTGCCCTCTACCACAGCGCATTGAAGAACGTTGCGGGCGTGCGCAAGCAGCTTGCCATCAAGACGACGTTCAACTTCCTCGGCCCCCTGGCGAACCCGGCGCAGCCTCGGGCAATCGCCCTCGGCGTGGCCGACGATGAGATGGCTCCGCTCATGGCCCGGGTCTTGGCTGGGCGCGGATGCCGTGGCTTGGTGTTCCGCGGCTACGACGGCCTCGACGAGCTCACCACCACGTCGCCCTCAGACGTGTGGGCGGTGTCCGAGGGGCGCGTGTGGTACACGTCGCTGGATCCGCTCGCGTTGGGGCTTGATCCGGCCGCCCCGCACGACCTGGTGGGTGGTCCCCCGGAGCACAATGCTGCGGTGGTGCGCGAACTCGTCGACGGCAAGCCCGGCCCGGTACGCGACATCGTGTTGCTGAATGCAGCCGCCGCGATGCTCGCCTACGAGGGCGTCGACCTCGCCACTGACATCGGCGAGCAGGTGCGCAGCCACCTCGACGCAGCCCGCGAGGCCGTCGACTCCGGGAAGGCCAAGGCGAACCTCGAGCAGTGGATCGAACTCACGAACCAGTAGGTAGCCAGATAGCCACGACGGGCCCGAGCCAAAGCCACGGCCCATAGGGAAACACGGTGCGCCCACTGGCACGGGCAATGATTGCCGCGACGGCGCCGATCGCCGTCGCGATCACCAACGATGTGAGCCAGCCCGTCATTCCCGACATACCTGCGACGGCGCCTGCCGCCGCGGCGAGGCGCACGTCGCCGAAGCCAAAGGTGGACGATACGCGCCACATGCACCAAAACCATCCGTAGCCTGCGAGCGCTCCCACGACGCCAGCAATCGCGGCACGTGCATCCGTCATCGCGCTGGCCGCCAAGCCGACGCCGATCGCCACCCACAGCGGATACATGAGCTGGTTTGGCAGGTACGTGGTGCGAAGGTCAACGACCACTAACGGCGCTCCGAGCGCGATGTACCCCAGCCACGGCCACACTGGTGTGTGGGTATGCCATGCTGCAAGACCTCCCAGCGCGACGAACGCGAGCACCAGTAGGAGATTCGGCGCACTTCCGAGCCCCGTGAAATCAGGCGCCTTCTCACCGTCATCCACGTGAGGCAGCCGCAGCTTCGGCACGACGAGACGCTGCACCATAACTGCGACAGCAACGGTGATGGCGATAACGGCAACGTCCCACATGCCTTGCACAGTAGAACGAGCAGGGCGCATTGGCGAGAGGTCAGCGACCAGCTGTGGAAAACTCGCGCACGCACAGCCGCCGGGGAACGCGAGAGGGGCGCCGCTCGAACAGCGACGCCCCTCGTCGGGAGTGAATGCAGCGGGTCAGCGCTGGGCCTTCGTGAAGCCCGCGGCCTGCGCGGCCTCCTCAGTGGTGAACCAGATTTCGGCGATGGTGCGCTCGTAGCCACCGGTGCCGGGCACGTGGTACTTCATAGAACGCTCGTTGCCCTTGATGATGAACCCCTCGGGCGGGTTGTCGCCCTTGTAGGAATCCGAGCCGAAGTCGTCCTTCTTCACTTCGTCGTCGACGACGGGGCCACCCTCGTCGACCATCTCGGCCTCCGGCTGCTCAACCTTGTCTTCAGGAGACGGGTCGGAAGCGCTGGGCTTCGGGGTTTCGCTCACCTTGGCAGCCGTGGCGAACGTGTCGTTGTTGTTCACGTATGCGCGCGACGGCTCGTGCGCAGTCCAGCCGTCGTCCTTGGGAGCGAGGAAGTGGCGAATCGCGGCCACAACGCCAGCAACGACGGCGCCGATGGCGAGGAACTTTACGATGCCCTTGCCGACGCTCTTCTTCTTTTTGGGCTTGATGGTCTCAGCAACCTTCAGGGGATGCTCAGCGGCGTTGTGCAGCGACTCCGATACCCGAGGAAGGAACTCGTCGGCCACCTTGATGCGTGCTGCGTCGACGGCTGGTGACACCTTGTCGAGTGCATCGCGAACGTGCGGCTCGATGGCGTCGAATTTGCGTGCGGCAAAGTCAGCGGAACGAACTTTCGCATCCTTCAATGCGGGACCGGCCTGCTTCTGGGCCTTCTTGAGCCAGCCCTGTGCATGTTCCATGCCGTCCTTCAGTGCCTGCTGTCCGTACTCGGCGGCGGCAGAAGCTTGATCTGCAGCGGCCTTCCGGAAATCTTGTGACTTGGACACAAGTACCTCCAATGTAGATATGGCTCGTAATCGAGCGGCTCGTGATCGAGCATCATCAACGCTACCTGCTGATGGGTCCGCACAACAGGGGTTCGGCATGATTGGATCACTCGCGGTGACTTTCTGATGCGAATGCAGGTACGCTCGCTCAAGGTAAGACACATACGCCTGCCCGGGCACTGCTTCGGGAAGCGTACGCAAAGTCAAAGAAAGGAAGCCTGTGAGCACCGCCACTTTGCACACCAACCGCGGCGACATCGTCATCGAGCTGTTCGATGACCACGCGCCGAAGACGGTCGAGAACTTCGTCGGCCTAGCCGGCGGCACCAAGGAATACGTCGACGCCAAGACCGGCGAGACCACCACGGGTAAGTTCTACGACGGACTCACCTTCCACCGCGTCATCGACGGATTCATGATCCAGGGTGGCTGCCCCCGCGGCGACGGCCGTGGCGACCCGGGCTACCGCTTCGACGACGAGTTCCACCCGGAGCTCAGCTTCGATCGCCCGTACCTCTTGGCCATGGCGAATGCCGGCCCGGGCACGAACGGTTCGCAGTTCTTCATCACCGTGGCACCCACGCCGCACCTCAACCGTCGCCACACCATCTTTGGTGAGGTGACCGACGAGGCCTCGCAGCAGGTTGTGGACGCCATCGCCACCACGCCGACCGGCATGATGGACCGTCCGGTGGATCCGGTTGTGATCGAGAGCGTCGAACTCGCCTGAGATTCATTCCACGCCGTGGGGCTGCGCTGCAGATTCGTCTGCGCGCGGCCCCACGGCTGTTTCCGGGCTGGGCAGCGCATCGGTGCCCAGCATCCGCTGCGCGAGCTGGAGCGACGTGAGGCCCGCGTGCAGCGGCCAAGCCCACTCGCCCTCGATCTCGATCAACCGAATTCCGGGCAGTTCGAGCCATGCGGCTACACGCTCGGCTTCCTCGACCGTGCATGGGGGCAGCCCCGTCGCGGTAGGTAGCACGGTTTCCGCAGACGCCCTCGCCTCGTCGGCTGCCGCCCTCGCCCTGGCCGATGGAGCGTGTGTGGCAGCGGCCAGCCGCCCGTATCGAACAACGTGAATATCCCACCCGCCTCCCACGGGTAGCCCCGCCACGATCTCGGGGCTTGCGGCAAGCGCACGAAGACGTGCGAACCGCACCGATGCATGCACGTAACGCTCGATCCTGCGAGTGAGTTCGCCCGCCTCTTCGTAGCGAAGCTGCCCGACGAGCTTACGCAGGTGCTCGCTTTCCGCGTTGATGAGCGGCTCGACATCGCCTGCCCAAGCACGACGAACGTTGCTGACGACGTCGCCGTATTGCTCTGCGCCTTCCCCAAGCAAGCACGGCGCCGGGCACCGCCTCATGTCTGCTAGCGCACAGGACGGGCTGGGCACCTGCCGCTTCAGACGTGTGGTGCAACGCCGCACACGGAATGCCCCCTGCAGCGCGAGCGCGACGTCGTTTGCCGCATCCCGGCTCGTGAACGGGCCGAAGTACTGCTCACCCGCTCGCACCTTCCGGGAGATAGCGATGCGGGGGAATGCCTCGTCGGTGAGTTTCAGCCAGCTGACCTGCTCCTGGCGCTTGGAACGACGGTTGTAGCGCGGGGCACGGCTCATAATCATGCGAAGCTCGCGCACCTCGGCCTCGAGGTCGGTAGCGCATTCGACGTGCTCCAGCCCGGTGGCTACTCGCACCATCTCGTGGATGCGGCTGCGTTGCTCAGCGGCCGAAAAGTACGACCTGGTGCGCCGTCGTAAGTTCTTCGACTTACCGACGTAGAGCACCTCGTCGGCCTTGCCCGGATCGGAACGCACGAACCAATACACACCCGGGCGTTCAGGCAGCGATGAAGCCCAGCCGCGCTTGGCCCGCCTGTCGGGGGAGACTTGCGCCAGAAACTCGACGAGGTCTTCGACAGTGCTGACACCGAGGTTGCCGACGCGCTCGAGCAGCGCGTGGAAGACGTCGACGGTGGCGCGCGCGTCGGACAGGGCCCGGTGATTGGGCACCGTCTCAGCACCGAAGTGGGCAGCCAGCGTGGCGAGCTTGCAGTTGCGCACTTCGTCGCGCAGGAGAGCGCAGCGCGCGAGTGCCACGGTGTCGATGACCGTCGGACGTTTCCATGCCATGCCGAGCTGCTCGAACCCGCGTTGGAGGAAACCGACGTCAAAGCGGGCGTTGTGAGCGACGAGCACCGCGCCGCGCGCGAATTCGTCGAACAGCGGCAGTGCTTCGTCGATGCGTGGGGCGCTAGCCACCATCTGATCGGTGATGCCCGTGAGCACCTGCACCATGGCGGGAATGGGGGCGTCGGGCCGCACTAGCGTTTGGAAGGTGCCGAGGACCTCGCCAGCCTTCACCTTGACCGCTCCGATTTCAGTGATCGACGAATCTGCGCCCGTGCCCGTGGTTTCGAGATCAACAACGACGAAGGTGGCCTCGGGCAGGAAGGTGCCGAGGTCATCAAACGATGGTTGCACCGCGTCACGTTGGCTGGACATGTGGGGAACCCTAATACGTGCCTCTGACAATTCTGTGGGCCCACGGAATGCTCATTTCGTCCAACATGCAGCATTTGGTTTGAGAACAGTCTGAACAGCGCTTAAGATTCTCTCAGCCTTGCATCATCGTCTCTCAAGGAGCATCTGTGAAGTTCGCACGCCTCGCACTGACCGGCCTGGTTGTTGGTTCGTTGCTGATCGCAGACCCCGCTCTCGCTGACCCCGACGCGGTACGCGAGGCCAAAGCGAAGCTCGATGCACTGAACGAACAGGTGTCCTCGATCGAGCAGGAGGGCATCGATGCCGAAGATAAGGCGAAGGCCGCGAAGATCAAGCTCGAGCGCGCGCAAGCCGACGTGAAGGCGCAGGAGCAGCGCGTCGCGAAGCTGGCCGACGATATCGGTGCCAACGCCGTGTTCCAGATGCAGCAGGGCGGGCTCGATATCTCTGCACAGCTCATCGCCAGTGCCACCGACGACAACTTCCTGAGCTCGCTGGCCACTATCCAGGCCGAGAATGACCGCGCGAACCAGGCCATCCAGCGCCTGCAGAACGACCAGGCCAGGCTCGACGTACTCCGCTCCGAGGCAGCCGCTGCCAAGCAGGAGATGGACGAGAACGTCAAGACCCACGACGCCAAGCTTGCGGAATACAAGAAGAAGCAGTCGGAAGCCGAAGCGGTCTACGATCGGCTCAACGAGGAAGAGCAGGAGCGCCTCGAACAGCTCAGGCGCGAGCAGGAAGCCGCTGCCGCCGCCGCAGCCGCGCGCTCCGTCGACGCAGTGCAGGCTCCGTCACGATCCGAAGCGCGCGGGAACGCGCCCGCGAACCAGTCCGCGTCGGAAGACACCAAGCCGACTGATACTGCCGAGGCGCCCGCTGCGCCCGCGCCGAACGGCAATCGCGCCCAGACTGTGATCAACGCTGCCATGGCGCAGGTCGGTAAGCGCTACATGCACGGCGGCACTGGCCCTAACTCCTTCGACTGCTCCGGCCTTACCACCTACGCATTCCGTCAGGTGGGCGTCGGCCTTCCCCGCACCTCTCGCGGGCAGTACTCCGGCGCAGGCCGGGCGGTGCCTACGTCGCAGATTCAGCCCGGCGATCTCGTGTTCTACTACGGCGGCCCGAGCCACGTCGGCATCTACATCGGCGGCGGCAAGATCGTCCACGCGGCGAACCCGCGCAGCGGCATTAACGTCACCGGCTTGCACTCCATGCCGCTCAAGGGCGTGCGCCGCGTACTCTGAGTCGGGTGCCGGCGCCACGACGCTAGAATCGTCGCGGACGAAGGAGCGACGTGCTGACGTATCAGTTTTTCAAGTACACGATCTTTCTCCCACTCGTGAAGTGGGGTTTCAAAGCGAAGGTCGTCGGGAAGCAGAACGTTCCCCGATCAGGTGGAGCGATTCTCGCGAGCAACCACCTCCACACCATGGACTCCGTGGTCATTCCGGCCATGATGCCGCGAGAGGTGACGTTCCCCGCCAAGGCGGAGCTCTTCCGCGGCAAAGACCTCCCCAGCAAGATCGTGGCCTGGTTCTTGAAACTCATCAAGATGGTGCCCATGGAGCGAGGTGGGGGGAGAGCGAGCGCCGAGTCGCTGCAAGCCATCTCCGACGTGCTCGGCGAGGGGAACCTCGTCGCGATTTATCCAGAGGGCACGAGGTCGCCGGACGGACGCATGTATAGGGGCCACACCGGTGTCGCGCGCATGGCTTTGCACAACGATGTTCCAATTCTGCCGGTGGGCGTCGTGGGAACCGAGACGGTCAAGGGCCTGTTCGGTATCCCGTGGGTCCGACGGCCCCTCGTTGTGGTGGGTGAACCCCTTGCGTTCCCCCAGTACGCGCACAGCACAGATCTGAAGGTGCATCGCTACGTCACCGACGAAACGATGGCGGCGATCCAGCGCCTCACCGGGCAGGAATACCTCGACGTGTACGGCACGCGGGTCAAGCACGGCGACCTTAAGGGGAAGGACACCAGCGAGTTCGTGCTGCCTCACCCCGGTGGCGGGGAACCACCCGAGGCAAGCGCACCCGCCGAACAGGTAGCGCAGCAGTGACCTCTCGGGACGAGTTCGGGGACGAGCTCGAACGAGATATCAAGCTCATCCTGCACGCGCAGGAGCATGACGACGAGGATGAGCAGCGCCCCGAGCCGCCCCGCTTGAGTGCCCCATTGGCGTGGCTGAACGCCAGGGGACTATGGTTCCAAGCTCGCCGAAACGTGCTCGGTCGGGTGTACCAGGTTGCCGTCGTCGCCCGTTCGCTGCTTGGCCTGCACGCCGTCGGGGTCAACATCGTCCTGGTGATGCCTCGTGCCGAACGCCCTTGGCTCGTCGCGCTGGCATGCCTGGTCATCATCTGCTGGACCGCCTTCGCGTCCCTGTGCCTCATGAAGCCATCATGGCGGCGGCCAGTGTCGTTTGTGGTCGATTGTCTCGTCACGCTCGCGCTAGTGCTGATGACCCCGCTTGCGGTGCCGCCAGGTGGCGCGCCGCTGACGTTGGCGGGCTACTGGGTGTGCGGTGCCTCAATGTATGCGGCCATTTTCTGGTCGACGACGGCCGGCGTCGCGAGTTCCGTCACGCTAGGTGCTGGGCTCATGGCGATTCCGTCGCACTTCAGCCTAGAACGCGCGGGGATGGCGTTTGTCACCATCTTGACGGCCTCCTGCGTAGGCGTGCTCATCACGCAGTTCAGGGAGATCATCGTCGAACAGGAACGAGAGCGCATCAAAGCCGCATCGCTGGCGGAACGCGAGCGGCTGTCGCGAATCATCCATGACGGTGCGCTGCAGGTGCTGGCACTCGTCGAACGGGAAGGCCCCGCGCTGGGCCCTGTTGGTATGCGGCTCGCTACCCTGGCGCGGGAGTCGGAATCGCAGCTGCGCGTGCATCTTCAAGATCGCGACGTGGTGAACGTCGCACGCCAGGCTCAAGTGGACTTGGCTTCGGCGCTCGACAAGTATTCGTCGGCGAGGGTGACCGTCTCCACGATGGCGGGGGAGGTGCTCGTCGCGCGCTATCTCGTTGAAGAGATTGAGAGCACCGTGCAAGAGATCTTGAAGAACGTGCGGCGCCACGCTGGGGACGACGCGCAAGCGTGGATTCTGCTCGATCAGGAAGTCGACGACGAGGTGATCATCTTCGTGCGTGACAACGGGGCGGGGATGAGCGCGGAAGCGGCGCAGCGCGCAGCCGAAAAGGGGAGATTCGGCATTCGTGACTCCATCATCGGTAGAATTTCAGCAATCGGTGGCTCCGCGGTGTTGAAATCCGCGCCTGGCGCGGGAACGGAGTGGGAGCTGCGTGTCCCAATCGATGTGGAGTGATGACAGTGACGCAGCCTGAGCGTAATCGGGTGATGTTGGTGGACGACCACCCCATGTGGATCGACGCTTTGAGCGAAGACCTCACCGAAGTGGGTTTCGAGATTGTCGCTGTGGCGAAAAACGGCACTGAGTGTCTGCAACGAGCGCGTGCGGTGAAACCCGATGTCCTCGTCATGGATCTGCAGATCCCCGAGCCCGATGGCGCCACTTGCATCGACATCCTCATCAAGGAGCTTCCCGACCTGCAGGTGCTCGTCATGTCGGCGTCCGGTGAGCGTGAGGACGTGCTGCGTGCGATGAAGGCTGGCGCGAAGGGATACCTCGTGAAGTCCGCTTCCAAGCAGGAACTCGTCGAGGGCGTGCAGCGCACGGCCGTTGGCGATGCCGTATTCACTCCTGGCCTCGCGGGCCTCGTACTCGGAGAATTCCGGCGCATGGTGAACACCGCTCGCGCGAACAACGATGAAGGCCCGACGCTCACGTCGCGAGAAATCGAGGTGCTACGCCTGGTTGCGAAGGGGCTGGCGTATCGCGAGATTGCTGACACGCTGTTTGTCTCGCACCGCACCGTGCAGAATCACGTGCAGAATGTGCTGCGCAAGCTGCAGCTGCACAATCGCGTCGAGCTCACGCTGTACGCCATCGACCAGGGCATCCATGACCCGAACGCGTAACAGCACTCACCCCAATATGGGGTAGCCTCGTGCGCATGTCCAGCTTGATGTCGCGGGAAACGTTGCGGGCGCTACCACAGGCTCAGCAGCCCACCTATCCCGACCAAGACGCGGTAGATCGCGTCGTCGACGAGCTCGAAATGCAGCCCCCGCTGGTGTTTGCCGGTGAATGCGACGAGTTGCGCGAACAGATCGCGGCTGTGGCCGATGGCAGGGCCTTCCTGCTGCAGGGCGGCGATTGTGCCGAAACGTTCGACGCGCTCTCAGCGGATTCCATCAAACGCAAGCTCATGGTGCAGCTGTCGATGTCCGTGGTGATGACCTATGCCGCGCAGGTGCCCGTCGTGAAGTTGGGCAGAATCGCTGGGCAGTACGCCAAGCCTCGGTCTAAGGACACCGAGAAGCGCGGCGACGTCGAACTTCCCAGCTACCGAGGCGATGCCGTGAACGGGCTCGACTTCACATCCGAGTCGCGTGCGCACGATCCCGAGCGCCTCATGAAGGTGTACCACTCGTCGGCTGCGACGCTGAACCTCGTTCGAGCCTTTACCAAGGGCGGTTTGGCCGATCTCCGTGCGGTGCACCTGTGGAATGGCGAGTTCGTGCGAGACTCCCGCGTCGAGTCCGAGTACGAAGAACTCGCCGAGGAAATCGAGCGCGCACTGGCGTTCATGGTGGCGTGTGGGGTGCGCGACGAGTCGCTGAACACCGTCGACTTCTACGCCAGCCACGAAGCCCTGCTGCTGGAGTACGAACGTGCGCTCACCCGCATCGACTCCCGAACCGGCCTGCCCTACGACGTCTCCGGGCACTTCCTGTGGATCGGAGAGCGCACTCGACAAATCGACGGTGCGCACGTCGAATTGCTGCGTCAGGTGCGCAATCCGCTCGGCATCAAGCTCGGCCCGACGACCACCCCCGAGCAGGCGATCGCGCTCGCAGACGCCCTTGACCCAGACCACGAGCCCGGGCGCATCACCTTCATCACCCGTATGGGAGCGAAGAAGGTGCGCGACGTGCTGCCCGGCCTCATCCGCGGAGTCGAGGCCACGGGTAGGAAAGTGGCGTGGGTATGCGACCCGATGCACGGCAACACCTTCGAAACCGCCAACGGCTTCAAGACGCGTTCGTTCGCCGATGTGGCCGAGGAGGTCAACGGGTTCTTCGACGTGCACTCGCAGCTGGGCACCTGGCCAGGCGGCCTCCATGTCGAGCTCACTGGCGACGACGTCACCGAGTGCGTGGGCGGGGCGTTCAGCCTCACGGAGGAAGACCTCGCGACGCGCTATCAGACCGCCTGCGACCCACGTCTGAACCGCAACCAGTCACTGGAGATGGCGTTCACCGTCGCCAAGCGCCTGCGGGAGCTGCGCGGCAGCCGCCACAACCCGGTGCAGGAGTTCGCGGTCAAGGAGTTCTGAGCCTGCCGGCTACACCCATTCGTGGCGGGGCACCGGCCGCGGCCACACGCCGAGGTTTTTCCACACGACGTCGGGCACGCGCGCGAAGAAATCGTGCAGCAGCGCGTTGGCTGCTTCGATGTCTTGCAAGCGCCAACGGTCGTAGCCTTGCACGACGATGTTGCCCCGAGGGCGAATCTCGAACTTGGGTGCGCCGACGTCGAGGAGCCAACGCATCATGCGCTGGTGCAACACGTCGTAGGCAAACCGCTTGTCGGCGGCCGTCACCTTGTAGGCCTTGTTGAATTCGATCAGCTCGAATTGGATGCCGGCCTTGTCGTTGCGGAAACCGAAGATGCCGGTGCCTAGATTGATCGGCCCGAATCGGAAGTGCGTCCAGAATTCGCACAGCATTTCCTCGTGGTGTTCGACGGTTCTGTCGCCGTCGGAATCGCGACTCTCCGTCTTCCAGTTGTGGGTGAGCCGCAGGAAGGAGATGCCATCGCGCTCGCCAAACACGATGTCGCTGGCCTCATGGCCGTAGCCGTCTGTGCTGTGGCTGATCCGGGAGAGGTAGCTGTCGTCACGGGGGATATAGGTCCAGTGGGGGTGATTGTTGAAGGACAGATGGTCCGGAGCGGGTGGGGCCGAGTACGGTTCGCACGCGCTCGCCACGGCGGCGGCGATCTGCGAACCGGCGTCGACCGCCACTTTGAGGTCGTCAACCTTTTCAGCTACGTCGAAGACGACGAGGTTGGCGTGGTCGATGCTCAGCTCGAATGCGGCGAGGGGCCCAAGGTTGTTCACAATGAGCTGGCCGATGTGGCGGCCGTACTCGTCGTTTCCTGCGATGATCTCGTGTTGCCCAGCGTTGATGACCGCACCGCGGGGCTTGCCAGGAATACGCGATTCGCGGGCCAAGGGACGAACGTAGAGGAACGGCAGCGACTTGGGCAGCGGGAAGAACAGCACGTAGTGGGCGGAGCCCCACTGATCGTAGTCATACTCGATGGCCTTGAACGGCACCCCGTTGGGCGCGGTGCCGTAGATGAGATCGTCGACCTCGCGCTCGAACCCTGCACCGAAAGGCGCATGGTTGAGCCCGATGACGTGGTACATGGCGGGCGAGGTATCGAACTCCCAGCCCAGATCGCGCAGCTTTTTGACGTAGCGCCAGCGCAGGAACCCCCAGACGCCGAAGCCAATGGCGACGAGCGCTACGACGACGATGACGACCACCACGATGGGATTGTCCATAACCGTTTGACCTTCCTCTCCTCAGCAACAGGGTAGTGGGCGAGGCGGTCGTCGTGGGTTTACATCGGTCAGGTGATCTGCAGAATCACCTTGCTACCCTCGGGCACCTTCGTGCCCGCTGCGGGGTTGGTGCCTGCCGCAATATTGAGCGGCAGCGGGAACTCATTGGCGCGCTCGATCTCGTAGGTAAGCCCCGCATCGCTCAGCGCCTTCTCGGCGTCCTTCGTCGACTTGTACCGCACGTCGGGCACCGTCACCATGACCGGGCCCAGCGAGCTCACGAGCTGCACCTCGTCACCGCGCTTGCCGTGGCCGGACTTCGGCGATTGGGAGATCACCTTGCCCTTCTCCACGGTCTTGTCGTGCTCCTCAGCGACTTCGACGGTGAACCCGGCCTCCTCGAGCTCCTTCTTCGCCCTGGTAGCCGATTGCCCCGTATAGTCCCGAATCTCGATGGGTTCGGGCCCCTTGGACACGACCATGTCGACGCCGGTGCCGCGCTTCAGCTGTGCGTCAGGCTCCTGCGAGGCTTTGAGCACTTGCCCCGCAGGCGCTTCCTCGTTCCATACCTCTTCAACGTTCCCCACCTGCAGCTTTTCCGATTGCAGCGCCGTGCGAGCCTCGTCGAGGGTGAGCCCCACCACCTTGGGCATCGAGTACCGTTCTGGGCCGAGCGAGATGACCACGAGCACCGTCGACTTGCGCAGCACCTTGTCGCCTGCCCGAGGGTCGGTGCTCACCACTTGCCCAGCGGGCACGTCCTCCGAGTAGGCCGACGACGTGTCGAGCCGAAGCTCCGCTGCCTCGGCCGCATCCTGCGCAGCGGCCTCCGTCTGGCCCTCTAACGCGGGCACCGCCGTGTACCGTCCCGACGCGAACCACCACGAGCCCGTACCCGCGCCGACGGTGAGCACGATGAGGGCGATGAGCGCGACGATGCCTCGTCGCCGCCGGTGCACAGCTGCGCGAGACACCTGGAACACCGGCGTGCGCTGGCTTTGAGGGGCGCGGTGTTGGTTGCGTCGCGTCGGGGCGGCCGCGGGGGAGCGGCTGTCCCGGGCGAGCGCTGCGGAGCTCATATGTGGTTCTGGCTGCCATTGGGGTTCGGGCGACGAACTGCTGGCGGGGGCAGCGTCGTCGTGCGTCGAGGTGTACGCGGAGGGAATCTGAGAGCTTGCCGACGGACGCGGGCGCTCCAGCTTCGGTGTGATGGGCTGCGTGATGTCGCCATCCGAGGGCTCAGGCATGAGGCTCGTGGCCAGCGCTGGGTTGTCGGCGTAGCCGCTGGACTCGAGCTCGTGGAGGCATCGGCGTACCACGCGCAGCAGTTCCCGGCCGTCTTCGATGCGCCGCTCGGGGTCGCGGGCCGTGGCGGCCATGACGAGCGCGTCCAAGTAATCCGGCAGCGGCCATGAGTTTCGGCGCCCGCGCTCTCGCAGTCGCTCGCTGGGACGGGGCACGTCGACGTTCACGTGCCGGTACGCGATTTGGTAGTTGTTTTCGCCGGTGTGCGGTTTCGTGCCGGTGAGGAGCTCGAAGAGCAGGATGCCGGCGGAGTACACGTCGCTGCGGGCATCGGGGCGAGAGTGTGTCACCAGTTCTGGTGGCAGGTAGCTTGCCGTGCCGACGAGCACCCCCGTCGCGGTCATCTGCGGCGAGCCGATGCGTCGGGCGAGACCGAAGTCCACCACTTTGAGTTGCCCGCGGTGCGAGATGAGCACGTTCTCGGGTTTGATGTCGCGGTGCACCACGCCGGCCTCGTGCGCGGCGGCGAGCGCGGAAGCGATGTCCTCCATGTAGGCGAGCGCCCGCTCCGGGCGCAACGGCGCCTCGCGACTCACTACGCGCCGCAGCGTTTCACCGTCGACGAATTCCATCACGATGTAGGGCTGGCCTTGCGCGGTGCCCTGATCGAAAATGCTCACCACGTTCTGGTGAGAAAGCACGGCGGCGGAGCGTGCCTCGCGGTCGAACTTTGCGACGAATTCGTCGTCCTCGCCGAGATCGGCGCGCATCACTTTCAGCGCGACGATGCGCGATAGCCGCAAGTCGCGCGCTCGATACACCGTGGCCATGCCGCCACGTGCCACTTTCGCGACGATCTCGTAGCGACCGTCCAGCACCTGACCGACCAACGGGTCATAAGTGCTGCTCATTCACACTCCATCACGGTCGGGGAAGGAGGCCGTGTGGGCCCGTACCGTGTTGATTGTAGGGCCGCGGCGCAAAGAAACCGGCCTTCGCCTGCGGCGAGTCGTCGCTGCGGGCGAAGGCCGTTGCGTGATAGCGGTCAGTGGTTGGCAGGCTGGGGCGTGGGCCGGTGGGCGCGGGTCTCGACGCGGCGCAGAAGGCCGAATCCGAGCAGGGCCAGGGCTGCGCCTGCGCCCACTCGCGCGAGGATCCCGAGCTGGGCCGGTTCCGGCGCGTAGGGATCGTGCAGGGCTGTCCACAGCCACAGCGCGAAGGCGGCGATGCCCGGCAGGAGTGCGGCCAGTGCTGTTGCGGCCCACACCTGGCGTCGCATCGGGTTGCCGCTGCCCAACCACCAGCCGAGTGCGATCATCACCAGTGCCCACGGCACAGGCACCACCAGCAGCTCCAGCACATTTCCTGCGGATAGCGTGAGCGTGAGGACACCCGCCACCACAATCATCCGGGTGACCATGCGCTTGCTTCCTTCGGGCTACGGCGTCGAGGGGGTGGGGTCGACCGCCTTCTTGATGTCGAGATCTTCCATGTTCTGGTTGATGCGCATAGCGTAGAACGAGCGCACGACGAACGCGGCTGAGACGAGGAAGAACACCACCGCGAGCACCGGCGGCAGCCATGCGACGCCCAGCGCTGGCAGCGCGACGGCCAGTTCGACCGCGAGCAAGCCGAACAACGTCGTGAACTTGATGACGGGATTGAGCGCCACGGACGAGGTGTCCTTGAATGGATCGCCGACGGTGTCGCCGACGACGGTCGCGTCGTGCAGGGGAGTGGCTTTCGCGTCGAGATCCACTTCGACGAGTTTCTTGGCGTTATCCCAGGCTCCGCCAGCATTGGCCATGAACACCGCCTGATAGAGGCCGAAGACGGCCATCGCGATGAGGTAACCGATGAAGAAGAACGGTTCCAAGAATGCGCAGGCCAGCGTCGCAAAGAAGACGCCCAGGAAAATGTTGAACATGCCCTTTTGCGCGTACCTGGTGCAGATTTCCACCACCCGGGCCGAGTCGCGTTCGGAAGCTTTCTCTATGCCTTCCAGCTGGATGTTGTCCTTGATGAACTCGACGGCTCGGTGCGCGCCTGTGGTGACGGCCTGGATGGAGGCGCCAGTGAACCAGTAGATCATGGCGCCGCCGGCCACGATGCCGAGGAGGAACGGAGCATGCAGGAGCGAGAGCTTGTCCAGGTTGGTGGTGAGGTGCTCGGTGAGCCCAATCATGATGGAGAAGATCATGGTGGTGGCGCCTACGACCGCGGTGCCGATCAGCACGGGTTTGGCTGTAGCCTTGAAGGTGTTGCCGGCTCCGTCGTTGGCTTCGAGGAAGAACTTCGCGCGCTCAAAATCAACCTCGCGCCCGAAATCCTCGGCGAGTTCTGCGCGTGCCTGTGGGTCATCTTCGACGGTGGAGAGCTCAAACACGGACTGCGCATTGTCGGTGACAGGCCCGTAGGAGTCGACGGCAATCGTCACCGGCCCCATGCCTAGGAATCCGAACGCGACAAGGCCGAAGGCGAACACCGCGGGGGCGAGCATGAAGTCGCCCAGCCCCAGCATCGAGATGCCGTAGGCGATCCCCATGAGGCCCGCAATGGCCAGGCCGATCCAGTAGGCGGAGAAGTTTCCGGCAACCAGGCCTGAGAGAATATTGAGCGACGGGCCTCCCTGGTGCGCAGAGACCACGACCTCGCGGGTGTGCTTGGCACTCGTGGAGGTGAAGACCTTCACGAGCTCCGGAATCAGCGCGCCGGCGATGGTGCCGCACGACACGATGAGCGAGAGTTTCCACCACATGCCGTTCGGCATGTGCGCAATGAGCAGTGCGGAGGTGAGGAACGTCGTGATGATGCAGCAGATGGACGTGATCCACACCAAGTTGGTGAGCGGCTGCTCGAAATCCATATCGTCGGCATCCGCGTACTTGGCTCTCGTCATGGCGCGGTTGATGTAGTAGGAAATGGCGGAAGCGACCACCATGACAGCACGGATGACGAACAGCCATACCAGCAACTGGATTTGCACCGCTGTGTTGCCGACGCCAACAAGGATGAAGGTGATGAGCGCGACGCCAGTGACACCGTAGGTTTCAAACCCGTCGGCGGAGGGGCCGATGGAGTCGCCGGCGTTGTCGCCGGTGCAGTCAGCGATCGTGCCGGGGTTGCGGGCGTCGTCTTCCTTGATCTTGAACACGATCTTCATGAGGTCGGCGCCGATATCGGCGATCTTGGTGAAGATGCCGCCCGCAATGCGTAGGGCGGCAGCACCGAGTGATTCACCGATGGCAAAGCCGAGGAAGCAAGCACCAGCGATCTCACCGGGGAGGAACACCAAGATCACCAGCATCATCGCGAGCTCTACGGAGATGAGCACCATGCCGATACTCATGCCTGAACGCAGAGGAATGTCGTGGCACGGGTAGGGCTTGCCGCGCAGCGACGCGTGCGCGGTGCGAGCGTTTGCCAAGGTGTTGACCCGGATTCCGTACCACGCGACGCCGTACGAACCGGCCATGCCGATGAGGGAGAACGCGATGACGATGAGGGTCTTGCCGATGCCGAAATCCACCAGGAAGAGGTAGTAGGCGACGATGATCGTCGCGATGAATGCCCAGAGCAGCAGCAGGAATCGGCCCTGCTGTTTCAGGTAGGCCTTGCACGTTGCGTAGATGAGATCGGCCACGTCGAGCATGGCGCGATGTGCGGGCATGCGACGTAGTTGGACGTAGGTAATGAGCCCAAAACTGAGGCCGAATACGCAGACGATCAGCCCAAGCGCAAGAAGGACATCGCCTGGAATGCCGACGAACTTTTCGCCGCCCAGGTCAGGCAACTGCAGCGTTGCCTCGCCTCCCAGATGTACATCTCCTCGTTCGCCCCCGCCGCTACAGGAGGTGAGAGCAAGGGCAAGGATGACGGCGACGATGCCGCGGGCTCGGATTCTCAACTTGTGCAACATGGTGGTGACCACTTCTTCCTTGAATGAGGTCGTGGCAGATGAACTGCCCTTACCTGATACTACACCTGGTAGTTGGGAGATGCTTTCGCCCCCTAAGCATAGTCGAACGCGTCGGCTCATCGTGGCCCCGGTAGTGTGGGTGCATGTCAACGGAGCCGCTCGAAATTCACATCATCGCTGATTCCACGGGGGAGACGGGCGCGCGCATTGCCCGGGCTGCACTGGCGCAGTTTCCCGATCAAGACATCGACATCGTGCGCCACCGCCGAGTCAGCAAGAAGGAGGACGTCGAGACGGCCCTCGCGGAGCTGCCGCTGGATCGGCCCATCGTCGTCTTGTTCACGCTTGTCAAACCCTCGATGGCCGAACTCGTCGAACGCTTCTGCAACGACTATGACCTACCGCATGCGGATCTGATGACCGACTCGATCGCGGCCATCGAGCAAGCCAGTGGCGCGCGTGCTGAAGAGGTGATGCGACGCCCTGTCGGGGTCGAAGCGGACTACTTCACCCGCGTGAGCGCCATGGACTTTGCCGTCCGCAACGACGACGGGTCGGTCCCCGAGCAGCTCCGCGAAGCCGACATCGTGCTCGTAGGCCCATCCCGAGCGGGCAAGACGCCGCTGTCTATCTATCTCGGCTACCTCGGGTACAAAGCCGCCAACGTGCCCCTAGTGCCAGGCATCACGCCGCCATCCGAGCTGTTCAGCGTCGACCGATGGCGCATCATCGGTCTCACGATGGATGCCGACCGGCTCCAAACCATCCGTAATCAGCGGGTCCGGAGCATGGGCGGCTTCGGCAACCGAGACGGGTACGCCGATCTGGCGCGCATCTACGACGAACTCGACGAGGTGGGGCAAACGATGCGCGACCTCGGTTGCCCGGTGCTCAACACCACCGGTGTTGCGTTGGAAGAAAACGCAAGCCGCATCGTTGATCTCGTCTCCTCGCGCGCCCGACGCCTGGGTGGCGTGCTCCGCCAGCCACCAGGTGTGCGCTGCGGGGCGCGTGGCGCTGACGCCTGAACTCCCCAGAAAAGGAAACGCAAGCCCGAGTGCACGCACGGACAATGCACTGAGTAGTCTGGAGATCGAACGGAGCAAAGAAGCTTCTAGGGTGAGTCAAAGGAGTCTTGACCAATGAGTGACGATCGCTACATCTACGATCTTGCGGACGGCAATGCCGAGATGAAGTCGCTGCTGGGCGGCAAGGGGGCCAACGTCGCGGAGATGAACAGGATCGGGATCACCGTCCCAGATCTGTTCACCGTCAGCACCACCGCATGCGTGGAGACGATGAAACGCGGCGGTGAGTGGCCAGAGCGCCTCGCCGGAGACATCGACGCAGCGCTCGAGCGGCTCGAAGAGCGCACCGGCCGCAAGCTCGGGTCTGGCGAGAAACCGTTGCTCGTGTCGGTCCGCTCCGGTGCGGTCTTCTCGATGCCCGGCATGATGGACACCATCTTGAATCTCGGCATTTCCGACGAGTCCGTCGACGCCATCGCCGCGGAAGCAGGGAACGAGCGGTTTGCTTGGGACTGCTACCGGCGCTTCATCCAGATGTATGGCGAGGTCGTCGAGGGCGTGCCCGCGCACGCCTACGAGGATGCGTTGACGGAGCTCAAGATGCAGCGTGGCGTGTCACAAGACACGGATCTGACCGCCGACGATCTTAAGGGCTTGGTGCGCACGTTCAAGGAGATCTCCGTCGAGCATCTGGGCGGAGAGTGGGCGAGCGACCCCCGCGAGCAGCTCCACCGTGCGGTCAACGCTGTGTTTAAGTCATGGCTCAACCCCAGAGCCGACGTGTACCGTCGCGCGAACGGTATCTCCGCCGAGCTCGGCACGGCGGTCAACGTGCAGCAGATGGTGTTTGGCAACCGCGGCGACACCTCGGCCACGGGCGTGTGCTTCACGAGGAACCCATCGACGGGTGAGAAGGCGTTGTACGGCGAGTTCCTCGTGAACGCGCAGGGTGAGGACGTCGTCGCTGGCATCCGCACGCCCCGCCCGCTTGCGGAGATGAAGGAGGTGCTGCCCGACGCCTACGAGCAGCTTGTCCAGACGATGCACAAGCTCGAACAGCACTACCGAGACATGCAGGACATCGAGTTCACCGTCGAAGACGGCAAGCTGTTCATGCTGCAAACCCGCAACGGTAAGCGCACGGCCGCCGCCGCACTCAAGGTGGCCTCGGACCTCGTCGCGGAAGGGCTCATCACCAAGGAAGAGGCCCTGCAGCGCATCGAGCCACGACAGCTCGATCAGCTCCTGCACCCGGGCATCGATCCGGAGCACGGCAAGCAGCCCGTCGCCAAGGGGCTCCCTGCGTCGCCAGGCGCCGGCGTGGGGGAGGTCGTCTTCGACGCCGACGTCGCGGCCGAGCGTGGCGAGCGCGGTGAACCCGTCGTGTTGGTGCGCTACGAAACCACACCCGACGACATCCACGGCGTCATCGTGGCGCAGGGCGTGCTCACCGCGCATGGCGGCATGACGTCGCACGCAGCCGTGGTGGCCCGCGGCATGGGCAAGCCCTGTGTGGCCGGCGCATCGGGCATCAAGATCGATGCCGCTGGAAAGAAGCTCACCATCGGCGAGCACGTCTTCTCCGAGGGGGATGTCATCACCATCGATGGGTCGACCGGCAACGTCTTCGGTGAAGCCATCGACCTGGTTCCGCCGCAGATCAATGAAGACTTCCAAAACGTCGTCGCTTGGGCCGACGAGATCCGTCGCCTCGGCGTGCGCGCCAACGCAGATAACTTCGAGGACGCATCAAAGGCGAGGGAGCTGGGTGCGGAAGGTATTGGCCTGTGCCGCACGGAGCATATGTTCATGGCCAGCGACCGGCTGCCTGCGGTGCGACGCATGATTCTCGCGGAGACCCCGGAAGCGCGGGCCGACGCGCTGGCGGAAATCCTGCCGATGCAGCAGCAAGATTTCGAAGGTATCTTCACCGCGATGAAGGGCCTGCCCGTCACGGTGCGGTTGCTCGACCCGCCGCTGCACGAATTCCTCCCCAACCTCGTCGAGCAGTCGCTGCTGGTGCAGCGCCTCGAGCTCACCGGCGAAGACGAAGATGCCCTGGATCAGGCACGGCAGACCCTTGCTCAGGTCAAGCGCCTTCACGAACAGAACCCGATGCTCGGCACCCGAGGATGCCGCCTCGCCATGCTGTACCCGGAGATCCCGGACATGCAGGCGAGGGCCATCGTTCGCGCCGCGATTGCGGTGAAGGAGCGGGAGGGGGACACCGTCGGGGTCGAAATCATGATCCCGCTCGTCGCATTGCGCCAGGAGCTGAAGTTCCAGCGGGAGGTCGTCGAGCGCGCCGTCGCCGAGGAAATCGGAGATTCCGGTATCGAGGTGAAGATCGGCACCATGATCGAACTGCCGAGGGCGGCGCTGACTGCCGACGAGATTGCCGAGGAAGCAGATTTCTTCAGCTTCGGCACCAACGACCTCACGCAGACCGGCATCGGCATCTCCCGTGATGACGCCGAGAACGGGTTCCTCGCCCAGTACGTGATCGACCACGTGCTCGAACAGAACCCGTTCGAGAGCATCGATATCGACGGCGTCGGCCAGCTCGTCGAAATGGGCGTGGAGAAGGGGCGCAGCACCAAGCCGAAGCTCAAGACTGGCGTGTGCGGCGAGCACGGCGGCGACCCCGCGTCGATTGAGTTCTTCAACCGAGTCGGGCTCGACTATGTCTCCTGCTCGCCATTCCGCGTGCCGATCGCTCGCTTCGCGGCCGCCAAGGCGGTGCTCGACCAGCGGTAAGGATCGACCTCGCTCGCGGCGCAAGGTGCATCTGATTCGAGGTGCGCCTTGCGCCGTGAGGTTGTCGTACGGGGCGACCGTCGCGGCTGAACTGGGGCTACAGGAACGAGCGTGACCGGCTTTACGCCGACTTTCTCGGCAGGATACGGGACTCTTCGCCGAGTATGCGTGCCCTCACGTGCCACATCACCTCGACGGCGGCCATGCCGATGCCGCCGATGAGATAGGCGAGCAGCATGGCTCGCATGTTTGAGGTGTCGAGCTCGAGAATGCGCTGGCTGAACGGAAGATGGATCAGCAACCCGTAGAACCCGTAGGCGAACGCGACGAGCCCAGCCCGCCACCACTGGTATGGCCTGGCCACCACCGACAGCACCCAGGTGGCCACCATAATCATCGTGATGAGCGCGGCCGTCGTCGCCTGGGTTTGCAGCGCCTCGGCCACCTGCCCGCGCCCGCGCACCAACAGATACGCCACGACGGTGCTGCAGGCGACGATAATCCCGGCTGGGATGGCGAGCGAGAGCGTTCGGCGCACGAACCCCGGCCTCGCGAGGGCATGGTTCGGCGCCAAGCTGAGCAAGAATGCGGGGATGCCGATGGTGAACCAGCCCACGACGGTCACGTGCAGCGGCTGGAACGGGTAAGGCACCGTGAGAAGGCCGAACACCAGTGCGAGAGTGAGTGAGTAAATCGTCTTGGTGAGGAACAGCTTGGCGACGCGCTCGATGTTGCCGATCACCCGTCGGCCTTCGGCGACGACGTGGGGGAGCTGGGCGAACTTGTCGTCGAGGAGCACCAGCTGGGCGACGCCACGCGTGGCGGAAGCGCCTGACCCCATCGCGATACCGAGGTCGGCGTCCTTGAGCGCCAGCACGTCGTTGACGCCGTCGCCGGTCATCGCCACCTGGTGTCCACCCTGCTGCAGGGCGCGCACCATCTGACGTTTCTGCTCCGGCGTGACTCTTCCGAACACCCCGCCGCGCTCGACCGTCTCTTCGAACTCGGCATCGTCAGCGTTGACGAGGGTGCGGGCGTCGACGACGTCGCCCAGGTCGACGCCCAGGGAGCGCGTGACGGCGCCGACGGAGTTCGCGTTGTCGCCGGAGATCACTTTGAGTTGCACGTGCTCGTCGCGGAAGTAGCGCAGCGTGTCGGCGGCGTCGGGGCGTATCAATTGGTCAAGCACGACGAGGGCGAGCGGCTCGACGTCGCCCGGCGCGGCCTCGTCGTCCACGGGGCGAGCGGCACGCCCAAGTAGCAGCACGCGGCGGCCCGTGGACCCGATCTCCTCAGCCTGTTGCGCGACGGCACCCGTCGCGAGCACGTCGGGAGCGCCGAGCACGATGTGCCTGTCGTCGAAGCTCACCCCAGACCACTTCTTCGCCGACGTGAACGGCGCCCTCGCGCTCTGTCGCCACGGTGACGTGGCGGGGGACACCGCGTCGGCGATGGCCTGCATCGAGGCGTTGGGCGTGTCGTCGGCGGCGACGAGCTGCGCGAGCACCTCGTCGACCTCTTCAGGCGAAGCACCGAGCGGAATGACCTCGCCCAGCGTCATCGCGTTCTCGGTGAGCGTGCCCGTTTTATCCGCACACACCACGTCGACGCGCGCGAGCCCCTCGATGGCGGGCAGTTCCTGCACGAGCACGTTGCGCTTCCCGAGCCGGATCACGCCCAGTGCGAAGGCCATCGCCGTCAGCAGCACGAGGCCCTCGGGAATCATGGGCACCAGCGACGCGGTCATCGCCAGCACCGCATCGCGCCACTCAACGCCGGGGTGGGTGAACTGCACGACGATCGACAGTGCTCCGATGGGGATGAGCATCCACGACACGTATTTCAGAATCTGGTCGATGCCCTGCCGAAGTTCGGAGCGCACCAGTGTGAAGCGCGACGCCTGCGCGGTGATCTGGGCGGCGTACGCGTCGGCGCCGATCTGCGTCGCGCGGTACGCGCCGCCGCCAGACACGACGAAGGAACCCGAATACACATCTTCGCCGGGCGCCTTGGGGATGGGGTCGGCCTCGCCGGTGAGCATCGACTCGTCCACCTCGAGGTAGCTCGCGGCCACAACCTCACCGTCGACGACGATCTGGTCGCCGGGCGACATGCTGATGATGTCGTCCAACACCACCTCGTCCCGCACGATCTCGCGACGTGCCCCGTCGCGGATCACCGTGGGCTTGGCTTCGCCCACGACCGCCAGCTTGTCGAGTGTGCGCTTGGCGCGAAGCTCCTGGACGATGCCGATGATGGAGTTCGCGACGATGAGGCCCGCGAACAGGCCCTGCTCGATGCGGCCCGTCAGCAACACGCAGCAAAACAGGACGAACAGGATGCAGTTGACGCGCGTGAGGACGTTGGCGCGGATGATGTCGGAGGTGGAGCGCCCCGACCGCGACGGCAGCGTGTTGACTTGCCCCTTCGCAACCCGCTCTTCTACTTCGCGGGCGCTCAGGCCTCGTAGTTCCTCAGTAGGCACGGCGCGTGCTCAGCCGTGCCAGCTGGGTGAGACCCTCGCGGCCCACCTCTTGGAAGTCCGTGGTAGCAAGCGCAGCCAGCCCCTGTTCGAGGTGCTCGTCGATGAGTGATTCGACGTGTGCCCGCGCCCCCGTCGCCTCGATCACGCTCGCAGCGTGCTCGATGTCGTCGTCGCTGCAGTCCTTCGCGCCCAATACCGACGTCAATGTGGCCGCCTGCTGCTCGTCGGCGCGGCGCATCGCGGTGAGCACGAGCACCGTCGCCTTGCCCTCGCGTAGGTCGCCGCCGGTCGGTTTGCCGGTGAGCGTCTCGTCGCCCCACACGCCCAACACGTCGTCGCGGAGCTGGAAGGCGTGGCCGATGTGCGAGCCGAAGCTGGCGAGCGCGGCGTACTGCTCGTCGCTCGCACCGCCGAGCCGCGCGCCGATGAGCGCGGGGCGGCGCATCGAATAGCTCGCCGACTTGTACTCAAGCACCTTCGACGCGACGGCGAGCGCGTCGTTATCGTCGGCCACCCCGTAGGCTGCGGAGATATCCAGGAATTGGCCGGCGGTCACCTCGGCGCGCATGCGTGACAGCTCGGTGCGCGCGGCTTCCAGGTTGGGGGCGGCAGACTCGTCGAACAGCTGCGCGCTCCACATCAGCAGCATGTCGCCGAGCAAGATCGCGGCCGCCTGGCCGAAGTCATGCGCGCTGCCACGGCCGCATCGGCGCCCGTGCAAGAGCGCGAACTGCTTGTGAGCGGCGGGTTTGCCGCGACGGGTGTCGGCGTCGTCGATGATGTCGTCATGGGCGAGCGCGGAGGCGTGGAGGAGGTCGAGCGATGCCGCGACGCGGAACACCTCGTCGAGATGGTGTTCGTCGCCGCCAGCTGCCAGGTACGCCCACACGCAAAACGCGGGACGCAGGCGCTTGCCGCCCGTCGAGTAATCGCGGGCGTTGGCGAGGAGCTGGGAGGTGCCAACTTCTGCTACGAGCGGCGCCTGCCCGTCGAGGAATCGCGTGATGTCCTGGTCGACGCGTGCCAGGAACGCGTCGTTCAATGGATTCTCGGGCGCCAAGTCTCGAAGCATGGACCAAGTCTAGTCGGAACACAGTATGGCTTGCCTAAGCTTTCCTCCATGCCCGAACGCTCTGCGAACACCGTTGCGGACCTGCTCGCCCACCGAACCCGTCCGCTGCGCTCCTTCGAGTTCTTCCCCCCTCGTGACGACGCCGAGATTCCCGCGCTGTTGAAAACCGTCGAACGTCTCGCGCCCCTGGGGCCGGATTTCGTGTCCGTCACGTACGGGGCCGACGGGTCGCGCAGAGACCGCTCCATGCTCGCCGCCCAGGAGATTGCAAAGATCGGCAATCCGCTGACGGTGGGGCACCTCACGTGCGTCGATCAGTCGAAGGCCGAGGTGGCGCACACGCTGCAGCTGTATCGCGACGCCGGCGTGCATGACATTCTCGCGATTCGCGGCGACATGCCTGGGGGAGGGCAGTGGGAGGCCCACCCCGACGGGCTGCGCAACGCCACGGAGCTCGTACGATTCATCAAAAACGAGGGCGACTTCTGCGTCGGCGTGGCGGCGTTCGTCAGCCCTCATCCGGAGACCAACGACGCCGAACTCGACGCGCAGATCCTGCTGGAGAAGCAAGAAGCCGGCGCGGAGTACGCCATCACGCAACTGTTCTTCGACACCGACGACTACTTCGCGATGGTGGAGCGCACCCGCGCATTGGGCGGCACCATCCCGATCATCGCCGGGCTCATGCCACTCACCCGCATCACGCAGATTGAGCGCTTCGAGCACCTCTCAGGCCAACCGCTGCCGCCCGCGTTCGTGCAACGCCTCCGCCAGGCAGACCCGGACGACGTGCGCAGTCTCGGGCTGGGGCACGCCGTCGAAATGTGTCACACGCTCATCGACGGTGGGGCAGCCGGCCTGCAGTTCTTCACCCAGAACCGGGCCATGGCCACCAGTGAGGTGTGGAACCAGGTGCTGCATCGCACAACCAGTCACGATGGATACACGACCCCAGTGCGGGGGACTGCCGAAGGTTTGGTTGACTCCAGACCGCATGATTCCTGAGAGGGCGGTCGGGACTGCCGAGGGTTTGGTTGGCTCTAAGACCGCGTGATTTCTGAGAGGGTGTCGTGCTGGAAGGATGGCAATCATGTCGAAGATCATCTACTGCGACGAGTTCAAGCGCGATGCGGTCGTGTTGGTCGCCTCGGGCGTCCCGCACAAGTAGGTCGTCAAGGTCCTCGGTATCGCGAAGACTACGCTGCAGGTGTGGATCCGTGAGGCGAGGTGCAAGTCCCACGCGATGATCCCGACCACGGACCCCGAGGCTGGCAAGGACATGTCCCAGGCGCTGCGCGGGATCCGTGAGCTGGAGATGGAAAACGAGGTGCTGCCTCGCGTGGTGGCGTGCCTGTTGCAGGCTCACATCATGCCCCCAACATGATCTGCCCGCTGGTGAGGGAGATGGCTGTGGTCGGTGTCCCGGTGAGGGTGCTGGTCGTGGTCGCGTGCCGGGTGTTGGGATTGTCCAAACAGGTCTACTACAAGTGGCTAAGACAACCCGTGTCAGTCCGTGAGGTCGAGGATGGCGAGTTGATTGCCGTGCTGGGCGAACTTTCACGCCGATGATCCAGAAGGCGGCTACCGGGTGTGTGGGCCGATGACATTGCCGAGCTGGGTTAGACGGGTCTTGGAGTGCAGAGTGTGGCGGGGGTGCCGGGTCGCTGGTATCCAATCAGCCATTGCCAAGCGCAAATCCCGCTACAAGAAAGCCGACGCACCGCTCCACGATGACCTGGTGCAGCGTCAGTGCACCGTTGAGGGGCCCAATGCGTTGTGGCTCACCGACATCACCGAGCACCGCGCCCGCGAAGGGGAAGGTGTATCTGTGCGTGATGAAGGATGTGTTCTTCAACCGGATCGTGGGTGACTTCATCGACACCAAGATGAAAGCCCGGATCGTCGTCAATGCACTCGAGATGGCCGTGACTCACCAAGGGCAGCCCGCCGGGGTGATCGTGCACTCGGAGCGCGGGCCCCAATGCAGGTCGAGGAAATTTTGCAAGGCCCTCAAACGCTACGAGCTGCGCGGCTCGATGGGCAGACTCGGGGCGTGTGGTGACAACGCCGCGATGGAGTCGTTCTTCGCGCTACTGCACAAGAACGTCCTCGACCGTCGATCCTGGGGCACACGAGAGGAACTGCGCCTGGCCATCGTGTCCTGGATCGAGGGCAAGTACCACCGCAAACGCCGTCAACACCGACTCGGGAAACTCACCCCCATCGAGTACGAACTCATCATGAACCCAGCCACTACACTAGCGGCATAAACCCGGAGATCAACCAAACCTTCAGCGGACCCAAGACACGACACAGGCTGCGTTGATCAATGCGGTCTCTGACACTCTGGGAAAGCAGGCTCAATCATGAACGACCACCCCATCTGGGACTACTTCGACTACCGCAAAGCCGCCATCGGCGTCCTCCAGGACTACGCAACCCAAGCCGTCATTCTCCAGCAAGGCGACGGGTACGCCGACGAACTCAAAGCCTCACTGACCTCAATCGGCACACCCCGATTCGACGGCCTGCCACGGGGCAACAACCCGCACGCCGGTGAAGCGAGAGTCTGCTCGATCCTCGACAACCTCGACGCGCTCAAAGCCCGCAACCTCAAAGCGCAGGCCTACATAGATTGGTTCAACCCGGCCTGGGAAAGCCTCAGCGACGATGACCGGCTAGTCCTCGAGATCTTCTTCCTCGACGACCTCTCCGCCGAGGACGCCGCCGTCAAAGTTGCCGAACACTTCTACGTCGAACGCAAGACTGCCTTCGCCAAGAAGCAGCGCGCCCTTGCCCGCTTCGCGCGTCTCTTGTTCGGCAGAGACTGACCATTGGCGCGCATGAGTGTCGCGAAGAGGGGATGACTTTCAGGGTGTGCCTGTCGCATGCTGTAAGTGGTTGAAAAGTAGGTCCCGACCCCCAGACGCATCCCCGCGATCCGTCTGGGGGTCGTTGCCATGAGCGACAAGGATGGTGAGCCTGGTGCCGATCAAACCCAAGCGCCCGTGCTCCCAGCCTGGGTGTCCCGAGTTGACTGACGCCAGGTTCTGCTCCGAGCATGCTCGCGCCGAGGACACTCGCTACCGCAAGTATTAGCGCGAGCCGAAGATCAACGCTCGCTACGACCACAGGTGGCGAAAGATCCGCGCGGCCTACGTCGAAGCCCACCCGCTGGGCGAGGACTGCCTGACCCGTGGCCGGTACGCGCCGGTCGCCGAGGCCCACCACGTGATCCCGCTCGAACACGGCGGCACCCACGACGAGTCGAACCTTCGCAGCCTGTGCAAGCCGTGCCACTCGCGCCAGTCCGCGCTCGATGGCGACCAGTGGAAGCAGCAGCCTCGGGTGTTCACCTCAGGTGCGTATTGAACGGGGTTGGCTCACCGTGTGGGAGACGGCGTTGACGAGGGGGATGCATCGTATTCGCTGGCATTGGCTAGCTCGGGAGCCTTCACATCCTTGAGCATGTCACGGTACCTGTCACGATCCTTGCAGGCTGTCGTCAGATATTTGATCACAAGGGAGCCGCTGTCAGTTTGGGTCCACTGATAGATCTCGTCGAAGTTCGATTCTTGGGCCTGTTTGCAGTAGTTTCGCGCAGTGGTGATGTGGTCGTCACGGTGCTCGTTCATCCAAGGGTTCTTATCAAGCAGCTCTTGTTCAAACACGGTTACAGCCGAAGCAGTGTCGGCGTCCGTGACCGACGGCGACTCGGGCGATCCCCCTGATGGGGACGACTCCACTGATGGAATCGATCCTTGTGTGCAGGCCGCAAGAACCATCGCCATGAGTAGCGAGGCCACCCACGATCCCGCTCGGACAGTAACACGCATGCGGTGAAATTTAGCACGGCATCATCCAGCCCTCGAGTGGGCATCCCTGCAATCCGCGCGGCAAATCACAGCTCTCTGATTGAGATCTCTCACATACGTGCGTTGCGCGCTGGTGCTTAGTGCAGCCACGGCTTCCGCAATGCGCGCGATTTGCCAATACCAGCTTTGTAGCAAAAAAAGTTCCAGGCCACCGAGCCTCACCCCAGACGAGGAATACACGCGAGTTGGAGATCTCGGGCAACTCTGCCTGATAAGTAAATAAAATAGAGAGGATAATCGATGAGAATCGTTCCACATACTCAATGGTGTTGGGGAAAAGCTGCCAGCGGCAGCTCCGTCGCGCCTTCAAAGAGAACCGCTTTCTGCATCCATTACGACGGAGGCGTCCCCACCACCGCTAATGGCCTAGACGCGGTGCGGAAAACCTACAAATACCACACTTGCTCCAATGGCTGGCAAGACATCGGCTACAACTTCCTCATTACACAAGATGGGCAAATCTTCGAAGGTCGTGGCTGGGACAAGCTGGGCGCACATGCCGGACCAACGGGCAACGCTCCATCCATCGGGGTCCAGATCCACATCGGCGGTAATCAGCGTCCCAGCTATCTAGCTCAACAGGCAGTGAAGTGGCTTTATAAGGAAGCCAACGCACGTTTTGGTCGAACGCTCCAAGTTAAGGGGCTCTTCACAAACCAGGGTGTAGGTAGCGCTGTTGGGGTTTGCGGCGTGGCGGCTGGCTGGAGGGGTCGAGGCCCTCCGAAGATGAAGGTTCCTACACGCCTCATCTGGAAGACCTCGACGT
>JAEZVO010000018.1 GCA_023443125.1 Actinomycetes bacterium
AACAAACTCAAACAATGGCGCGGGATCGCGTTGCGCTCAGACAAGTACGCCCGAAACTACCACGCCGCGATCTGCCTGGCCGCCACCCTCGACTGGCTCCGAACAACCTTTAGCAACACGCCCTAGGGCGATGCCTGCCCAAACATAGATCAAGTTCGTGGCTCGTCTGCCCGCCACGAACTTGATCTATGTTGACGAATCCGCGCTCTGGGTATCAATACTCAACTCGGATGTCGTGCCTTGTAGGGGGCCACAGTTGACCCTCGTCGTTGTTAGCGTCGCTGACGAACAAGGAGCAGCATGTCGTATACCGAGTCATCCCTGTCCGCCACCGTCGAACGAGTGCTCAGCAACCAAGAGGGCGAGCTTCCCACCGAGCTACCCGAGCCCACCAGCGTGCGCGTCGAACGTCATGCCGGTGCGGTGGCCGTAATCTCTGATGGGCGCACGGTCACCGTCGAGTTGCAGTCTCCCTTGAAACTCACCGCGCCGGAGCTCGCCGAGGCCCTGACCCAGGCGACCAATGAGGCCCTGCAGAAGGCGCACGAACAATTCATGAGCGAGTTGGCAGCCGCCGACGGTGGCTCGTCGCTCGAATCGATGGCTGCGCTGGGCGCTGAGCTGCGTGATGCCTACAACGCCGAATGGAAGACGCTCGACGAACGCATCGACAAGGTGGCAGCGCTGTGAACTACCAGTTCTCTCCGTCGTCGTGGCACAACGGTTCGCGGAGCCTCGACACCACCGCGCAGCAGTTTGTGTCGCAAGCCAGCGGCATCCTGGGCAGGCTCATGAACGTGGCCGACACGGTGCCGGTGGCATCCACGCAAGCCGACGCCGCCGTCGCACAAATCCTCATGGCCGTCGGTAGCGCTGGCCAGCGCACCGTCGCAGGCATCGCACGCGGCTTGAGCTCCGAAGCCGGCATCATGCGCGATACCGGCGATGCGTACGAGCGCTGCGAAACGAACAACGAATCCATCGCGTCCAGGGTGGGTGAATAACAGTGGGTATCCAACTTCCTGGTGCCCTCCGCGAAGCGCAGGCGTTCGTCGGGCTCCCGTTTCCCAGCACCAACGAGTCGGCGCTGCAGGGCAGGGCCTCCGATTGGCACCAGCTCGCGTCCCTCGCCGCCTCGACACTGAGCGAAATTTCCCAGACCACGCAGTCGGTCTCGTCGCAGAACAAAGGTGAGGCCGTCGAAGCATTCGCCGAATTCATGGCCAGCGGCGGGGGCAACGTCGGTTCGCTGCGAGATTTCCAGATGGCGTGCCAGTCCGTCGCCGTGGCGCACCACATGGCCGCTATGACCATCCGCTCCCTGAAGATGGCCATCATCGCGCAGCTCAGCATCGTCGCCACCGCGATCAACGTTGCAAAGGCGGTGCCGCAAGCGATTCCGACGGCCTACCAGGTACGGCAGCAGGCGTTCATGTTCATTCAGCAGGCGACGCAGATGGCGGCGAGTCAGTTGAGGGCAGGCTGATGGCGAAGCGATACCCACCCGAAGTTGTCGACCTCGCTAATGGCGGCATGTTCCGTCGCGTCGTCGGCAAGAAGTTCAACCACAAGAACGTCCCCGACTCCATGCAGGGCGTCGACGACGAGAAATTCTTCGACAACCTCGATAAGGCTGAGGAAAAAGCGTCGAAGAAGAAGTACACCGACAAGCGTAAGAAGTTCGTCGGCTCCACCCCCAGCAAGTACAGCAACGTCGGCAAGCATGTGCTCGAACGTATGCACGACGAGGATCCGTCGCAGATCAAAAACATGCCCGACGGCGGGCCTGAGGACTGGAGCAAGGACGACCTCAAGAAGGTGCAGGTCAGAGGCGAGGACGGCAAGTTCTACGGCTACGACGAGTGCGACATGGGGCACTATCCCATCGACGCTGTCGTGTATTGGAACAACGTCGGACGGTTCTATGGCCCCAAGGCACCCGAGGTGCGCGAGTGGATGAACGACCCCAACAGTTACATCCTCCAGCCGGGCGTCTTGAATCAGGGCGACGGGCGCATCATGGGCGCATCAGGTATGACGTATCAACCGCCCGTGACGCTCCCCGACGGTGTCGACATACGCGACGTCGAGCCTGATGTGTTGAAGGAGCTTCGAGATTTCAAGGGCGAACCGAAAGACATTGGCGGTTAGGATTTAGAGCATGACTAGGCCAGCTGTAGACGGCGAGCTGCAAGGCCGTCTCGACGAACTGATTGCCGACGGTGTGCGTGCCCGCAATGCCGACGATCTGCCCGGTGCACTCAGCAAATGGCAGGAGGCGTGGACCCTGCTGCCCGAGCCGAAGCTCAGCTGGGAGCTATACCCGCAGGCGCTCACGCTGAGCATCACGGACACCTCCGTCGACGCGGGTGAGATCGCCGATGCCGCACGCTGGCTCGAGCTGCTGGAGCAGGCGTACACGCCGCACACCGAAGAGTCACGCGTGCTCGTCGACTTCGTGAAGGCGAAGCTCTTCTTCCGCGCTGGCAAGGATGATCTCGCGTTCGCATATTTCGACGCCATCGTGAAAGCCAAGGGCACACAAATCTTCGACGGTGAATCCCCCGCCTACCTGGAGTTTTACCGTTCCCACGCGCAGCCGGAGACAGCGCCGGCGAGCCCCGCTGGGGCACCGCGTATCGAGGTGCCCGACCCCGGAACGGGCAGGCCGCAGATGCAGCTCGACGACGCTACCCACCGTCGGGTGGTGCAGCTGATGGAATCCGGCGACGAGTTGGTGGAGCGCGACGACGAGGCGCAGGCCGCACAGCAGTACATCGAGGGGCTCCGCCTGCTGCCCGATCCTAAGACCCAATGGGAGCACGCGCTGATGCTGTACATCGCGCTGGCCGATGTCTGCCTCAGCTTCGAGCAGTACGAGGCGGCCGAAGACGCGGCCCGGTACGCGATGCAGTCGCAACATGGTCTCGGCAATGGGTACGTCTGGCTGCGGCTGGGCGACGCGCTGCGCGGGCAGCACCGTGATAAGGACGCGCTCGAGGCGTACACCTCGGCATACATGGCGGAGGGCGACGAGCTCTTCGACGGCGAAGATGAGGCGCTGGCCATGCTCGACGAAGCAGGCATCCGAAAGGCCTAGCCACCGTCGCGACTGCGGGGCCAGCATCGCCCGCGCGTGCTACTCGGGTGCGCCTCCCGTAGGTTAGAGGCATGCGGCATGAACAGCAGACGGTGCAGGGCCCCACGTGGCGAATCCAGGTGCTTGGCGAAGCACTTGTACGGTTTGAGTGGGACGCGGACGGTGTCTTCGTCGATGGCCCCACCCAGGTGGTAACCGACCGCCCCATCGAACACACGTCGATGGTGGTTGAGGAACGCGGCGACGGCGTGCAGATCATCACGGAGGCGTTCCAGCTGGATTACGACGGCGCCTCACCCAGCGCTTCCGGGCTCACCGTTCGGGCGCGATCGAATTACCATGCGGTCTGGCGCTTCGGCCAGCCCTTCAAAAACCCCTTTGCGCGACTGTTCAACAAGCCCATCAATCTCGGCGGCACCACGCGCACGCTCGACACCGTCGACGGGCGTTGCGAGCTGGATGACGGCATCCTGAGCGATCTCGGCATCAGCGTGCTCGACGATTCGGCGTCGTTCCAGGTGCTCGCCGGCGACGAGTTCGTCGCGCCGCGCGAGGGGCACGTCGATCAATATGTGTTCGTCCACGATCGCGATCACGCGGGGGCGCTGGCTGATTTTGCCCGGCTGACCGGCCCCACGCCGCTCATTCCGCGATACGCGCTCGGCAACTGGTGGAGCAGGTTCCATCGCTACTCAGCGGACAGTTACAACGAGCTCATGAGCACGTTCGAGCAGCACGAGCTGCCGTTCAGCGTGGCCGTCATCGATATGGATTGGCACATCACCGATGTGGAGCGCCGCTTTGGGCACGGCTGGACGGGCTACACCTGGAATCGTGAGCTCTTTCCCGACCCCGAGGCGTTCCTGCAGGGCCTCCACGAGCGCGGGCTGGCCGTGTCGCTCAACGTGCATCCCGCTGACGGTGTCCGGGCCTTCGAGGATGCGTACCACCGGGTGTGCGAGATGGTGGGGCAAGAACCGGGCGACGAGTTGCCCGTCGATTTCAATCTCGCTGATCCGGCGTTTAGAAGGGCGTACTTCGAGGCGGTGCATCACCCGTTGGAGGCGCAGGGGGTCGATTTCTGGTGGATCGATTGGCAGCAGGGCTCCGTCGCCCAGAACGGCATGGACCCGCTGTGGCTCCTGAACTACTTCCACACGGTGGATATGGCGCGACGGGGTCAGCGCCCGCTGATCCTCTCCCGCTACGCGGGCCCGGGATCGCATCGTTTCCCCGTCGGATTCTCGGGCGACGTGGTCTCGTCGTGGGCGTCGCTGGCGTTCCAGCCTGAGTTCACGGCGACGGCTGCGAACATCGGCTACGGCGTCTGGAGCCACGACATCGGCGGGCACCTGCTCGGTGTGCGCGACGACGAGCTTGCGCTGCGCTGGCTGCAGTTTGGGGTGTTCTCCCCCATCAACCGGCTGCATTCCAGCAACGACGAGTTCTCCCGCAAGGAGCCGTGGCAGTACCGCGACGATGTGAGCGACGTGATGGGCGCCTTCCTGCGGCTCCGCCACGCGCTGGTGCCGTATCTCTACTCGGAGTGGGCGGACGGCACCCCGCTGCTGAAGCCCATGTACCACGCCTACCCTCTGAGTGATGGGGCCTACGACGTGCCGAACCAGTACCTGTTCGGCAGTCAGCTCATTGTCGCCCCCGTAACCTCCCCTGTGGACGATGTCACCCAGCTCGCGGCCACGCACACCTGGCTTCCCGAGGGGCAGTTCGTCGACGTATTCACTGGGTTGCGGTACGTCGGAGGCCGGTATGTGACGATGCACCGAGACATTGAGTCCATTCCCGTACTCGCGCGCGAGGGGGCGATCATCCCGCTGGCTGCGCGCGGCACCCGTCCCGCGGATCTGCCGGAGCACTTCGACGTGTGGGTGACCCCCGGCGCCGATAGCAGCTACACGCTGGTGGAGGACGACGGGGCGCTCGACCCCGCGACAGTCACGACGCGCATCACTTGGCACGATGCGACGCGCACACTCACCGTCGACGTACCGACGGGCGCCACCCACATTCTGCCGGAGACCCGCACCTGGCGGGTTCGGCTGCTGGGCAGCGGCATCGACGAGCTGCGCGAGGCCGGCGTGACGCTACGCACCTCGCCGCTGGAATGGACCGCCCCCGAGGTGATGCCCGACGACGACGTGCGCGCCCGCTGCCAGGTGATCTTGGAGCGCGCGCAGACGGCCGTCGCCCACAAACACACCGCGGCACGCATTCTCGACGACGCCTCGTCGCCGCTGCGCGCGGTGCAAGCGTTGCGCGAGACCCCGGTGCGCGGCGTAACCCCCGACGAGGTGACCCGCCTACCTGAGCCCCTCGTCGCGGCCCTTGCCGAGGTGCTCACCGCCTCCGCGTGATCAGCTCCGGTGGTTGGTAGCCGCTGGACCGACCACCGGTGATTGAGTAGCGCCTGTAGGGCGCGTATCGAAACCACACCGTGCATATCGAAACCGGCCTGTATCACCGCTCGGCTAACCCAATATCCACACGCGTTTGCCGTGGAGGGCGATTTTGGCCTGTTTTTGCAAACGAATGTGGATATCGGGTTAGCTTCCCGCCGTGCATCTCGATACGGCGACTTCGTCGCCTACTCGATGATCGGAATACACGCCCGTCGCCTACTCGATGATCGGGGGGGGTAAACGCCCGTCGCCTGCTCGACGGTCGGCGCAGGGCGGCCCGTGCAGCCCGGCGGTTGAGCCGGCCCGAAGGGCCGTGTCGAAACCCCGGGCTCCCCCCGTTACCTTGGAAGAGTCCTCGAACGTCGGGGATCTGGTCGCTCGGTCGGGCATGGCTGTCTCGCCCTGCCATTGATGGTCCGGGGGGTGTTGCCACCCGACCGAGAGACACTCGTTGACCGCT
>JAEZVO010000023.1 GCA_023443125.1 Actinomycetes bacterium
TGCCCGTGCGTAAAGGCTCGAGTACTGTATGGCTCAACGAAAGAGGGCTACGTGATTTATACAGAGCTGCGTTTGATCTTGGTGGTGAACAAGAAAGGAAGCAAACACAGCTCCTTGATGAACTTGCCAGTAAAGCAAAGGAGGAGTTCCCTGGCATCGCACTCGTATTGATTCTGACTCCTGATACGCCTCTTATAGAAAGAGTTGAAAAAAGATCGATCCCGCAGTTTTCAGAGCAGATTAATCTGGAAAGATTCACCTTCTTTCAGGGATACTCATTCTTGGGGAATATCCTTTACCCTCTGTCTATCGGTGATCGTGGCTACATAGGGACACAAAAATCAAACCGTTTACATGCGTTTGTTGAAATTGGTTTCGACGGAACGATTGGTGTCGCGATACAACTGTCTGTAGAAGGTGTATCAATAAAAGATAATGAAGATCCTCTGTACACTAATCAACGCGACGAGACTACACAGAATGAAATCGAGAAAGCTATCAGCGAAGCATTCAATTGTGCATCTCAGCTTTCCTGCTCTCTCAACCCTACCTCAGATACCGAACTACAGTTGAGCCTTGTCTCCCGTCATGATGAACCTATTATTATCCGTAAAAATGAAGGTTCATGGTCAGGAAGCCTTCTGAGACCTCGAGAAGAATCTAAACCCATCAACCGATTCAGAACCATCACTTACCCACTCCAAGCAAGCCCAACAATAGCTGAACAACACGAGGTACTTACTAATCTCATCCTCGACACCCTTAACCAAGGAGGCATCGAGACGCTACGCGTGTTCAAAACTCTTCAGGAATTCGAGGAAACCTCTTCGAACTAAGATCGGCTACCTGTCGCATTAGCCCACCAGCCACCTAGGCTCGATGGGCTTTTTCCTGCCCAAAACGCACTCCCTAACGTTCACGGACAACTCACTAACGCGGGTTCAAAATCGCGGATAACTCCCTAACGCGCAGCCCCACACAGTGGTTAATCAGACCCCTCAAACAGTCCTACTTTTAGGCCCTTTGAAGCAGAAAAATCCCAAGTAAAACCGCCTAAAGCCTTGCTTTATCGGCGCTTTTACCCGCGATCCCCAAAATGGGCGAGACTATCAAATGTGGAAGCCAGACAGATCCGACGGTGTACTTCGACCATCCGATTCTGGCCATCGACAACGATGCGCAGCGTCTCATCGAAGCGATGAAGGACGAGGAGATCCAAAAGCTTGCCTGGACCAAGTACGGCTTCCGGTCGTCGGTGAATGCCGCCTACAACGACATGTCCGTCTTCGAAACGCTGCCGCTCGCCGAGCAGTTCATCACCGTCCCCGCACCCAACTCGGAAGTCACCCTCGCGCTGCTCGAGTGCCTGCGCGGCCGTACCACCTGCAAGTGAGAGGAACGCACCATGACCGACAATCCGTACGCAGCAGCCGAGCCCGCCGATGCACTTTCCATCGACTTCTCTGCGATCACCGGAGGCAGCCCACCCGCGAAGGGGGCCGCCGACACCAAGCTTGCCGAAGCAGCACACGAGATCGCTCAATCGCCCTCGCGCGACCTGGAGGTCTCCCCCGACGAAGCACGTCTTCCTGGGCAGGGAGCCGGTGAGTTCTCGTGCATGGCCATGTTGAGCCCCACCCAGCAACAACAGGCGCAGGAGGCTGCGGTGCAGCTCCTGCCGAAGATGCTCGATATCACTCAGCTCCTGAGCGACTTCGGTCATCAGGCCCTCGAGGGCGTCAACATGCAGGTGGCGCGCATCTTCAAGGAGATTGGCCCCGTCGAGATCCCTGAGCTGACCAACATGATGCAGCAGATCAACGATTCGATGCGCTCGTTCCGCAAGAAGTATGATCCGACGATCCCTCAGGTGCGTGACGCATTCAACCGGTTCATGGATTCGGTCCGGGGTATCTTCCAGCGCGGTCGCGACATCGTCGAGATGCTGTTCGAAGAGGCCCAGACCGTCGAGCAGCAGCTCGACCGAATCGCGGGCGAGCTCACCACCCGCCAGCGGGAGATGCGCCGCAACGTCGTGCTCTGCGACGAGCTCTACAAGGCCAACGAGGATGCGATCAGCCAGCTCATCGGCACCATCGCTGTCATGGAGGGTGTCCGCGATCAGGCCGTCGCTGCGCTCGATCAGGCCGTGATCAGCCCCGATGACCCCAACCATCGCGACATCGAAGAGCAGCGTTCTCGGCTCTCCGAGTTCGTCTCCGCCATGGAGGTGCGGATCAACGAGTTCCAGCAGCGGTTGTTCGTCGCATGGTCGACGAGCCCACAGGTGCGCAACACCCGCTCACTGCACTACGGGCTCGGCCAGCGGTTGGCTCTCATGGTCAACCTCACCATTCCGACGATGAAGCTCACCATCGCGCAATGGGGGTTGCTCATGCAGGCCGAGCAGGCGGCGACGATGCAGCAAGTGGTGGCTGATGGCGCCAACGAAGTGCTCAGCGCCTACGCACAGGCTTCGGGACGGGCTGCCGGTGAAATCGCAAAGACCATCCAGACCCCCACACTGCGCCCGGAGACCATCCTCGAGGTAGCGGTATCGCTCGACGATCAGACCGAGTCGATGATCCAGGCCCTCGAATACGGCCGTGGCGCCCGCCAGGAGGTCGTCGACGCACTGCTCACGGCGCAGGCGTCGATCTCGCAGTCGTCGAGCAAGCTCTCCAGCGCGGTGGTCGAGCTGACCCGTCGCGCCGACGATCCACTCGAGCTGCCCGCCATCCCCGACATTCCGGCGGCCATCACCGCTCAGGCGGGGCAGGTCATGCGCTGAGGCGCGCGCCTCAGGCGTCGATGCGCTCCTGATCGAGCGTGTAGGCGTTGTCGACGATGAACTCCTTGCGTGGTGCGACGTCGTTACCCATGAGCATCTCGAACACACGTTCGGCTGCTTCCATATCGTCGACGGTGATGCGTCGCAGCGTGCGATGGCAGGGATCCATCGTCGTTTCCTTCAGTTGCGACGCGTCCATCTCGCCGAGACCCTTGTAACGCTGCGGCTCCTTGAACGCCTGGCCCTTCTTCGTGAGTTCGGCGAGCTTCCGCTGATACTCCTGCTCCGTGTAGGTGTAGATGTACTTGTCATAGCCGCGCTTAGGGCGAATAAGCTCAAAACGGTGTAGCGGGGGTACCGCGGAGTACACCCGACCAGCCTCCACCATCGGGCGCATGTACCGGAAGAACAGCGTCGCCAGGAGCGTGCGAATATGGGCGCCGTCCGAGTCGGCGTCAGCCATGAAAATGACCTTGCCGTAACGGATGCTGTCGAGGTCGAAGGACCGCCCAGATCCGGCACCCACCACCTGGATGATCGACGCACACTCGGCGTTTTTGAGCATGTCGCCCACCGACGCCTTTTGCACGTTGAGGATCTTGCCACGGATGGGCAGCAGCGCCTGATACTCCGAGTCGCGTGCGACGTTGGCGGTACCCAGCGCGGAGTCACCCTCGACGATGAACAGCTCGGTGGCTTCCACGTCGGTGCTGCGGCAGTCCTTGAGTTTCGGTGGCATCGACGACGACTCCAGCGCCGTCTTGCGTCGCTGGTTTTCCTTGTGGGCGCGGGCAGCCACGCGCGTTCTCGACGCGTTGACTACCTTCTCCATGAGCTGCCGGGCGACGGTGCGGGTTGCGGGCTTCGTCGACTGCAGGAATTCAGAGAACTCCTGTTCGACGATCTTGGCGACGAGGCGGGACACCGGCGGTGTGCCGAGCACTTCCTTCGTCTGACCCTCAAACTGAGGCTCGGCCAAACGCACCGTAACCACCGCGGTGAGACCCTCCAGGCAGTCGTCTTTCACCACTTCCTCGCCTGCTTTGAGGATGCGGGTGCCGTCCAATGACTTGGTGAATGCTCGCGTAAGGCCGCGTTCGAAGCCCGACACGTGCGTGCCGCCCTTGGGCGTGGCAATGATGTTCACAAACGATTTGAGCTTGGTGTCGTACCCAGTGCCCCACCGAACAGCAATGTCGACGTCGAGATCGCGTTCAACGTCGGTGGGAGTCATGGCGCCGTTCTCGTCGAGAATCGGCACGGTTTCGGTGAAGGTGTCGCGACCCTGAAGGCGCAGTACTTCCGTGAGTGCCGCATCAGGGGCAAGGTAGTCAGCAAACTCGGTGATACCGCCGGCGAAGAGGAAGCTCTCGTTGGTGGGTTCGTCCGTCCGGTGGTCTTCGACGATGAGTTCCAGCCCCGGCACGAGGAATGCTGTCTGGCGGGCGCGGTCGCGAAGATGATCAACGTTGAGCTCGGCATCCGCGAGGAAAATCTGGCGGTCCGGCCAGTACCGCACCCGCGTGCCCGTCTTTGATTTGGCAACCTTACCGACCTTGCGAAGGCCACTTGCAGGCGTGAAGGGCGCGTTCGGCCCGTCGCCATCGAAGGTGCCTGGCACACCACGCTGGAAGCTCATCTCCCAGGTTGCGCCTCCTCTATCCACCTGCACATCGAGCCTCGACGCCAACGCATTCACTACCGATGCGCCGACGCCGTGGAGGCCGCCCGTGGCGTTGTACGACGAGTTTCCGAACTTACCGCCCGCATGCAGTCGGGTGAACACCACCTCGACGCCGCTCAGGCCCGTCTTCGGCTCGGTATCGACGGGGATGCCTCGCGCGGTGTCATGCACGACGATGGACCCGTCTCGCTCGAGTTTGATGTGGACGCGGTCGCCGTAACCTGCAAGTGCTTCGTCGACGGCGTTATCGATGATTTCCCACAAGCAATGCATGAGGCCGCGGGTATCCGTCGAACCGATGTACATGGCCGGACGCTTACGGACAGCTTCGAGCCCCTCGAGGACAAGAAGGTTCTTCGCCTCGTAATCGCGCGAATGCTGTTGCTTTCTCTGAGAAACCTGCACCGATCCACCCTATCTGTGGTGATATGACTTTGCTGGCAGCGAAATGCCCTCGAGCCGCTGGATACTTTGGCAAAGCACGTTATCGTTGATGACGTAACGATGGTTCTTCATCCGGAGGTGTCGTATGACCGAAACGCTTTCTGACCCGACGCTCACAGCCCTCGACCGCTGCGACCGCTGCGGCGCCCAGGCGTACCTCCGCGTATTCCTTCGCAGCGGAGGCGAGCTGATGTTCTGCGCCCACCACGCCGCTGCACACCGCGAAAAGCTGGCCGAGGTGGCCAGCCACATCCACGACGAAACGGCGAAGCTGCACGAGGCACAGTAATCACGCTGCACCACGCGCATTAGCCCTGCAACCAGCTGTCGATCAGTGCCCGACCAATGGATGCCGTGCCAGGCAGCGTGATCGAGTGTTCTGCGATGCGTGAGGCCAGCTCCTCCCTGGTGAGGAAGCTGGCCTCCACTATTTCCTGCCCGTCGGGACGTACCGCCTCAGGATGATCGGTACGTGCGGTGAACCCAAGCATGAGCGAGCGGGGAAAGGGCCATGGCTGGCTGCCGAAGTAGCGGATGCTGTGCAAGCTGAGCGCAACTTCTTCGTTCGCCTCGCGTGCGCAGGCTTGCTCCAGAGACTCCCCCACCTCCACGAATCCGGCAATCACGGACACTCTCCCCTTCGGCCACTTGACGTGCCTGGCGAGCAAGATGCGCTCGTCGGGGTCGGTGATTGCGACGATCACCGCCGGGTCCGTTCGGAAAAACATCAGGTGCCCACAGGTGGCGCACCGGCGCCGCTGACCCCCTTCCGAGGGCTGCGTCGCCCCATCGCAGCGCTCGCACGCAACCGCCTCGATGTGCCAGCGAACGAGCGCCGACGCGGTGGCCACGACATCGTCGGGTAGTTCCCGGAACGTCACGGTGGGACCCATTGGTTCTGGGGAGTACCGGGCGAACCATCGGATGCCGTCAACGGCCCCGACGAGCACGTCGGTATCCCTTGGCTGCGCACCTGCCAGTGGCTCGAGCGCCACCCGCCCATCACCACTCACCTCATGTACCTCCGCGGGAAGTACTGGGTCCGGTGTGCGCTCGAGTTGGGATCGCTGTGCCCAGTCCATGGTGCTCCTAACGTTGCAGCTGAGCGGCTGCGTCGACGAGTTCCGGCGGGGCACTCGCGAACACCAGCCGATCGGAACGTACGTGGTAGAACGCAGCTCCGACGCGTTCTAGTGCGATTCCACGCGCCTCGGCCCAAGCGCGACGATACACCGCCAGCTGCAGCTCGTCGGCGGGGGCGTCGAAGGTCTTCCAGTCGACGACGAGCTCGTCGAACTCCCCTTCCCAGCGATAGACGGCATCCATACGGCCACGGATCTGGAAACCGCCGACGACCATCGAAAAGGGCACCTCGCACGCCAACGGGGTGCGGCTGGCAAATCGTCCGCGTTCGAAGGCGTCGATGAGCGATTGTAGTGCCGGCGGTTGACGCTCAAACTCATCGAAGCCGCTCGGCATCTCGAACCGGCGCTGCACCCAATCGTGGAAGGCCGTACCGAGCGACGCCGCTGAGGATGGCTTGCGTGGCATCCGACGCACCAGCTGTTCTGCCAATGCCTGCGGGTCGTCGCGCAGCTGCATGAGCTGTGTGGCCGAGAGCCCTTGTGGAAGACGAATCTCTCGTCGCCGCTGCCGAGTCAGCACGTGAGCCGCGGACTCATCCCAGAGCTGAAATTGACGCAACTCCTCATCTGCAACACGCCCCGACTCCAGCACCCAGTCTTCCGCACCATGATGCCGCTCAGCGGCGTGTACGAGCTCCGCAGCTTGCGACTGTCGCTCTTGATCGTCCTCGTCATGTGGTGCCGGCCAGGCGAATGCAACACTGGCGTCCAGCCCTGGGTTGTCACAGCCGGTGGTGGCATCAATCGCGGTGCCTGCGCGTCGCGCTTCGGTCTCGCAGACCAAGAAATACCGCGAGGGCTTTCGCTCCCGCTTGGCCTGGTTCGCCCACCGATGGCACGTAGCCACCAACCGCTTTCTGGCCCTCGTGGCAGCCACGTAGGCCAGCCGATCTTCTCCGTGCTCATGCTCGCTCTTGAGCTCTTCTACGTACTGCTTGAGCGCTGCGTCTGAGTACTCCCCAAGTTGCGGAATAGAGTGGGCGTCTCCGCGCAGCGGACTCGGGAGGAGCTCAGCGCGAGTGACCCAGTTGCCGCTCTTATTCGTCGACGGGAACACGCCTTCGTTCAGTGCGGGAAGGAACACGTGGTCCCATTCGAGGCCTTTCGCCGCATGCACCGTCGCGAGCTTGACCGAGTTCGAAGCAGACATCACCGCCTGCTCGAGACCTTCGCCGTCCGAGGCCTCGGCATCGAGGAAAGCGACCAGCCCCGCGAGCGACGCGTCACCGGCGACGATTGGCCTGTCGCTGCAGGCGGCGACGAACGCGTCGAGCTGATCCGTCGGAAGGTTGCGGGCGCGCAGCTCCTCCTCGACCCCTAGCACGCGTATGACCTGCGAGAGCAGGTCGCCCACGGGTTCTGCAGCGTGCTCCCGCAGGCGCGCAAATACCTGCATGAATGAAGACAGGATGCGTTCTCCATTCTCGGTGAGCCCTGTGGGACGATGCTCCGCTGCTTCGAGCAGACACGGCTCTCCCCCATCTGCGAGCTGTGCGGCGTGCCGCCCCAGTAGCTCCAGATCAGGAAGCGCAATGTTCCATCGTGGCCCGGTGAGCAACGTCGCCATGGAGGGGTTGTCGAGCGGATCGACGAGCAAACGAAGCAGCGCGACAATGGGCACGATCTCGGGAAGCCACAGCAATCCACCCAATCCGACGATCTCTGTAGGGACGCCGCGCACCTGTAAGCGTTGGTGCATTGCGGCCAGCAGACTCCTGCGCCTGGACAGTACGGCGATCTGTTTCCATTCGCAGGTGTCCTGCAGCTGCAGGATATGCTCGGCGATCGCGTCGAGCTCTTCACCTTCCGTGTCGAAGCGGAACGTTTCGACGGTGCCTGCCTGTGTGCCCGCGGGGGCTCGGAGTTCGACGCCCTCGTCACCGGGGATGGTGGAGGCGAGCTCATTGCCCACCGCGAGGATCGTGGTGTGGCTACGACGGTTCACTGACAGTGCGTGTGCAGTGGCGGCGCGAAACTCATGTTGGAATTCGGGGATGTTGCTCGCGGCTGCCCCGCGCCAACCGTAGATGGCTTGGTACGGGTCGCCGACGGCGGTGACCGGATGGCCAGCGAAGAGCGCCCTCAGCATGACAGCTTGTGCAGACGAGGTGTCTTGGTATTCGTCCAAGAGCACGACGGCGTATTGGCCACGCAACGCTTCTCCAACCGCCGGTACGTCAAGCGCCAGATTGGCGGCTGTTGCAAGTTGATCTGAGAACTCGGCGACCCGCAGTTCACGCTTATAGGCGCGGTACTCCTCGACGATGCGCAGCAATTCGAGGCGCTCAGTACAGCGTTCTGCAGCTTGCATCATGGACTTGTATGGTTTGGAGCCTTGCTTGCCGTAGCCAGGTGCGGCAACGAACTGTGCCCTCGCATCCGTCGTGAATTGCTGCGCTTCCTGAGGTTCCACCAGGTTCGAGCGCAACTCGGCATCCAGTTTCAGAGCGCGTTCGATGATGGTGGGCATCGAGTACTCCGCGAGTGCCGGATAGGGGCCGACGGAGCGGGCCACGACGTGATGCATGAGCCTCGCGCTCGTGGCACCCGTCACCAATACTGGGGCATCGTCGATGCCTGCTCTCAGTCCGTGTTCGGCGACGATGCGTGCGGCGAACGAATCGTAGGTGCTGGCGCTGGGGACACCCTCATCTGAACCCGTTGCGCGCAGCCCGGCACGTTCGAGAGCCGCGAGTACGCGCTCCCCTAGCTCGCCGGCAGCCTTGCGCGTGAACGTGAGCCCGAGAATCTCGTCGGCGCGCACTTGCCCAGTGCCCACCAGCCACACCACGCGGGCTGCCATCACCGTCGTCTTACCCGTCCCCGCGCCGGCGACGATGACGCCGGGCGCAAGTGGCGCTGTGACCGCAGCAAGCTGTTCATCGCTCAGCTCGATACCGAGTGCTTCGCAGAGTTGATCGGTGTTTTCCATCACGCTATCTCCTGAATCGCGGGGCAGTCCGAGCGGAATTCACACATGCGGCACGCATCACCGGGCGTCGCCGGAAAATCGCCACGCTCCAGCACGGCCTTGGCCGATGCGATGCGATCGTGCATCCACGTCGGGCCGACGATCAGCGGTTCGTCTGGCAATTCCGGAGCGGCCGTCAACGACGACTGCTCCATCACCAGCGGCAACCCAGATGCGTCGACACGCAGCATCACCAGGGCCGCCGACGCCACTGCGCGCACACCAGGCGCAAGCGCCTCGAAGGCACCCGACTGCGCAGCCAACTGGTACAGCCCCAGCTGCACATTGGCAGCCAAAGATTTTGCTGTGGGTTTCGATCGCATTGTTTTGAAATCAAGGATGCGGAGCTTCGGGCCCTCCTCCGTATGCAGCAACTCAACTCGGTCTACGAAACCGTGCAACAGCACCTCGCGCCCCTCCACTTCGACGCGAGCCTCGAAGCCTTGCTCCACGCCGAGCAAGGTGGCCGATTGTTGAGGGAACCACGCGGCAAGCCGGTCGATCATGTCCTCGGCCTGTACCCTCTCGCTGGTTTCCTGCCAAGGGGCAGCGAAGTCGACGGTGCCCCAGCGCTCGTTAAGCAACGCCCGCATCCCAATTGCGTCGAGGTTGTCCGTCTGGGCATTCTGGGCGACCTCATGGATGAGGCTGCCGAAACTTGCTGCTTGGTTCGACGGGCGCCTGGCCCGTGCTCGTCGAGCTAGATAGTACTGGCGCGGACACGTAAGGATGCCCTCGAGCGCCGAGCCGCTCAGGCGCAAGCTTGCACGGCCAGCCAGAGGTGGACGTTGTGGCGCCCCCCACCAGTTGGATGGGTTGGCTGAGGCGACGCCTTCTGCTGCGAGACGCTGCAATCTCGCCGCCGCTCCGCGACGCAGCACGGCGCTACGTTCCGGATCTGCGAGGACCTGCCGCAGCTCACCGACGAGAGCCTGGGACGTGAGCGGGCGCTCAGGAAACCCGGTGACCTCTACGAGAGGCACACCCAACTCTGTCAGGAACCGTGAGGGCTGGAGATCACCGCTGGCGACGGCGCTGACCTGCAAGGAAGTACGGGCGCGGGCGCAGGCGAGATAGAACAGTCGGCGCTCCTCTTGGAGGTGCTCCGCAATCGTGCGGGGTGCCCCATCGAGCAAACGCCCTGGGTCAAGGATCTGCCCGCCTGGGGCTGCCTGCGGCCATCGCCCCTCTTGCACGCCCACAACCCAAACGTGTTGCCACTCGCGTCCCTTGGCCCGGTGGGCCGTGGTGACGAGCACACCGGTGCCGGTGATGCTCGATTCTCTGCCGGTGTCGGCAGGGATTTCTTGGCCTTCTAAGTCGCGAACAAACTTCCATACGCCAGGAGCGCCGCTCAGTACCGGCTCGTGGCCAGCGCGTTCAAACAGTTCGACTACGGCGTCAAGGTGATGGTTGGCATGCCTGTCTCCGCGCAGCGCCGCGTTGTGCAGCGCCGATGGCCAATTCGTACACGACCACACCTCCCACAGCGCATTGGCGACGCCACACCCGCCCTCTAGCTCAGAGGAGATGCGCTTCACGGTGTCAGCAACAGTTCGTGCGCTAGCCCACTCCCCCTCAGCGTCAGCACCCAGCATCTTGGCCCACACGCCGTCACCATCGACGTGGCGTTCGAGGCGTCGAAGCGCGATGGCATCCAGCCCCACCAATGGTGAGAGCGCCAACGTTCGCGCTTGTTCGTCGGTGGGCTCGTCGCTCGAGGCTGCCAAACACAACGCGGCGAGCAGCGCCGACACCGCCTCATCCTCGGCGAGCACCAACTCGTCGGCAGCGACTTCCACTGGAATGCCGAGCCTGAGTAGTGCTCGCGTCAGTGGCATGAGCTGCGCCTTCCCTGCCCGTGCGATCACAGCGATATCGGCCCATGATGCCCCTGCAGCCACCGTCCGACGGATGCCATCGGCGACGTGCGCGACTTCAGCTGATTCTGAAGAGAACAACGACACGCTGATCTCGCCTTCCTCGCTCCGCACCGGTGCGAGCGGCACGCGAGCCGTCGATGCAGCGATGCGCCCGCGCAATGTGTTGAGGCTTCCCACAACAGCAACAGCGTGACGGTGGTCATGGACGAGCGACACGACCCGAGAAGGTTCAAGTTCAGCAAGGCCCAGCATGCCTTGCGCCGAGGCGCCACGGAATTCGCTGACCACCTGGTCGGGATCACCGAACACCGTGACGGGGATGCCGAGCATGGCGAGATCACCGAGCAGGGCGGTTTGGGCCGGGTCGAGGTCATGCGCATCGTCGACGAAGACCTCGCAGATGCGCTCGCGCACCATGCCGTGAGCGCCCGGATCGTGGAGCAGAACGCGGGTGCGGTACACCAGCTCCGCATAGTCGAGAGTTTGCTCGAGATCGCCGACGGCGAGGTACTCGTCGAGAAAATCGGCGATGGCGCTGAGCGTTTGGCTCTGGCGTTCTTTGGCGAGCAATGCGACGTCGTGCTCGTCGAGCGAACGCTGGCGGATACGGGCGAGGACTTCCCTGAGTTGGCGGGCGAAGCCCCGAGTGCCCAACGCTGACTGCAACGACGCGGGCCATTCGGCGCGCCCATGCGCCAGAAGATCGCGAATACGTTCTTCTTGCTCGGGTGCTCGCAGCAGTGCCCACGTAAGCTCGTCGGATGGTTCGGCCAAGCGAAGCAACCCGAGTGCTAAGCCATGGACCGTGGTGAACAGCGGCTGCGTCTGTGCTTGGCCAAGGCGCCCGATGACTGCTCTTCGCAATTGTTGGGCTGCCTGCCGAGAGCCTGCCAGCACAGCGACTTGCGACAACGGTGCGCCGTCTTGCACACGCCGCACCACGCTTTCGACGAGTGTGACCGTCTTGCCCGTGCCTGGCCCGCCAAGCACACAGGTGACACCCGCAACGGGCTCACTCACACCACGCTGGATGGCATCGAGCTCGTGGTGAGGTACGGCTTGAGGAGGCAATAACGTCCACATGCCACTATGGAATCACGTACCACTGACAATATTGTCGGGCCTAGCCCCGCGCAGTTGGCCAACTTGCACACCGACTCGCGCGCTCCGCTGGGCAAACGACCCCTTCATGCCACTAGATTGAGAGCACAGTGACCCTTCGTGAGCCAGGAGATGTGATGTCAAAATCCGAGCGCGCTCATTACACTCGGATGCCCGCAGCATGGGTGGCCGGCTGCAGCGACGTCGGGCTTCGTCACGCATCCAACCAAGACGCCCTGTGCATCGCAGTACGAGATGTGGCCGACGATCCCATCGCCCTCATCGCGGTTGCAGACGGCGTATCAACTGCAGCAGGCTCTGAGATCGCGTCATCGGTCGCCGTCGAACGCTGCGTGAACGTACTGCAAGACCGCCTCGCCCAGGGTCTACCCGAAAACGTTGCATTCGTGCAGGCCTTCTCTGAAGCCCATCAGCACGTGCTGGAGGCCACCGTCGGCGGAGAGCCCTCGGCCTGCACACTCATCACCGCGTACGTACGAACCGGATGGATATCCATCGCCAACATTGGTGATTCGAGGGCGTACTGGGTGGCGGACGACGGCACCTGCACGTTACTCAGTACCGACGATTCGATGGCGCAGGCACGCATCATGCTCGGCATGTCGCGCGACGACGCGGAACAAGGAGCCCACGCACATGCCATCACTAAGTGGCTGGGACGTGACGCGTCGAACGTCACGCCATCGGTCACCAACCACGAGCCTGCCACTGCAGGCTGGCTGATCTTATGTACCGATGGGCTGTGGAACTACGCGAGCGCGCCCGAGGCCATGGCCGCGGCGTTTGAGGAATTCCGAGCGCGCTCCGAGCGCCCCAGCGACATCGCCGAGGGGCTCGTGGATTGGGCAAACGCACAAGGTGGTAAAGACAACATCACTGTCACCGTCGCTCGCGTCGACGTTTGACCCTGCCCGCTAGTGTGAACAAGGGCACTACTCATTCATGTACAAGGAGCATCATGGAGATCAAGCTCGGCATCATCCAAGTGGCCAGGGAGATAACGCTTGAAACGCAGGAATCTGCCGACGAGATCAGCAGCCGCCTGGCTTTGGCCGTCGAGTCCAACGGCATCTTCGAGCTGGCGGACGTGAAAGGCCGCAAGATTCTTATCCCCGCAGACCGTGTCGGATATGTAGAGCTGGGTTCACCCAACGCAAGGCCTGTAGGTTTCGGTCGCGTCTGAGCCGCCCCAAAGCGGGACGCTGATAGGATCAGGTTTCGGGCAGATTGCCCGGGCATGCGCGTTAGCGCACCGCGTTGTTCGAACAAGAGGTTGAACCCTGACTGAGCAGGCAGCACACGACACATTCCTGGATCTCGGCGTCGCCGAGCCCATCGCAGAGGCACTCGCTGCCGAGGGCATCGTCAAGCCATTTCCCATCCAGGCCCTTGCCATCCCCCTCGCGTTGGGAGGCACGGATCTGATTGGGCAAGCCCGAACCGGCACCGGCAAAACGCTGGCTTTTGGCACCGTGATGCTGCACCGGCTCGAAGCCCTCGCAGAAGACCACGCGCCCACGCACGGCAAGCCGCGCGGGCTCGCCGTGTGCCCCACCCGAGAGCTCGCCGTCCAGGTTGGCCGCGATCTCGAAACGGCCGGCAAAAACCTCCACACCCGCGTGCTCACGATCTATGGCGGCACCAGCTACGACGACCAGCTTGAAGCGCTTGATAAGGGCGTGGATGTCGTCGTCGGAACCCCCGGGCGCCTGCTAGACCTCGTCCAGCGACGCGCACTCGATCTGACAGAAATCCAGGTGCTCGTGCTCGATGAAGCCGACGAGATGCTCGATCTCGGTTTCCTCCCCGACGTGGAACGCATCATGGATGCCACACCGAAGTCGCGTCAGACGATGATGTTCTCTGCGACGATGCCCGGCCAGATCCTCTCGCTAGCGCGCTCGCGCCTGAACCGGCCCATCAATATTCGGGCTGAAGGCGAAAACGCCCAGGCGACGGTGCCGGACACGGTGCAGTTTATTTACCAGGCCCACCAGCTCGACAAGCCGGAAGTGGTCTCGCGCATTATTCAGGCCAAGGACGCGGGCAAGGTGATGATCTTCACGCGTACGAAGCGCGAAGCACAGCGCCTCTCCGAAGATCTGGTAGACAGAGGCTTTCCCGCTGCTTCCATCCATGGCGATCTCAATCAATCCGCTCGGGAACGCTCACTCAAGAAGTTCCGCCAGGGCACCATTCGGGTTCTCGTCGCCACCGACGTCGCAGCCCGTGGCATTGACATCACCGGCGTGACGCACGTCGTGAATTACGAGTGCCCTGACACCGATGCCACCTACGTGCACCGTATCGGCCGCACCGGCCGCGCCGGGCGCAACGGTGTGGCCGTGACGCTGGTCGACTGGGCAGATGTGCATCGCTGGAAGCTCATAGACCAGGCCCTCGATCTAGGCAAACCGGAGCCTGTCGAGACGTACTCGTCGTCGCCCCATCTGTACTCTGACCTCGACATCCCGGAAGGAACGAAGGGTCGCATCGCCACCGCGCCACCCAAACGAGACAAGAACGCGGAGAAACCACACGGGCAGCGGGAGCGTCGTCGCACCCGCTCCTCGAAGCCCCGTCGACGCCGTCGTGTGCGCAACGGCGTCGAAGTAGTGCGGGAGCCCCACGATAAGGCGCAGCCGCCGTCGCAGTGACGGCGGCCGGCGCTAGGAAGGCTCAGTAGTACACCATCTGCATCGCGGTGCGGACCTCTTCCAGGGTCTGTACCGCGATTTCGCGTGCCCGCTCGTTGCCAGCGCGCAGCACGCTTTCCAGGAAGCCCGGATCTTGTTCCAGCTCCGCACGACGGGCGCGGATGGGCGCAAGGTACTCGTTGAGCGCCTCCGTGACGAGCTTCTTGAGCCCGCCTCCTCCAGCGTCGCCAAGCTCGGCGGCAACGTCGACGGGGTCGCGGTCGAGCGCGAGCGCTGCGATGTTGACGAGGTTGGACACCTCAGGGCGCTGCTCGGGATCGTAGGTGATGTGGCGGTCGGAATCAGTCACGGCACGCTTGATCAGCTTGGCTGTCTCGTCGGCGGTGAACCCAATCTCGATGGTGTTGTTCCGGGATTTGCTCATCTTCGCACCATCGAGACCGAGCACGGTTCCTGACTTGCTCAGCAGCGCTTCGGGCTCGGGGAACACGGGTGTGGCCTCGTCAGCGCGCCCATAGCGCTCGTCGAAACGCCTGGCGATGACACGGGCCTGCTCGAGGTGCGGCAGCTGGTCCTTGCCGACCGGCACGAGGTTTGCCTTGCAGAACAAGATGTCGGCAGCCTGGTGCACGGGGTAGGTGAGCAACAGCCCAGACATAGGGCGTCCATCAGTGGCCTCCAACTCCGTCTTCACTGTTGGATTGCGCCGAAGCTCTGCGTCGGTGGCCAGCGAGAGGAACGGCAACATGAGCTGGTTCAGCTCCGGCAGCGCGGAGTGTGTGAAGAAGGTGACCTTGTCTGGGTCCAGCCCGATTGAGAGGTAGTCGGTCAGCAGGGAGTAGACACGATCTCGGATGGGGCCCACGCCGTCACGATCAGTGATGACTTGGTAGTCGGCAATGAGCACCATCGTCTCGACGCCCGCTTTCGCCAAACGCACCCTGTTCTCCAGCGACCCAAACAGGTGCCCGATGTGCAGGTTGCCCGTGGGGCGGTCACCCGTCAGAATCCGGAACTTGCTGGGATCCTTGGTGATCTCCTGTTCAATGGCTTGGCTGCGTTGTGTGGAACGTGCGAGCGATGCTTCAGGATCGAAGTGGGTCGAAATCGTCATGCGCTCCAGCGTAGCGTCTTGCGTCGACTTCGCGCCTACACGCTAGACGACGCCGCCTCGCCGACGAATCCGCGCGATCAATTCGTTGTACGCCTGCACCCTCGTCGTGTTGCACCCGAGCTCATGATTAACCTTTCCGGTTCCGTGGTAATCCGACGATCCCGTGCGGATGAGCCCGAGCCGGGCGCCCATCTGGAACAGCAGTTCCCGCACTTCAAGGCTGTGGTCTTGATGCTCCACCTCGATACCGTCGAGCTGATGCTCCCGAATGAGTCGCTCCAGCACCTCCGCGGTGAGCACCTGCCGGCATCCGCGCGACCACGGATGAGCGATCACTGCAACGCCCCTGGCGCCGTGGATGAGGTCGATGGCTTCCTCCAGCGGGCAGGCATAGCGTTCGGCATATCCGGGCTGGCCTTCCCCAATCCAGGTTTGGAACGCCTCCGTCCTGTTCGCCACCACTCCTTTTTGCACCAGGATGTCAGCCACGTGCGGACGCCCAACCGCTGACGCGTCTCCCGCGTGCTCGTACACTTCGTCGATATTGATGTCGATGCCTGCGGCACGCAGGTTGTCGATCATGCGGGGCAAGCGTTCCGTTCTCCCAGCGCGGATGCGAGCCAGTTCTGCTTTCAAGTCTGCGTTGCGCGGATCACAGCCGTAGCCGAGCAAGTGAACCGACTTCCCCTCGAATTTCGTCGACATCTCGAGCCCATTCAGAACGCGAAGCCCCGAGCGCTTCCCAGCCTCCTGTGCTTCCGTGATGCCGGCGAAGGTGTCGTGGTCGGTCAGCGCCACGACGTCCAGACCCGCAGCAATAGCTTTTTGCACCAACATCGTGGGTGAGTCTGTGCCGTCCGAGACATTCGAGTGAGTGTGCAAGTCGATCCGCATGGCCCCATGGTAGTTCTCCGCGCGCGCCCGCACGCGGAGTGCGACGTTTCCGTGCAGAACCCGTGCACACGGACCATTAGACTATGCGCCATGAAGTTGGCGTTTCAGCACTCCTACCCAGCCCCACCCCGCGACGTCGCGGCGCTACTGCGCAACGAGGCTTTCCTCGAGGACGTGGCCCAACACGCGGGGGCAGTGCAGCATACTGTCGCAGTCGGCGACGTCGGCACGCGCGTCGATATGATGCTGCCCGCACCCGAACACGTGCAAAAAATCCTGGGCAAGACGGTGAAGGTTTCGATTCTCATGGCCATCTCCGACGAGTCCTCAGACGGCACCATTCCCGGGACGGTGAACGTCGACGTGCCCGGCATGCCCGTCGAGGCGAGCGCCACGTCGAAGCTCGCGCCGACGAGTACAGGCACTGTGGGCGACTACGAAGGGGAGCTCAAGGTCAAGATTCCGCTCGTGGGCAAGAAAGTCGAGGCCCAGGTGGAGCCCTTCATCGTTCAAGCGTTTGCCGGCATGGAGCGCCGTGCTCGCGTGTGGCTGACACGCTGACTACGGAACTAGCCGCGTCGGTACTCCACGACGTCGTTCCATAGCAGGTCATGTTCTTGCAGCAAGGCCTGTACTTCCGGCAGTTCCCAGGCGTCGTCGATACTCGAGCCTGCGGGCACGGTCGGGAGTTCCACCCCCGGTGCGTCTTCGAACCACGCTGTCATGGCTTCATGCGGGCAGCGCACGAGCAGGCACTCGCCGTTCGCCGAGTCTTCGCCCGCTTCAACGAGCGCGGCGTCGACCTCCGCGACGATGACCACGCGCTCGCCGAATTCGATTAGCCCGGAGATGGATGCCAACACCATGGCTGCGTACTCGGCATCTTCGGACATGTCCTCCGTGTACCCCAGCTCGTCGAGCAGATCACGCGTCACTGTGTATGCGCGACGCTGCTCAATGGGCACCTCCCCTGTGAGCATGGGGAGCTCTGCTGCAGCAATGGGAATGAACACAAGCTTTCTAGCCACACACCAAGCGTAGGCGCACGTTCGAGGACACGCCGGAGCTACGCGCCCACACGCAGGCTGATTGTTCGACGCTTTTCCGATACGGTCGTCTCGTCGAAAGAAAGAGATGCGCATGCTACGTAGAACGATGCTCGCCGCGACCGCCTCGATGCTGATCCTCACCGCGTGCGGCGGCGCCGGCTCCGCCGAACCAGTGACAGTGAACCTCGATGTTCCCGAGGGCGGGATCGCGACGCCTATCAAGCAGTCGGTTCCGCTCGGATCCGAGCTCACCCTGATCGTGACGACGGCCTACGACGACGACATCCATGTCCACGGCTACGAGCACTCGTTCCCTACAAAAGCCGGCGAACCGCACGAGATCACCTTCACCGCCAACATGGCGGGTGCCTACGAAATCGAAAGTCATGGCGCCAACCAGGTGTACATGAAGTTGGTGGTCGAATGATTCTTCTCCACGGCATCGCATCGCGATCAGACCTCCCGCTTCCGTTCTGGCTCGTGCTGCTCGCTGCGGCGGTGGTGCTACTCGTCACGTTCTACTTTCTATTCTTTGCGTGGAAGCGCTCGCGATTTGAAGATGACGACGGTGTGCCCATGCCGCGTCTCACCAAAGCAATCGATAGCCTTCCTGGGCGCATCATCGCTCGTACCTCAGTGGGGGCAGTCTGGATTCTCAGCGCAATCGCGCTCATCTTCGGCGCTGACCGTATTGACAATCCTGTGGTGGGCTTCATCTACGTCTGGCTATGGGTTGGGCTCGTTGTCTTCTCGGTGTTCCTCGGGAAGGCGTATAAAGCGACGAACCCCATTCGCACGCTCCTGGCGTTCCGAGGTAGCGCGAAGGTAGCTCCCGACGGCCCTGGCTCCCGCGCCCCCGCGGCGCTCGCGCTCGCGGGCTTTCTGTACATGGAGCTCGTGCTCCCCCAAGGCGTCACGTTGCCAGCGCTGCGCATCGCAGCTGGGCTGTGGGTGGCGTGGTGCATCGTCGGATATTTCGTACGTCCGCACTGGATCGAACGGGCTGATCCGTTCGAAGTGTATGGAACGACGGTGGCGAGCTTGTCGCCGTGGAAACGCAAAGATGGCGTGGTGCAGCGGATGAATCCGGTGCGCAACCTCGCGAGCTGGGTCCCGCCGACGGCGACGTACGCCGTCGCGGTGGTGCTGCTGGGCGGCACCGCATTCGATGCCATGTCCAACACGCCTCGTTGGCAGCGCATGGTCCAAGACGTCACCACGCCCGCCTGGGTGCTGGGAACCATAGGGCTGGCCGCTACGATCGCGCTCGTCGCGGCGCTCTACGCCTTCGGCTGCAAGTTCCTCGACGAGGGTGAGGGGCTGCGCTCCACGATGAACCGTCTCTCCCCTGGCTTAGTGCCGCTGATCGTCGGATATTGCCTCGCCCACTACGGCACCTACCTGTATCTCGAGGGGCAACGCACCGCCATCAGGTTCAACGATCCCCTTGGCACCGGGCAGAACTGGTTCGGCTTTGCGGAGGCTGGCCCCAACGTCGATCTGTTCGCTTTCCCCACGTTCGTGGCTTGGGCCCAGGTGCTGCTCATCGTCGGCGGACATGTACTCGGTGTTGTCGTCACACACGATGTTGCTCTGCGCCGCCCGGCCGGCAAGGTGATGATGCGCCAGCTACCGCTGCTGCTCGTGATGGTGGTGTTCACCGTCGGTGGGCTGCTGCTCATGTTTGGTGGAAGCTAACGGCTCTTCCTCGCCGATTACGGGGCGAGAAGAAAGTGTTGTCCGACGGTTTGTAGTACCTAGTTGTTGGGCTATTCCCGCATTTAGCGTGGGAGCATGCTTCACAAAACCAGTACACCTGCGGGCGTCCAGCGCCCCCGCAGCGCCGGGTCACCGCCGCCCCGTCAAGTGATTGCGCTCGCCACTGCCGTCGTCGAATCACTGTTTGGCCGACGTCCCCTCCACCACCTGCGCCAGCACCTGAGCGCGCATGCCTTCGAGAGCCTGGCGGAGGGGAGAGAATCGGGCCAATTTCTGCGATCGACCATCGGCTCCTGGCGTTGCCAAATGCCGACGTCGACAGCCGCCGAAGTCTGCATCAGAGTGTCCTTACACGGCCGCTGGCTCGTGTGCGTGATGCGCCTCGATCTACTCAAGCAGTGGCGCTGCTCCGAGTTTCGCGTTCTCGGAGCCTAAGCGCCGCGTCCTCTGGGTGCGTGATGCGCGTCACTGCTTCGCGCCGTGGCAGACCTTGTACTTTTTACCAGAGCCGCAGTAACACGGCTGGTTTCGTCCGGGCTTCTTCTGGGCTGTCGCCTGCGCACCAGACTTCGTGGCCTCACCAGATTCGTCGGGAGCCGAGTACTGCAGTGAGCTGCGATCCGTCTCCTTGCGCTCCAAGCCCTTCGCGAGTGGTTCAGCATCACTACCGGCTGCCGTCTCGTCGTCCATGTCGCCAGCACCGGTGTCAGCGTCGGCGTCGTCTTGCTTCGGCACCTCAAGGTGGAACAAGAAGCCGGTGACTTCCTCCATGAAGGCGCCCATCATGGCGTTAAACATGTCGCCGCCCTCACGCTGGTACTCGGTGAGGGGATCACGCTGGGCCATAGCGCGCAGTCCGATGCCGTCGCGCAAGTAGTCCATTTCGTAGAGGTGTTCGCGCCACTTGCGGTCGAGCACGGTGAGCAACACCTGGCGCTCGAGTTCGCGCATGCGCTCCTCGCCGATCTCTTCCTCGCGGCGGTCATAGGCCTGATCGACATCGTCGACGAAGCGCTCCACCATGCCTGCCTGGTCGGGCAGGTCCTCCTCGAGCTCGTCTAGCGAGATGCTCACTGGGTAGAGCGTCTCGAGCTGGGTCATCATCTGCTCAAGGTCCCAGTCTTCCTCGAAGCCTGCGGTGTGCTCGGTCACCACGTCGGAGACCAGACGTTCCGCTGTCTTGCGCAGCTGCGGAGAGACGTCGACGCCGTCGAGCACGCGTCGGCGGTCGCCGTAGATGGCGTGGCGTTGACGGTTCATGACGTCGTCGTACTTCAAGACGTTCTTTCGCATCTCGAAGTTTTGGCTCTCCACCTGTTTCTGGGCGCCCTCAATCTGCTTGGAGACCATCTTGGAGTCGATGGGCATGTCGTCGGGCACGTTGAGCATCGTCATCGCCCGCTCGAGAAGCTCGGGGCGGAATAGGCGCATCAGGTTATCGGCCAGGGACAGGTAGAAGCGGGATTCTCCCGGGTCACCCTGTCGGCCAGAGCGGCCGCGCAGCTGGTTGTCAATACGTCGAGACTCGTGACGCTCGGAGCCGATGACGTAGAGACCACCGGCCTCCTTGACCTCATCGTGTTCGCTGGCGACCTGTTCTTCGAGCGCCTTGAGCGTGTCGGGCCACTGTGCTTCGTACTCTTCGGGCGTTTCGAGGGGGTCGAGACCCTGCTTGCGAAGCTGCAGGTCAGCGAGAAATTCGGGGTTACCGCCGAGCATGATGTCGGTACCGCGACCAGCCATGTTCGTCGAGACGGTCACGGCGCCCTTGCGGCCTGCCTCCGCCACGATCGATGCTTCACGCTCGTGATACTTCGCGTTGAGCACGTTGTGCGGCACATTTGCGCGCTTCAGCATTGCCGAGAGAAGCTCCGATTTCTCGACGGAAGCCGTACCGATGAGGATGGGTTGGCCCGCTTTGTGGCGCTCCACCACGTCGTCGATGATGGCCTGGAACTTCGCCTCTTCCGTGCGGTAAATCAGGTCGGGGTTGTCGATACGAATCATCGGCTTGTTGGTGGGAATGGTGATCACACCCAGGCCGTAGATCTTCTGGAACTCCGATTCCTCCGTCTTCGCGGTACCCGTCATGCCGGCCAGCTTGTCGTACATGCGGAAGTAGTTCTGCAAGGTGATGGTGGCGAGCGTCTGGTACTCGTCCTTGATCTTGACGGATTCTTTCGCTTCAAGCGACTGGTGCAGACCGTCGTTGTACCGACGTCCCTCGAGGGTACGGCCGGTGTGCTCGTCGACGATGAGCACTTCCTCCCCTGCCACGACGTAGTCTTTATCGCGCTTGAACAGTTCCTTGGCCTTGATGGCGTTGTTCAGGTACGAGATGAGCGGGGTGTTCGCGGACTCGTAGAGGTTGTCGATGCCGAGGCGGTCTTCCACCTTCTCGATACCGGAGGCGAGAATCGAAATAGTGCGCTTCTTTTCGTCGACCTCGTAGTCCTCGTCACGCGTGAGCGTTTTCACCATCCGGGCGAAGACTGGGAACCATTCCTTCGAGTCTTGTGCGGGGCCCGAGATGATGAGCGGCGTACGGGCTTCGTCGATGAGAATCGAGTCGACCTCGTCGACGATGGCGTAGTGGTGCCCGCGCTGCACCATGTCTTCCTTGCGCAACGCCATGTTGTCGCGCAGGTAGTCGAAGCCGAATTCGTTGTTGGTGCCGTAGGTGATGTCGGCAGCATAGGCGTCACGACGCTGCGCCGGCGTCATCTGCGCCAAGATTGCGCCCACCCGAAGCCCGAGGAAGTGATGGATTCTGCCCATCTGCTCCGACTGGTACTTGGCGAGGTAGTCGTTGGTGGTGACGATGTGCACGCCCTTACCCGACAGCGCGTTGAGGTAGCTCGGCAACGTACCGACCAGCGTCTTACCTTCACCGGTCTTCATCTCAGCGATGTTGCCCCAGTGCAGGGCGGCGCCACCCATGAGCTGCACATCGAAGTGACGCTTGCCGCTCACACGCACCGACGCCTCACGCACCGCTGCGAAGGCCTCGGGCATGAGCTTGTCGAGCGACTCTCCGTCGGCGACGCGCTCCTTGAATTTGTCTGTTTCAGCTCGGAGTTCCGCGTCGGAGAGGGCTTGAAAGTCTTCTTCGATCGAATTGACTTGGTCTGCCACTTTTTGCAGCTTCTTCAGCTGCGAGCCAGAGCCCAAGCCGCTCAGGAATTCCATGAAACCCACGTCGAGTGTCCTTCGATTGCACAACAGATGCCTTCGCCATCCTAGCGCCGTCGCGCAATACGCGTGGAAATGTTCACGGGCGTCCAGCGTGACTACGCCGAACGCCCGTGAACGATCAGATTGGATAGGTTACTTGTCGACGTTCAGGTGGATGACGCCGTAGTTGTATGCCTTGCGCCGGTAGACCACCGACGGCCTGCCCGTCTCAGCATCTTCGTAGAGGAAGAAGTCGTGGCCGACGAGTTCCATCTCGTCGAGAGCCTGCGCGAGCGTGAGCGGCACTGCGTCGAACTCCTTCTCACGTACCACCAGCGGGCCATCTCCCGTGACGACGAGACCAGCTACTTCCTGCTCCGGCACCGCATCGTCTTCCAGTGGCTCCTGCGCGGGCGGGATGGGAGCAATATCGCCGATCGCTGTGCGGAGCCCACGGTGGTTCTTCCGTCGGTCTGCGGCCTTCCGAAGCTGCGCCTTCAACCGATCCAGCGCCGCTTCGAAGGCGAGCATCTTGTCAGACGACCGGCCTTCTGCCCGAACAACCGGGCCCTTGCTGCGCAGGGTGATTTGCACAACGACAGCGTCTTCGGGATCTTTCGTGGCCTCGCGAGCGTGAAACTCGACCTCGGAGCGGATCACCCGATCCCGCAATTTTTCAACGGTTTCGAGCCGTTCGGCAACGGTCTCTTTGAGCTCAGGGCTGAGGTTGCAGTGCCGGCCGGTGACGACGATGTCCATGACTCCTCCATGAGTAGAAAACGCGAAACCGCAAAGTTCAGTGGTGTTGCTGAGCTCTGCGGTTGTTCCATATGACAACGTTACCGCCTACTGCCAAAGCTGGTGACGAGGGTCGCGATTTTGTTCACGATTGCGATAGTTCATCGACGTTCGCGATCACGGCAGCGGCAAGCACGTCGACGCCCGAGCGCTCCAGGGCTCGAATGCCCTCGGCGAGGGAGGCACCGGTGGTGACGATGTCGTCGACGACAACTACCCTGCCGGCACGCATCGTCGAGCGCATCGAACCGCGCATGTTCTGGCTGCGCGACGCACGACTGAGCTCGAGTTGGTCGGCGCCCCTTGAAGTTCGACGAAGCCCCCGCCGGCTGCGAAGCCCCACCGACCGAGCCGCCGCGGCTGCCAAGCGAGCTCCATGATCGAACCCTCTGGCCCGCACCGCGCTCGGGCGCGACGGGATGGGCACCAACCAGGTATCACTGGGCAGCTGCAACGCTTTGACGGCCACGGCGAGACGCTTCGAGAGTGCCGGCTCGATATGGAGTGCGCCGTCGTCCTTGTACCGGGGAATGATCTTGCTCAAGTAGGGCCGATACGGATTGGCCGCCACGATCGTCGGCACACCGGGGCGCTCAACAACCGTCGGGGAGACGTCGAGCGCTAGGGCACACGCTCCGCACAATCCCCAGCCCGGTTCGTCGCATCCAGGGCATTGCGCACCGAGCAACAGATCTGCGAGGGCATCAATGATGTTCACACTCCACAGTGTGTCCACTCAGCCTCGCCGATTTGCATTCTCCACAGGGCCAGCTTGCCGGTCAGCCAGCGAACGCCAAATCGGCGACCTTGACGTCGACGGGCGTCCACCGGTTTGGCGCGGTGTACCGCCACACCGCACCGCCACTGCCACGCAAGGCGATCAGGCCACCACCTTGGCGTGGTAACGCGGCGACGCCCTGAATGGGCTCGCGGAAACTGCCAATCTCTTCGACGAACGCCCCATCCGAGCTGACAACCATCACGCCCCAACTCTCATCGACATCGCCTGCGAGCACGAGCGTGGACTCCGAGTTCCACTGCACATCATCAATGCGGGTGATCGACTGCCCACTCGATCCGGTGGGCGGTAGCTCTTGCCACCGATCAAGCACACCTGACTGCGAAGCAACCATCTGCCCGAGGTGAGTGCTTCCATTGCGCTCCCCTAAGACAGCTGCCATGGCGCCAGTCTGGTGCACCGAGAATCCCCGCAGGGCCATGCTTGCCGGTAGGCGGACGTCCATCACCTCCACTTCATGCTGCGCCGACACCCGGAACATTCTGGTCATGCCCTCAGCGTCGTCGCCAAGCGCATAGAAGTAGCCCAGCGCCCATTGCCCGTCGTGAATGTTCGTGAATCCCGGTGTGATGGGAGTCAGGGTGTCATCTCTCGGTCCGACGGACACAGTTTGGCGGTCTTCCCCGATCAACGCCATCTGTGTGCCGTCGATAGAGATGGCTACCTCCGCTGATGGCGGCAACTCGCCCGCCAACGGCACGAATCGTCCGTGGTCATTCAGCATTCCGGGCGTGCGGTCTTGCACCGCGAAGAGGTCTTGCGACAACGTCCTCGACAGCACTGAATATCCTTGCTGCGTTGCTAATTCGAGCACACCATCGGCGCTTTGCCCAGGCAGGGTGAACTGGGTGCCATCGACAGTGATCTTCAGCGCAGTGACGCGTGGCACCGAAGTGAGCGACCACAGTAGCTGCGCGCCGAGGCGCCGTCGCTGCTCTGGCGGCATCGATAGTGCCAATCCCGTGAAATCAACCGCCACGACTCCATCTTCGTCGACGCTCGCGCCGCCCTCGCCGAGTTTGACTCCCGACGGAATGGCGTTGCGCACGACGCTGCTCATGCGCTCAGATGGTCCGCGCAGCACAGCTTCGACGATTCGACCGGGTGACACTTCCGTTTCGGGAATCGTAAGCAGTTCAGGCACGCCAACGTCGCCCTGCAACGCGGAGAAGTAGATGGTGACCTGCCGATAGTTGCGGGTGAAGAGGTATCTGGACAGCAGCACACCGTCGGGCGGATTGCTGATGCGCCATTGCCCATCTTCCTCGACGAGTCCAAAGTCGTGTCGTAGCGGTTCTCCGCGCGGCTGGAACCGGTCTGTGTCGTCGATCTCCCCGAGCAAGACGCCCTGAAGGAGATAATGGTCGTCGCCCTCCACCACAGACCCTTGGAACACTTGCGTTGAGCGTTCAGGGGCCCATCGCGTGGCGGCGTCAGCGGTGAGGTAGGCGCGTGCTGTGCGATATGTGGCGTCGCCTTCCGACATGGCAAGCAAGAAGCCTTCGACGATTTGTGCAGGCTCATCGTCGCCTCGCGGGGGCTGTGGAGCGATTTCGATGCCCGCCGAGTCTTCCGGAATGGGAACCTCTTCGATGGGGCCTTCGGTGGGGATCGACGCGCATCCCGTGCACACGAGGACGAGCATGAGCAGCAGTACCCGAATTCTCATTCGACGCTCCCTTCGTCATCGGTAGGCGCGACGGGGAGCGGTGATACCAGCACTTTGTGGTCACGAGTTCGGGGCAACGTGAGGCGAAACTGCGCTCCCCCTCCGGGCCTCCCCCACGCAGACAGCCATCCGCGATGGAGCTTGGCGTCCTCCAGCGCGATAGAAAGCCCGAGCCCGGTACCCCCGACCACACGGGTTCGGGCAGGGTCAGCACGCCAGAATCGGTCGAACACCTTCGCTGATTGATCGTTGTCGAGGCCGATTCCGTGATCGCGTACCGTCAACGCGACGGTGTCCTCGTCAGCTGCGACCGTCACCACGACCGGTTTGCCTTGCCCGTGGTCGATTGCGTTGCCGAGAAGATTGCGCAATATTCGCCGCACGCGTCGGGCGTCGAGTTCCGCGCGGGTATCGTCGCTCAGCACCTGCATGCGCAACTCAATGCCCTGGCGTTCAGCGAGCGGACGCTGCGCCTCGATTTCCTCCTCGACGAGCCGTGTGAGGTTGTGTTCGTCGAGTGCGAGCACAGCCGCTCCTGCGTCGAATCGGGAGATCTCCAGCAAGTCGGCCAACAGCTCATCGAACCGCTCAATTTCGCTCCACATCAGCTCCACCGTCCGACGCGAATCGACGCCGATGTCGTCTCGGCTGGCGTAAAGCAGGTCTGAGGCCATTTTGATCGTAGTGAGCGGCGTACGAAGCTCGTGTGACACGTCGCTCACGAATTGGCGCTGCACAGCCGAAAGGCTCTCCAACTGACGGATGCGGGTTTGTAGTTCACCCGCCATCTGGTTCATCGAGGATGCGAGCGCTTGAATCTCGACGGTGCCTCGCTCCTCCATGCGCTCGTCCAGTTGGCCAGAGGCAAGCCTCAGCGCGGTGTCGCTCGCGCGTCGAATTGGGGTGACCACTTGCCACGTCACGGCGTAGACGATCACGAGCATGGCGCCCAGGAGCAGCGTGAAACTAATGATCACTGCGTTTTGGATGAGTTGCAGGGTTTGGCTTTCTGCCGTCATGGGGAAGACATAGTAGACAGGGACTCGCTCGTTCGTCGCGGTAATAAGGCTGGCCCCGACCACAAATCCTGGTTCACTCGCCTTGGCAGGGTCAGCCCACTGCACGGAAGTCGGCGTGATGTACATGCCGTCGGCCTCATGCACCTTCTTGCTCAGCGCTTCAGGCACCGACGATGCTTCGAGGCCGCCGGAAACGAGCGTGGAGGTGGATGATTGAATCACCATTCGGTACTGCGTGGTTTGTGCGCCGGTTTGTTCCGCCAGGCGGTTCAGCGCTTCTGCGACGGCCATGCTCCGGGCGTCAGATCCTCGTAGCTGCTGCTGCATGAACGCATGGGCGCTGTTCGCCTCATTCATGACAGCTTGGCGTTTCGCTCTGACGACGCCGCCGCTCACCATGTGGATGAGGAAAAACCCTGCGAGTCCCAACACCACCAGTGTGGATAGCATCGTGGTGACGAGCACCCGAAACGGAAGCGACGACCACCAGACGCGAAATGCTCGGCGGGGGCCCTCGCTACCCCTGTGCAGATTCGCCTGCACGGTAGCCAATGCCACGCACGGTAATGACGATCTCCGGGTTTTCCGGGTCTTTCTCAACTTTGGCCCTCAGCCGCTGCACATGCACGTTCACGAGGCGCGTATCAGCTGCGTTGCGGTATCCCCAGACCTCATCGAGCAACTCCTCGCGGGAGAAGACCTGATTCGGGCGTTTAGCGAGCTTAAGAAGCAGATCAAATTCGAGGGGCGTGAGGTTAATGTGTTGCTCCCCACGCTTCACAGAATGTGCCGCCACCGATATCACAAGATCGCCGATACGAAGCTGATCCTGCCCCTCGTCGGCTGTGCGACGCAGGCGCGTGCGGATTCTCGCCACGAGCTCTTGCGGTTTACAAGGCTTCGCGACGTAGTCGTCGGCCCCCGCTTCGAGGCCAGCAACCACATCAGCGGTATCTGATTTGGCCGTGAGCATGATGATGGGCACTCCAGAGTGCTGGCGAAGCTGTCTGCATACTTCGACGCCGTCAATACCCGGCAGCATTAAATCCAGCAGGACGAGGTCAGGCCGGGAGCGATGGAACTCCGCCAAGGCGGCGTCGCCGGAAGCCGCGCGTGTGGTGCGAAATCCCTCTTGATGCAACACGATCTGCAGCATCTCGGACAGCGCTGCATCATCATCCACGATGAGCACGAGTTTCCCGTCGGACACAGTGCACCTCCTGTTCCCGCCAGCTTAGCGGCAACAGGAGGTGCACTGTGTGAACGACTCAGAGCCCGCTTTGCGCGATGCTAGCCTTCATCGCTCCCCCAGCCGCGGCGAGCTGAGCGGAGATCCGCGCGGCCTGGGAGCGCCACGGGCCGTGCATATTGGCGCTGAACTTTGCGGCGCACGTGGCCAGTAGCCCTGCGAGCATGGGTGTGCGGGTACCAATGCCAAAGCCAGCAGGATTGGGCATCGGTGGGCGCGAGGCAATTGTCTTTCCCGGTAGCAGCGTTGCCTCGGCTGCCATCACGAACGTCATCAGGAATTCGTCCGTGGCGTCACTTGCATCAAACATCAGCGGTGCGACCTTGACGACGGCTTCCTCAAACCTGTCGTGCTCATCGATCTGGCGGTCGGTGAAGGTTTGCCACTGCCGCTTTGCTTCACCGGACCATTCGTTGTTGATGCCTCGGCTTTGCACTTTCTTCATCAGGTCGCGTAGCTCAAGCACGTTGTCGTTGAGTAACGCCCATGAGTGGCCGCGGTCTCGCATACGGCTGGACGAGTCCTTGCTCTGCCCGGCCCACGCTGTGATGAATTGAATCTGGCTCAGAGCAGCATTGCCTTTCGCGCTCGCCACCTGCAGTGCCGCTTGCGCTGCAGTTGCCGCGGCTGTGCCTGCCGCAGCGAAGAGACCCATGTTGGATGCCATGCTCAACGACATCGTGATCTCTTGTTGGTCGTTCATGATCGCTTGCGTGAGCGTGCTGCGCAGCTCGGTCACGCGGTTTTGAAGGTCTGAGTAAATGTCACGCATCACGGAATCTCCCTGTCAGAGAGCTGGGCATTCTGCATTTCGGTCTGGTCGTAGGCTTCGGCGCTTAGCGCCATGTGCTCCGACGTGTACTGGTTCTTACCTGTGCGATGCTCGGTGGAGGTCACCGACGCATTGCGCATCTCCTCGTACGCGGGCTGCACCATGCCGCTCATCACTCCGAAGGTGGGAGCATCGCCCACGAGGCTGTCGAGCTGACTCCGCAACTTGGCTTGTGCTTTCGCAATCGAGTCCCATGCCTTCGACTCGCCACGCAATTCTTCACTCTGCACCGAGAAATCCTTCGCGGTTGCACTTGCATGCCCAGCTCGCTGGCCAACTCCAGCAGCAGATTGGACGAAGTTGTGTGAGCTGGCGTTCGACTGGCTCGGCGCACCTGACATGTGCGAGTACTGGGTGGACTGCAGGTCAGACACCTGCTGTTTCACACCCGACGAAGCCGATGGCCCGGCGCTTCCTCCGTGGCCTAACGTGGCATCGCGGTAAGCGTCGCGGCTGAGCCCCTCGACACCCTGGCGCACGCCGTCGCCCGGGCTAGACGTACCGCCAGATAGCCCAGGGCTGCCGAGCGAGGGGGCATCGTACGAGCCCCGCCCGTCAGGCAATCCCAGTCCGGGGTGCGAGGCCCCGTCGCTCACCTTGCCTTGACCGGCATTCCAGCGGGCCATCTCTTCGTCGGAGACATGTCCGTCGCCGTTCAGGTCAGCACCCATGCCACCACCGATGTTGGACGTGGGTGCGCCGAATCCACCATTTCCTGTCCCGCCTCCGTTGTAGTAAGGGTTCGGGTACAGGTTTCCATCGGGACCTTCAATGAACTGCTGGTTGGTGTCAATGCCTGCATCACGCATCGCTTCTGCGAACGCCGCGGGATCGGTGCTCTTTTCACTGCCCCCGGCCGCGAGCACGCCCGAGGACGGAGGAGAGAACATCGCTTCCGTAGCGCGAGGGGTCTGCATACCTGCCATAGCTGCCGACGATGCGCCGCCGTTCATGGCCTGGTAGTTCACAGCCTGCTGGGCGGAGGCAAGGTTCTGTGCTCCTCCGACGCCTCCAAGGGTGGCGCCCGGGAGCATCACTCCGCCAGGTGCGCTGCCGCCAGCGGCTGCGGAGCCTGCCCCAGCGTTGCCGGCACCGGCGCCTGCCCCAGCTCCCAGCATCGGCATCATGGGACCCATACCGCTGCCCGATTTTTTGTTACCGCCGCGAGTGCCAGAGCCGCGCATCGCCATTGAGGTCCGCGAGCCATCGGCACGTTCGTCGTCTTCGTCCAGTGTGAGGCCCGGAATGTTCTCCGGGTTGTCGTAGGCGCCCCACGGGTCTTCCGAGTGGTCGATGCCCGATGCGGCCAGTTGCTCGTTACCGAAGCGCACTGCCCCACCAGCAGCCATCACGCCGATAGACCCGGCCGCCGCTGCCTCAGTCGCAGCGGGAAGCGGCGCCGAGGCGGGGGTGGGGGTGAGCCCAGCATTGCCCGCGCCTTGAGCTGCAGCGGGTGTTCCTGCCGGCGCGGTACCCGTCGCAGTACCACCAGCGCCGGCGGTGCCCGCGATAGGCATGGGGCCACGTCCACCCTTCGAGCCCTTCTTCCTCGAACCGCGCACACCGCGATAGTTCAACATCGCCTCTTGCTCGCGATCTAAGGCGTCGTTGATGGTGTCACTCGTATCGTTGCGCAAATTCTTGTCAGTCATGCGATTCCCTTGGACATCTTTGATTGAAGAGCAGCCGATAGTTTTCTGCACTCTTCGGCCAGTTCTTCCCGCTCGCCAGGTACGAAAACGGGTGGGACATAGTTTTCATATGCCTTACGGTGCACTTTCAGCACCTGATCAGCGATCTCGCTGGCGCCAGCTGACGCCAGCCAGGACTTGTTGAACTCAACCTTCTCCGTGAGCCCAGCCAGAGACAAGGTGACCGTGACGTTGCCGCCGCGGCCGCTCGCACGAACCTTCTCCCCTTCGAAATCTGCCCAACGGACATTCTCTGGTGCGCGGGCGTCGAGCTCACGAATGCGATCCATAAGGTCGAGATACTGTTCCTCGAGATCTTCATGCGTGCCCTCGAACTCCACCTCTACGGGTTCCGGCTCGGGAATCTCGAGGTTGCGCGACTGCCCAAAACGGAGGTTCGCGCAGAAGAACGCCTCGAAGAATGCGTCACCCAGCGAATGACCCGCCAACCGCTCGCGCCACCGAGCAGAAAGTTTTACGCGCTCGAGGTGGCGCGTTTCTTCGTCCACCCAGATGCGGACCACCTGTCGCGCATCGGTGAAGCCGTGGGAGAAATGCCAAGCCTCGACGTCGCTCTCGGCCTCGTCCGTCGAATCATCAGACACGATGTCTGAGCTCGGCGGTGCCAGCAGCTCGTCGTCCATCACATCGTCGGTCACGTTTCCTCCATTTGACGTACCGAGATGCAGTCAACCACATAGTGGGGTCAACGTCGGGGCGTTCTTCGGCCTCAATTCAGAATAGGAAGCGGGGTCCATGTGGACCACCTGGAGACGGCACCACCCAGACGGCGCAATACCCGCCGCCAGAGGTCGTCGGGCACCCCAAAGACTTCCTCAGCGCGGGCGGTGGTGCGGAACCAGGAACCGCGAATGAGTTCGCCTTCGAGCTGGCCCGATTCCCAGCCGGCCAAGGCGACGAACATACGCATGTGCGCGAATGCTCCATCGACAAGTTCGACGGGGGTGTCGAGATCAACAAGGCCGACCTCGCCAAAGATCTGCTGCCATCCAGGTGGGCTCAGCTCTGGATTGGCGAGCTGTGCCAGCGCCACCACAGTCTGTTCATTGACCGGGCCCCCGAGAAACGGTACCGACGGCGGAGAAAGCAGCGGTTCCCACTGGGAGAGTTGCTCGGGAATGTCGAGATTGCTCGGGCGGTTGAGCACGACACCGAGAGTGCCCGCGTCGTTGTGTTCCAGTACCAATACGACGGTCTGGTCGAAATAGCCGCCTTTTCCAGGCTCGGTGGAGATCAGCAGCTGTCCAGCAGCGGGGGGCCCGAGCAGTTCCATACCTGCACTGTAGCCCGCCCTCAGCCGTTGGCCACGGCAGATGGCCTGCTGTCGTCGGTCTCCTGCCATCAAAAGCGTCAAAGTGTGAGATATATTGCGGAAAACCGCAACAGATCTCACACTTTGAGGGTTATCAGCGGGCTAACTGTCTAGTTGTGCGGTTACCTGCGTCGACGGCCAAGAAACGCCGTACCAATACCAAGCAGCCCGGCAACCGCCCAGACGGCAGCAGATCCACCGTCCGCTCCGGTACGAGGCATCGACGGCCGCGGCCTCGGCTTCCCCGGAGTCGGTTCTGGAGTCGGTGACGGTTCCGGCGTCGGCGTCGGTGGTGGAGGCGTCTGCGTGTTCGTGATGGTGAATCCATCCTGCGCGTTGCCAGTCACCTTCGACATGAAGCCCTCAACCGCCAGCTCTTCCACCGAGTACGCGACGTCGACCAGCTGCCCGTCAACTTCCTCTGCAACCGGCAACTGCGTGAACGTGTGCGTCCAACCATTGCCAGCATTCAGCACGACGGGATCCCCCACCGGCGTGGTCTTGCCAGCAAGTGTCTTCGTCAGCTGTACCTTCACCGGCACGGTTGCCGACGGATCCAGCTCGCTACCATCAGCGGCCTTCCACACCTTCGTCACGCTCACCGCAGTCACCCGCGGAGGCGTCTGCGTGTTCGTGATGGTGAACCCATCCTGCGCGTTGCCAGTCACCCTCGACGTGAAGCCCTCGACACTGAGCTCTTCCACCGAGTAGTGAATATCGACCTTCTTGCCGTCAACTTTCTCAGCCACCGGCAGATCCGTGAACGTGTACTTCCAGCCATTGCCAGCATTGAGCTCAACAGGGTCTCCAACCTTGGTGGTTGTTTCGCCAACTGTCTTCACGAGCTGCACCTTCACAGGCTGGGCTTCTGACGCATCGAGATCTGCGCCGTCAGCAGCCTTCCACACCTTTTCGACAGGCACTTCAATAGTGGCCGGCGAGTTCTCGGTGTTCGTGATGATGAAGCCCTTCTCAGCGTCACCCGTTACCTTGCTGGTAAAGCCCTCAACAGTAAGCTCTTCGACCGAGTACACGATCTTAGTGCGCTTATCGTCGCTGACCTTGTACTGCGGAAGATCCTTGAACGTGTGCTTCCACTCGTTCTCAGCGTTCAACTCAACGGGGTCACCGACGTTGGATGTGTCTTCACCAATGGTTTGGGTGAGCTGCACCTTTACAGGTGTGGTTTCTGACGGATCAAGTGCAGAACCGTCAGTGTCCTTCCACACCTTCTCAACAGGCACCTCGGTGGTGACCGGCACCTGCGTGTTCGTGACGGTGAGACCTTCCTTCGCGTCACCGTCAACGGTGATTTCGAATCCAGCTACACCCAGTTCCTTGAAGGAATAGGTAAGCGGAACCATGTAGCCGTTGCCATACACGTCCTTCGTCTCTGGGAGACCCTCGAAGGTGTGCTTCCAGTCGTTCTTGGCATTTAGGACAAAAGGCTCACCGACAGGCGATTTTTTGATCCCTTCGGCAGATTCCAGAAGCTGCACAGTCACCGGCGATGTCGCTCTTGGAGCACTGAGTGTCAGGCCGTCTTTCGCGTTGCCTTCCATCTTGACGGCCCTGGTGCCTTCAACACCCTGTTCTTCAACTGTGTACTCGACCTCGATCTGCTTACCGTCGACGGTCCTCGTCTTCGGAAGCTTCTCGAAGGTGTATGTCCACTCGTTATCAGCATTCAGCTCAACCGGCTGGCCGATATAGGACGTGTCGTCGCCGACCTTGCCTACCAGCTGAACCTTGACCGGAACAGTCGCGTCAGCATCAAGGTCCTTGCCCTCAGTGTCCTTCCAGGCCTTGTTGACCTTGAGCTCGGTGGTCTCTGGGGTACCGAAAGTGAGCCTGCCATTCGAGCCAACACCAGCGCCGCGTGGTGCCTTGTTCTTTTGGATTGTGAGCTTTGCCCAGGACTTTGCGTTTTCCTTCGCCGCGTCGTCGACGACGGTCTTCAGGCCCTCGTTCTGAATTGCGGTGCGGTAGTCAGCGTCCTCGTCGGAGTCATGCTTCGTACCGTCGAAGATCTGCTCTTTACCGGGGTTTTCCGGGTCGAAACGGGTGCCCTGCGAAGATGCCGAGCCATCCTTGTAGAAGGCGGGTTCACCGCCACCGAGCATGCGTGGATCGATGCGCAAACCGGCCGGGTTCGCCGATCCGTAATTGTCATGCGCGATGTCGTCGCCCCAGTGCCAGCGCGAAGAACTCTTGGTGGCTTCATTCTCAAAGACGGCCACACCGTTCGTAACGTGCATGATCAGGCCGCCGGTAGGGCACAGCCAGATGCCACCACCAAGAGCGGTAGCCTGGTTATCGGTGATGAGGGTGTCCATGAAATGGGCGTTGTAGGACTTCGTCGCAACGTAGACGCCGCCACCCTGATCATGGGCACTGTTTCCTTCGATCAAGCCAGCGTTGAGATGTACGGCGTTGGAGATCACGTTGACCCCACCGCCGGTGCGGGTGGCACTGTTGTTCGTGATGCCTCCGCCGTTCACGGTGAACCTGGCAGGGGAGATCTTGGTCCACTCTTCGGGCTTACCCTCGCCAAAGTGCTGCTTGGTCCAGCGGGAACCGTCGGAATCGATCTCTCGGTAGGTGCGCGGATCACCGTTGATGTACATATCCATCGCGTTCACGCCACCACCGTTCGGCGCAGCATTGCTGTCGATGATTCCACCGTTCATCGTGACATCCGCGTTGCCGAAGATGCTGATGCCGCCACCAGCGAAGGCTGCCTTGCCCTTAGTGATTTCACCGTCGTTGAACACCACCGTTGAGCGCGTTTCCGACGTATCGTCGCCCGGTTTCACATTGCTTTCATTCAGCCAGTGGATGACATTGATATTGCCCGACCAACCCGTATTTTCGGTGATTTTGCCACCGTTGATAGTGAGGTGGGCGCCATCGAAAACGCCGATGCCGCCGGCCTCGCCATAGGCGTAGGGGCTGTAGTCGGATTGGCCCTTGGAGATTTCGCCGCCGTTCATCACCATGGTCGCACCCTTGGTCAGTGCGACGTTCGCGGCGCCGAACTGGCTACCAGATTTGCGGTGGTTGTCGGTGATTTTTCCGTCGTTAAGCATGAACTTGGCGTCTGTGCCTCTCACCGTGACGGCGCCTTCGCCCCCGCTGCTCATCTTGCGGGCGCCGGTGATGGTGCCGGCGTTCATCACGAGCTCACCTTCGACCATGATTGTGGGGGAGAACGAGCTGCCCTTCACCACATTGTCGTATTGCGCGCGGGAGTCGATGATGATGCCTTCGCCGTTTCCGGTGCCGTCGGAAAGAGTGAGCTTGCCGCCCTTTTCGACCCGGATGATGCTGCCGGTGAAGTTGCCGTCGTCGCGGATGATTCTGGTGCTGGAACCCCAGGGGTCAACGTTCGTGTCCACCAGCTCGATATCTGATCCTGTTGGAATAACCAGGGTCTTGGTCACGAGCGTTTCGATAGCGTTGCCGATCTCAATCCGCGTGGGGGTCGTGCCCGCTTGGTTGATGAGCTTTTGCAGCTCATCCTGCTCACAGAAGAGGACAACACTCTCTTCGTAACACTTCAAAACCTGTCGTTCAGACGATGACGGTTGCGCCGATGCAACCGACGGAAGTCCAAACCCTCCTGCTACTGCTAACAGCACGGCGAGACACGCTGCCAACCACGCCGAACCACGCCGCAAGCGTTGCTCGATATTCACGTTTCCTTCTTTCTTCAGGGGAGCGCTGCACTCCCAAAAGGGATTCCAGGAACTCAAGGCATATTTATCCTACTCAGGGCAATTTCTTGAAGTGACGCGAGGTCACTTAAGCGCAGCTTTCTGCCTAGCTAGAGTGACCCTATGGCGATCACCACGTTGCACGAGTTCCTAAGCAGCGTTCCTGCAGGATCCAAGCGTGAACGCATGATTGAAGTCCTCCAATGGGTCCAAACCACCTACCCGAGCCTCGAGCTGCGGATCGCTTGGAACGCACCCATGTTCACGCACCATGGGACCTTCATCATTGGATTCTCGGCAGCCCAGAAGCACATGTCGGTAGCCCCCGAGGGCGCGACCATGGAGTACTTCGCGCATTACATGCAAGAGCGCGGCACCGATCACACCGCCATGCTCGTCCGCCAACCGTGGAGTGCGCCCGTCGACTATGAGTTACTCGCAACACTCATCGACTATGAGCTCGCCACGAAGAAAGACATCACGAGCTTTTGGCGCCCCTAGCTGTTGTTGGTCATGACGTTGTGGTCACCTCGCTGGGGGTAGAAGGAACGGGTCCCTGCCGGCACGATGGATGGTGTTGAAGCCGTTTGCCTGTGCTGGGAGGAGACCCGTTCTATGACACACCGTAATGCCCCGTTGGCCGT